>JAQBNG010000016.1 GCA_028288675.1 Flavisolibacter sp. | reverse complement strand
CGGCGGCTACAGTTGACTATAGCGACCACCAGGTCGCCGGTGTATCTAAATGGGTAGCTAACGTTGGTATTGATTTTACCACAAGGCCGGGCATATATGGTAATATAGTTTACGCCTATCGTGATGCCTTTACGCTTACTTCTTTAGGTACTGCCGATGGTACGCAGAATACAGCACCTTATAAGGTAAGCAGTTGGGGTTTATTGAATGCAAAACTGGGTTATCGCAATACTATTTCTCATCATTTTGATTTGGATATTTATGCCGCAGTAAATAATGTCTCCGGTGTTAAATATCCCATCATGGTTTTTGTGAACCAGATTCCTGATGCTTATATCGCCGGGCCTGCAAAGGCGGTTTACTTTGGCGGCGTGAATTTGAAATATATTTTTTAAAGTGCTAACCGCAGAGAACAAGAGAAGCAGGGGGATTGGCAGAGATGTATCTCTCAGCTTCAACTCTGTTTACTCTTGTTCTCATCGGTTTAAAAGAAATCAATGAAAAAACTATTCATTATCGTATTTGCCTCATTTGTTCTCTTTAGCTGCGACCGCTTTCATAATAAAGAAGCCGATGGCACAAAGGACATGCGCATTGTTTGTCTATCGAAGCATTTAACCGAAATGGTTTTTGCTTTGGGAAAGGGCCATAATATTGTTGCAGTTGATTTAAGCAGCACCTATCCCGATAGCGCAAAGCTTTTAAAAACAGTTGGCTATCATCGGGCGTTGAGCCCTGAAAGTATTATTGCCATGAACCCCAACCTGGTGATTCACAGCAACGACATTGGGCCTGAAAATGTGTTGCCGCAAATAACAAAAGCTGGCTTGAACATTAAGGCTTTTGGTGGCGCTAACACCATTGATAGTGCCCGTCTTTTATTGAAGGAACTGGGTAAGTTTTTTGGCGAAGAGAAAAGAGCCGATTCAATAATTAAGAAGATGGATGAAGGAATAACCCGTGCAGAGGATGCGCTGAAAGTTGCGAATATCAAAGATTCGTTACGTGTTATGATCATTCATTTCGGCCTTCGCAATAATAATTATTTTGTAATGAGCGGCCGCAATGGGGTAGGAGATAAAATGATACGAATGGCAGGATGCACCCCGGCAACGTACGATGGAAAAGGAGCAAGAGAAATGAGTCCGGAAGCAGTTGCCCTGGCCAACCCGGACATTATTATTGCCACCGATTATGGTTATGATAAGATGGGTACCATGGATGGCTTTATTGCAAGTGTCCCGGGAGTTGCTTTGACCAATGCAGGAAAGAATAGGCGGGTAGTTCGCTTTGAAGAACACGACCTGATTTATTTTGGTCCCCGCACCGGTGACAACATTATTCAATTGATCCACGATCTACATACTACTGCCGGTGTTGCGACAAAATAAACTTTTCTTTCCACTGCTTCTCACGCTGATGATCGTGTGCATGCTTTGCGGCATTGCTTTCGGTGCTGTATCGGTGTTGCCATCTGATATGGCAGCATCGCTACAGCATTTTTTTTCAGGCAAAGATCCCGGGACCATCTATGAAGCGGTGTTTATTCAACTTCGTTTGCCACGGGTTTTATTATGTGCTATCACCGGGGCTATTTTAGCTGTGAGTGGTGTGTTGATGCAAGGCCTTTTTCGCAACCCGATCGTAGAGCCCGGCCTGGTAGGAACCTCGTCCGGTGCAGCTTTCGGCGCTTCCATTGTATTTGTACTGGCAGCAAAAATGAGCCCGGAAGTAAAGAGTTATACTGGGCCTTTGTTAGTTCCGGTAGTTGCTTTTTTGGGTGCTTTGACTGCTACTTATGTTGTTTATTCCTTAGCTAAAAGTGCAGGTCGTGTTTCTATTTTATCGCTGTTATTAATTGGCATTGCAGTAAATGCTGTTTGCCTGAGCGGTACCGGCTTTATGAGTTACATAGCCCGCGATCCGCAGGCAAGAAGTATTACCTTTTGGAACCTCGGAACTTTCTCCGGTGCATCATGGCAGCAAGTTGCCATTGTAGGTACTGTGGCTTTCGTGATTTTTATTATCACACTTCGTGATGCAAAAGGATTAAACGCCTTATTATTAGGCGAAGAAGAAGCTGCTTACTTAGGAGTTGATACAGAGAAATTGAAACGAAGAGTGATGTTGATGAATACTGCAATGGTAGCTGTGGCCACTTCTTTTGTGGGTGTGATTTCTTTTATGGGCTTGATTGTGCCGCATGTAGTTCGGCTTTTAATTGGCAGCGACAACCGGCGGTTGCTTCCTGCTTCAGCCATCTTAGGGGCGGCGCTTCTTACGCTTGCCGACCTGGCTGCACGGTTATTGTTAGCGCCTGCTGAAATACCGATTGGTATCATCACTTCGCTGGTGGGTGCGCCAATTTTTATTCTTCTTTTGAAGCGCTTTAACCTGTTGCAGCCAAAAGGAGGTTACGGTGCTTAGCGCTCAAAATATATCGTATAAAATCGGGAACAGTTTCCTGCTGAAGGAGACCTCAGTCCGATTTTCTCCCGGCCAGTTTCATGTTATCATGGGTGCGAATGGCGCCGGCAAATCTACCTTGCTGAAATTACTTGCCGGTGATTTAAAGCCTTCATCGGGAGCCATTTTTTTAGATGATAAAAAACTCTCTAAGTACAGTAAAAATAACTTAGCCTCTAAACGTGCAGTGCTCTCGCAACATTATCATTTAGCCTTTCCAATAACGGTAGAAGAAATTGTACTGATGGGCCGCTATCCTTATTTTCCCACGCAACCAACCGCAAATGATCTAGCCATTTGTAAAGAAGCTGTAAGGTTAATGGACGTCGCACATTTGTTACATCGTGATTACACTACATTATCTGGTGGTGAAGCGCAAAAAGTGCAAATGAGCAGAGTGCTTGCACAGATATGGAATAACGAAGCAGGAGAGAGGCGGATTTTGTTTTTAGATGAGCCGGTTTCGCACCTCGATGTAAAGTATCAATACCAGTTATTACGGGTAGCTAAAGACTTTTGCGAACGCAATACAACGGTAATTGCCGTTCTGCATGACCTTAACTTAGCCATCAATTTTGCTAACCGTATTTTGTTGATGAAAGAAGGAGCAATAATTCACGAACTTGAAAACGCTGATAAGTTGACGACTGAGATCATTAAAGAAACGTTCGACGTAGCTTCTACCATTCTTCAAAGCCCCGGTCATTCAAAGCCTATTGTTGTATTTTGAGCTGGCTGCCAACTATCAATAACTCGTAATTATTGAATTCTCCAATTTACTGATTGCCACTTGCAATTGCAGCTTTTAATACAATTAATGTATCTAAAAATCTCATGCATTCATGTGGTCAGTTTATAATTTTCTGTATCATCAGAATTTCTTGCCAGGGATGCATCGTTTCCGTTTAAGCAGTTAGCTTTTTGCTTTTGTCAATTCCATACCGCATTTAGCACACTTGCCCACTTTATCGGCAACAACACCGGGATGCATTGCACATACGTAAGATGTATGACCTTGTTTGCTGCCTTTTCTTTCAATCACTGCGAGAGCTGTTCCACATTTAGCGCAAATGCCTGCTGTGTTATTTACAACTTCCTTGTGCATGGGACAACTGTAATCCTTCATGACGTCTTTTTTCATTTGCTCCTTTTTGGAAAGGGTCAGATCCATATTGCATTTACTGCACTTTCCAGCCTCATTGCTCACAACATCATGGTGCATGGGGCAATGGTAGTTCGACTGTACAGTCATAGTTGTCTTTGCTGTTTTTCTGTTGCCTTTAGCTTTTTGTGCGAAAGTGGTAAACGTTGCAAAAGAGGCAATTAATAATATTAGTAACGTTTTCATTTTTATGTTATTTTAATCAGTTAATCATCAAAAGTACCTTGCCTAAAAGCTATTATTTATGACGGTAAAGAATGTAATAAATGATTGTTGTCACCTTGTTGTGTTATTGAAGTTTCAATAACCTTGCATTGAAGGCAACGATCACTGTGCTTAAACTCATAAGCACTGCACCCATTGCAGGGCTAAGCATAAAGGTTGGATATAATACGCCGGCTGCTAATGGAATAGCAAGCACGTTGTAGCCTACAGCCCAGGCAAGGTTCTGTATCATTTTACGATAGGTTTTTCTGCCAAAGTCAATCATCTGTACTACGTCTTTTGGGTCGCTGTTCACTAATATTATGTCGGCTGTTTCGGCTGCTACATCTGTTCCGCTACCTACTGCAATTCCTACATCTGCCTGTGCTAGTGCAGGTGCATCGTTTACGCCATCACCTGTCATTGCTACAACTTCACCTTTTGTCTGGAACTCTTTTACTTTATCTAACTTTTCGTGGGGTAGTACATTTGCAAAGTAACCGTCCATTTTTAATTTAGCTGCAACTGATGAAGCAATTTTATCATTGTCGCCTGTAAGGAGATAAGACTTTATGTTCATTGCTTTTAGCTGGGCTATTGCTTCTGCTGCTGTTTCA
>JAQBNG010000223.1 GCA_028288675.1 Flavisolibacter sp. | reverse complement strand
TTCAGCAAATGCCATGTGTTCACATAAAATCAACCTGGCAGACATAAAAGATATTGACAAGGAAGTTATTGAGTGGCTGAAAGCAGCCTATGACAATGCAGGATAAAAAAATTTCTTACATACCACTAAATAAACCAAGGCTAGCCAAAACCCAACCCTTTCGGGATAGCACAGGACAATACTTCATCAGTAAAAAATAGCTTTACAACTAATGCTAATGAGTTGCGTATGAAGAAGCTTGCTGTTTTTGTTTTCCCTTTAATTCTTGGCACAGTACAAGTATATGCTTCGCCTCCTAAAAATTATCACCTCCTTATAGCACCGGCAACTTTAACGGGTAACGCGGCCACCCTGTTATGGGATAAACAATATTACAAGGACAGCGTAGCATATGAGATCCGGCTGAATGGAAAAGTCGTTGGCTCCACCAGCAAGACGAACTATACGCTTGGTAATCTATTACCTGCTACATCGTACACTGTAAGTGTCAGCATTAAACAAGGAAAGAGCGAGGGTTCAAAAGATTTGAATACGCTAAAGTTTAAAACAACCACAAAGAGCAAAATTTATAGCATAC
Organism: Flavisolibacter sp.; assembly: GCA_028288675.1. Classification (GTDB taxonomy): domain Bacteria; phylum Bacteroidota; class Bacteroidia; order Chitinophagales; family Chitinophagaceae; genus Flavisolibacter. The sequence goes on along the minus strand of JAQBNG010000223.1, from coordinate 4,582 downwards.
TCGATTATGGAGCAAAGGATGATACCGCCATAAAAAACACCCGTGCTATACAAGCAGCGATTGATGCCTGCACAGAAGGTGGAACTGTGTACATACCAAAAGGCGTATTCAATTCCGGCGCTCTTTTTCTTAAGAGCAACATGACGCTTTATATTGAAAAAGGAGGGGTGTTGAAAGGTTCTGTTGCAACAGAAGACTACTTACCCATGATAATGAATCGCTTTGAAGGATGGGAATTAAAGACCTATGCCAGTTTACTGAACGCCGGAACGCTCAACCGCAATGGAACGTATACTATAAAAAATCTTCGCATCACGGGTGGAGGAACTATTTCCGGTGGAGGAAAAAGGTTAGGTGACGCCATGATTAAAAAGGATGGCCTCAGGAGCAGGGGACGTCTTATCCTGCTAATGAATTGCCAGGATGTAAGCATCTCCAATCTAACTCTTACCGAGCCTGCCAGCTGGACGCTTCACTATATTTACAGCGATAATATCACCTGTCATGACTTAAACATAGTTACCAACGTCCGCAATGGAGATGGCATAGATCCCGACTCTTCTACTGACTCCTATATTTTCAATTGTACGTTTGATACAGGTGACGATTGTATTGCCATTAAATCGGGGAAAAATCCCGAAGGCTTTTATGTTGGTAAGCCTACAAAGAATGTGCGGATAACGAATTGTGATTTTAAGAGAGGGCACGGCATCTCCATCGGTAGTGAAATGTCGGGTGGTGTAAGCGATGTGCTGGTGCAGGATTGCAAGGCAGGAGCGCTGCTTCATGGTATGCAAATAAAAGGTACAAAAGACCGTGGAGGCTATGTAAGAAATGTAACCGTTACCGATTGCCAGTTATTGAAGATTACCATCTTTTCTGGTGTGAACTATAACAATGATGGCGACCCTGCTCCTGAAGTGCCCACCTTCGAAAATTTCCTGTTTAAGAATATTGACTTGACCATGGCTTCGCTAAAAGAACCTGTCATCAACATAAATGGATTCAAAGAACCCGGCCACCGTCTCAGGAATGTAACCTTTCAAAACATCAGCTTACCGGATAACGCAAAAATTGTCATCAACGATGCCGAACGGGTAAAGTTTACAGATATAAAATCAGCAGGCGGCATCAAACCGCAGTATGCAGTCAATAACAGCACAGCGATAAATTACTAAAGCGGCTGAGATGTATTCCGGCAAATTATCAATACGATTTAATTAATACAGCTATACAAATCAGCACTACATGAATTTCATTTCTAAATCAATAATTAATGGTTCATTCATTATTTTTCTCCTTATAGCTTTTCATATTTCCATTGCTCAGCGGCCAGGCAGTTACAACGCAATTTATTCAGGCGTTCCGTGGTTAGATGACAAAGGGAATGTTGTGAGTGCACATGGTGCTAACATAGTTAAAGACAATGGCAGGTATTATCTTTTTGGCGAAGCACACACAGATACAAGTAATGCTTTTGTTGGTTTTAATTGCTATTCATCACCTGATTTATACAACTGGAAGTTTGAAAGGATAGCACTGCCGGTTCAGGCTTCAGGTAAACTAGGACCCAACCGGGTAGGTGAACGACCAAAGGTGATGAAATGCCCAAAGACCGGTGAGTACATAATGTACATGCATGTAGACACGCTTGGCTATATAGACCAGTTTGTTGGCTATGCAACATCAAAGACCATCACCGGGCCATATGTATTTAAAGGTCCCTTGCTCTTTAATGGCAAGCCTGTAAAAAAATGGGACATGGGCACTTTCCAGGATAAGGATGGCACCGGTTATGTACTGCTGCACGGCGGAGATATCTACAAGCTTAGCGATGATTACAAAAGCGTGAGTGAGCAGGTGAATAAGGCCATGACATCAGGATTTGAGTCGCCTGCTATTTTTCGAAAGGACAGCATATATTACTTTCTTGGTTCTCACCTGACAAGCTGGGAAAAGAATGACAACTATTACTATACGGCTACATCACTGAAAGGCCCATGGACATCGAGGGGCCTCTTTGCACCAGAAGGTACGCTGACCTGGAACTCCCAAACAACTTTTGTGCTGCCCATCGAAGGATCAAAAGAAACAACTTATTTATTTATGGGTGACCGTTGGTCTTTTCCCAAACAGGCATCAGCAGCCACTTATGTTTGGCAGCCTTTAATCGTTTCAGGCACCTCTTTATCTATTCCAAAATTCAGGGAAGCCTGGAAGATCAATACTTCAACCGGGGTTGCTTTACCATCAACAATTGGTAAAAAAACAATTGAGAATACAGACAACCGGTTTATTACTTATTCCGGAAATTGGCAACATGAATCAGACAGTACATCAGTGAGCAGTTCAGACGAAAAGGGTGCTTCTTTATCTGTGAAATTCAGGGGTACACAAATAGGCTTGTATGGCTTATCCGGTCCAACCGGAGGTTATGCCCGTATCAATCTCAAAAACACCAAAGGGAAAATGGTGCTCTCGTCTCTTGTTGATATGTACACTAAGTACCCCCTGGTATCGCTTCAGTTTCTAAGCCCTTTTGTCCCCAAAGGCAACTATACGCTAACAGTTTCCGTCACAGGTGAACACGGCAACTGGTCAGATAAAAGAAAGAACGTTTACGGAAGTACCGGCAATCTTGTTTCACTAGATAAAATTTTTATCAACGATTAAAATGAAATCCTTCTTTGTATTCCTATTGCTACTTCCAGCTTTAATCATAGCGCAACCGCCTGTCTCGCCTGGTAAACACCTGAACATCTTTACCCTCGGCGACAGCAACGGTACTTTTCCCGAGAGCTGGCCAAAGCAAATCCAGTTAGCCCTTCCAACTGCAATGGTCTTCAACATCAGTAAGTCGGGCAGAACAATCGGTTTTGTAAATAATGGAGACAGCACACTGAATTCGCTTCTTGTAGTTGATGAAAATCTTAAAAAAGCAGCCGATTATACGAAGGATAATCCCTTTGACTTTATAATTATAGAACTGGGTACTAATGATGCCAAAGCTGTTTTTGCCGACCGCCAGAAAGAAGTGCCCCATAACATGGAGACGCTCATTAAAAAAATAAAGGGCTGCAGTTATGCTACTATCAGCAAGGCTAAGATCATCATCATTTCTCCGCCGCCATATGGTGAAAAAGCGGAAGGGCAAGTGAAATATAAAGGTGGTGATAAAAGAGTAAAAAAATGAGCAAAGCTTTTAAAAAGGTAGCCAAACGCAACGATTGCTTTTTTGTGAACGGATATAAAACTCCGGGATTGAATATTAATACTATGACTGCAGACGGCTTGCACCTGGATGCTGCAGCATCTAAAAAATTGATAGAACCTGTAATGAAATTAATTACGAAAAGCAATTAGTTCGACTGGAGTATTTCAGAGGCGTTTTTAAAGTCCACTGGTCTCTACGAAGTCTAAAGTTGAAAGACAAAAGAAGACGAGACTACGGAATAGTACTGGGTAACCAACTAATATCGGTTTGCCAAAAGTGAAGCAGCTGACACTTATTTATTATTCATCTTCTCAAATTCCTTTCTTGAAATCGTAAACGCTGTCCCGTGCCTCACTCCTTTTGGAAAGCTCACTTTATCCGAAACATCGGTCCAGTTTACCAAATCTTTTGAAAGAACAGCTCCATACGAATGAGCAGTGTATTTATCAAAGTAAACCATCCACTCATCCCCAATTTTTAAAGTGGTTGGGCCTTCTGCCCAATAGTTACCAGTAATTGGCGCTCCGGCTTGTGAATAAGGCCCGGTAATATTTTTTGCATACGCCACACGAAGGTTTTTCTGCACCGGCGACTTTGTTTCATTTTTTAAGAACATCACATATTGCTTCCCGTCCGCAATAAGCGTTGCATCAATTACACTAAAGCCGGGTTCATACAACAACTTTGCTTTGCTCCATTTTTTAAAATCTTTTGTGGTGGCGTAATAGATGCGGTGGTTGTTTTTCCTGCCTTCCACCGAAGTATCTTTTTGTGGAAACCGGCTGGCAATTGTTGAAGCCCAATAGATAACGTATTCCTTTTTTTTCGGATCGTAATTGATCTCCGGCGCCCAGGTGTTTTTCGCCGAATCTTCATGCTGCATAACAGGGACAAATCGCTGTTCACTCCAGTGCATTAAATCAGAAGATGAAGCATAACCGATGCCTTTATCAGCCCAGCTAACTGTCCACACCATGTGATATTTTCCATCAGCGCCTTTAATGATACAGGGGTCACGAAACAGTTTATCCTTACTAACGGTTGGCTTTAAAATAGCACTGTCATTAAACATCGTATTCCATTTATAGCCATCATTACTGTAGGCATAATGCAGGCCATCACCACCCCCTTTAAAATAACAAAACAGGTAAACGCTGTCACCTTTTTGTGCCGGCAAAACTTTTGACAGAAATAGTAAACTGAACAAGGCTGAAAAGCGGAATAATTTTTTCATCGTACAAGTGTTAAACTCATTAAACCAATTACCACATCATTGGCAATGGCTTTTAAAATAAGTGATTTTAATTCTTTGGCCGGATCCAGCGGAAGATCAAGCACCGTACCAGCACCACCATCAATAGCCCTGTT
>JAQBNG010000107.1 GCA_028288675.1 Flavisolibacter sp. | reverse complement strand
GCTCATAAAAAGCACTTTGTAGTGCAAAGTAAGTTCGCGGTTTCCACATCTGCAAATAATTATTGAAGTGCTTCTAAAATAATTTTACAAGACGCTTCAATTTGCTCTTTAGAAATAATCAATGGCGGCGAAATACGCAAGCTATGTGCGTTAAATAAGAACCAATCGGTAAGCACGCCTCTTTCAATGCAATAGTCAATTACCCTTTTACATTGTTCGAAATTTTCAAATTCTATTGCCATCCATAAACCAAAAGAATTGACGGTGCGTATTTTGGGATGATGCAAAAGGCTTTTGAATAGACGCTCTTTCTCCGCAACATCATCAAACATTTTTTCCTCTATCAAAGCAGTAAAAGCTGCTAAGCCTGCAGCACAACAAAGTGGGTGACCGCCAAAAGTTGTTATGTGACCAAGAACAGGATTATCACTTAAATGATTCATTAAATTCTTATCCGCGATAAAGGCACCTAATGGCAGACCTCCGCCAAGTGCCTTTCCAAGCAGCAAAACATCGGGCACTACACTAAAATGTTCAAATCCCCATAGCTTTCCGGTGCGTCCAAAACCCGCTTGTATCTCATCAAGAATAAAAAGAGTTCCAACCTGTTTACAACGGTTTTGTAATGCTTTCAGCCAACCATTTTGCGGCGACAAAATGCCTGCTTCTGCTTGTACTGTTTCCGCAATTACACAAGCGGTACGTTCTGTTATCTGCTCCAGGTCCTCAAATGAATTATAAACTAAATGTTGTACATCGGGCAATAAGGGACGGTAAGCATTCCGCCAGTATTCATCGCCAATTATACTTAAAGCACCTTGCGTAGAGCCATGATAAGAGTTCTTAAAAGCAATAATTTCTGTACGACCTGTTGCCCGCTTAGCCAGCTTCATAGCGCCTTCAACTGCCTCGGCGCCGGAATTAGTAAAGTAAACAGAATTTAGTGATGCCGGTAAATGTTCAGTCAATGCTTTTGCATATTGTACCTGGGGGCTTTGTACAAATTCACCATATACCATAACATGTAAATAACTATCGGCTTGCTGTTTTATAGCTTCTACCACTTTCCGGTGCCGGTGGCCAACATTAGCTACGCTTATGCCACCAATGAGGTCTATATACTTTTTGCCGGAGGCGTCAATCAGTTCACACCCCTCTGCTTTCACTATTTCCAATGCCAGGGGTGCTGATGAAGTTTGCGCAACGTGATTTAAAAATAACTGCCGAAGGTTCATTGCCGCAAAAATCGTAAATCTGCAATCGTAAATTATAAATAGTATGGCTTTGATTTTACCGGTAGAAAATGTTTTTCCAAAATGGGGCGACGCTTGTTTTATTGCGCCTAACTGCACAATAGTGGGCGACGTAAAAATGGGTGATGAATGCAGTATCTGGTTTAACACAGTTGTTAGGGGCGATGTAAATTCTATTACATTGGGAAATAAAGTAAACGTACAGGACGGTGCTGTCATCCATTGTACATTCAAGCGATCAAAGACAACAATTGGTAATAATGTTTCCATTGGTCATAATGCTATTGTGCACGGTTGTACAATTCATGATAATGTATTGATAGGCATGGGTTCCATCGTAATGGATAATGCGGTAGTGCATAGCAATACGATCATTGCTGCCGGTGCCGTGGTTTTAGAAGGAACAATTTGCGAAAGCAACGCTATTTATGCCGGCGTACCCGCTAAAAAAATAAAGGAAATTTCCGTAGATAAAGTAGAAGGAGAGATCAATCGCATCGCCAATAATTACGTAGGCTACGCAAAATGGTTCGATGCCGTGAATGTTGCAAACGAGAAAATTTAAATTTATATTTATCGTTCCAAGAAAAACAATCAGTATGAAAGCCTTCCGCTACCTATTAATTTTCTCTCTTTTTTTCACAACACTTTCCTCATGCAGTGTATGGAACAAAGCTTTCCCTCCCAAATATGGTTGCGACAGCAACGGTAAAAATGTAGGCGCCGAAAAATTATTAGACGGAAGTAAAGTGCCAAAAGCAAAAAAATTCAAGGCGTAACGATTGGTTGATATAATAAGTGCAGCAGGTTGTGTGAGATCGTTGTCTTACTAAAAAGATACTAAACATAGCTATATGAGTCTCACCCTACGAACCTCGCTTGGTTGTACAGAAGCTGTTATTGATGGCGAAGGCAACCTGAAACGCTTTTATCAAATTGCAGGTATTTTAACTGATGAACTGAAAATTCTGTTTACTAACAAAGAAGATGATTTTGATGCTATTAGCTGGGACTTTCGTCTTCACAAATACGAGCTTACTTTACAGTACAGCATTTATAATGGCATTTCTATTTTCCCTACTAAAGTAAAAGAGGCACGTAAAAGGGATAATGAAGCTGTGGTGGAATTAGCGAATGTGCTTGAAGGGAAGTTGATGACGGCGGATATGCAACGTAAAATGATATAAAGCATCGAAAAAATAAATAGAAATAGAAAAGCCACAACTACTGTGGCTTTTCTATTTATGACATAGTCCTGTTTTATCTTCTAAACTATATCCCAAACTTCATTTCCCCTCAGCAACTTATTTAAATCAGCCGGTTTCTTTTCCTTTGCATAATCAATTTGCTTTTTCATTACTTCTTCATATGTTGGGCGGGACACCTGGTAAAAAACACCAAATGGCCGGGGCAAATGACCTTCCACTCTTGGATCATCAAACATGCGGGTTAATATCTGCGCTTTGTACAGATCGCCTTCATCATGCACCCATAAATCATCGGCGCTGTTACCGTCATTCAGGTTCACAACAACAGGTTTAAATCCATCCAATTTGATTCCCTTGTCGCGGTTAGCACCAAAAATCAGGGGCTGGCCATTTTCCAAAAAAAGCGCCTCATCTGCCTTTGAACCTTTTTCAGTGAATGCTTCAAAAGCGCCATCATTAAAGATGTTGCAGTTTTGATAGATCTCCAGAAAGGAAGTTCCCTGGTGAGCATTTGCCCGTAGCAACATGCTTTGTAAATGTTTTACATCGCGGTCCATTGTGCGGGCTATAAAACTGGCATCGGCGCCAAGCGCTAACGCCATTGGGTTGAACGGATGATCAATGCTACCAAACGGTGTACTCTTGGTTACTTTATTTTCTTCAGATGTTGGTGAGTACTGCCCTTTGGTTAAACCATAAATCTGGTTATTAAACAACAGCACATTCACATTAAAATTGCGGCGAAGTAAATGAATAGTATGGTTGCCACCGATGCTCAATCCATCGCCATCTCCTGTTACGATCCACACACTTAAATCGGGTCGGGCTGCCTTCAACCCGCTTGCGATAGCAGTAGCCCTGCCGTGAATAGAATGCATACCGTAAACGTTCATGTAATATGGGAAACGTGACGAGCAACCGATGCCCGATATGATAGCTATTTGCTCGCGGGGGATCCCCAATGTAGGCATCACCTTTTGTACCTGTGCCAGTATAGAATAATCGCCGCAGCCGGGGCACCAGCGTACTTCCTGGTCGGTAGCAAAATCTTTAGCGGTCAAAGGCGTTTTATTTATAGTTGCTGCTTCCATAATGATTAATATTTCGATGCCTCTAATTGTCTTAGTGCATTCTGCCTTTAGAAATTAAAGGTTATTGATTTATTTTAAGATAACAAAAATACGGCGTAGCAAAATGGCAACGTCGTGTTTAAGTGCTTGTGCATGATTTTTCTATAACTTGAGTCCTAAATTTTAACGCTTTATGAAAAGACCGTTTTTTGTCACCATTGGAATTATTTGCCTGGTTATCATCTCCTACGCCTTTACTGGTATTAAAGACCCCGGGTATAAGAATTTAAAGGTTCTTCCTAAAAATATTACTGAGCAGCAAATGGATAGCGTAATGAACCATTTTTCAGTATCACTGAATGTTGAGTGTGGTTTCTGCCATGTACACAATGTAGAAAAAGATGAGTGGGATATGGCTTCCGACAAAAAAAAGCATAAACTGGTAGCCCGTGAGATGATGACAATGACCAATAAACTTAACGATCAATATTTTCCATACTCCGGAAAAGCAGCCAACCTTTCTACCGCTTTAACCGTTACCTGCTATACCTGTCACAATGGACAAAAAGAACCTGTTACTAAACCGGTAAAAGTGCCCGAGCAGCAGCAGCATTTAACCGACACTACTAAAAGAAACGGATAAATATGGAAGCAACTTTTGATTTCGGAATGATCGGCATTGGCGTGATGGGCAGTAATCTTTTGCTGAACATAGCCGATAATGGTTTTGCAGTAATAGGCTTTGATCTGAAACAGGAAAGGGCCGATAAGCTGGAAGCAGCCGCACCTTCAGGCACGGTTGTAAAGGGTACCATCAATATTGAAGAAATGGTGCGCTCCCTAAAAAAGCCCCGCAAAATAATGATGCTGGTGCCCGCTGGTAAGCCGGTTGACGATGTGATAAATAACCTGTTGCCTTATTTAGAGGAAGATGATATTCTAATTGATGGTGGCAACTCGTTTTATAAAGACACTCAAAAGCGAATTGAATACCTGCAACCGAAAGGCATTCACTTTTTTGGAATGGGTGTTTCGGGCGGTGAAGCGGGTGCACGATTTGGCCCGAGTATGATGCCCGGTGGTGATAAGGAAGCCTATCGCTACTTACAACCTATACTGGAAGCTATAGCCGCTAAAGTTGATGGCAAGCCTTGTGTAGCTTATATGGGAAACGGTCCGGCAGGGCATTACGTAAAAATGGTGCACAACGGAATTGAGTATGCTATGATGCAACTCATAAGCGAAGCCTACGACATTATGAAGCGCGGCGCAGGCTATACAAACGAAGAGTTACATGCTGTCTTTTTAAAATGGAATGCGGGCAGCCTGCAATCGTTTTTAATAGAAATTACCGCGGAAGTTTTTAGAACATTAGATACAGAAACAGCGGATGACAAAGATTACCTGGTAGATCATATTTTAGACAAGGCTGGCTCTAAAGGCACCGGCAAATGGACCTCTCAGGATGCAATGAACCTGCCGGTTTCCATACCAACAATTGATATGGCAGTTGCTATGCGTGATCTATCGGTGTATAAAAATGAAAGAGTAGAAGCAAGCAAACTATACGGTACAGAAATAACAAAGCTTACCCTGCCATCAACTGAATTTATACAGGATTTGGAAGATGCTTTATACTTCTCTTTCCTTATTGCGTATGCGCAAGGCTTAAGTTTACTAGCCAAAGTTTCGGTTGATTATAAAATGGAGATTCCAATGCCCGATGTGGTTTCTATCTGGAAGGGCGGCTGTATTATCCGTTCATCTTTACTCTACCAGTTTGATAAAGCCTACGCAGAAAATTCAACGCTATCCAATGTATTGCTGCATCAAAGCATTGCCGATGTATTAAAACAAAAAGAAGCTGGTATCCGGAAGATCGTTTCATTGGCAGTAAATTCTAAAATTCCTGTTGCCGCCATGAGTAGCGCCCTTGCCTATTTTGATGCGTATTGCAGCGAACGATTACCGGTAAACCTTATCCAGGCACAACGTGATTTTTTTGGAGCGCATACTTATCAACGTATAGATAAGGAAGGTGTGTTTCATACGGAGTGGAACGTAAACGGAAGTTGATAAGTTGACAGGTTGATAAGTGCTAACAATATTTCAAACTTATATTATGGAGCAGAAATCCCATCAGCCTTTTACTGATCTGGATGTTTGGAAGAAGGGTAGAGAGTTTAAAAAAGAAATAGAAAAACTGGCAAAGACGTTTCCTATCGAGGAAAAATATAAACTAAGCGGCCAAATCATCCCATCTGCCCGTTCCATCAATGCAAATATTGCCGAAGGTCACGGGCGGTTTACTTACAAAGATCAAACTCACTTTTGCATTCAGGCAAGAGGCTCGCTCAGTGAAACTTTAAATCATTTGATTGACGCTTTCGACTGCCATTATATTACGCAACAACAGTTGTCAAATTACAAAACAATGTTTGATGAAGTTGAGCGGCTTCTAAATGGCTATATCACTTATTTACGAAGCAAACTTTAATCTCAGGCTTATTTACTTATCAACCTGTCAACCTATCAACTTCTTACAATGAATCAATCAATCAATAAGCTTCCCCCCACTATCATCTTCATCTTCGGCGGCAGTGGCGACCTTGCTTACCGCAAACTATTACCGGCTCTTTATAATTTGTATATAGATAAATACCTGCCCGAAAAGTATTTTATCTACGGGATTGGCCGTACTGAGTTTAATGAGAATGAATATTTAGACTATATAAAAAAAGGCATCTCCTCCTTTAGTCGCCGCAAAGAAAATTTGGAGGAAATCTGGAAGGTTTTCTCCCCCAACATTGATTATATAAAAGCCGACCTGGAACAGGAAGCTACGTATAAGGACATGGCGGATAAAGTTGCGGTTAAGGAAAAGGAATGGGGTGAAAAAGCAAATACGATGTATTATATGTCGGTAGCCCCGCAGATGGCACCAATGATTGCCACAAAGCTGCACGAGCATAAGTTAACAGAAGACCCTTGCCGAAGCCGCATCGTATTTGAAAAACCATTCGGCCATGATTTAAAAAGTGCCATGGATTTAAATATTCTGTTAGGCACTATGTTCAAGGAAGAACAGATCTACCGTATTGACCATTACCTGGGTAAAGAAACTGTTCAAAATATTTTGGCCCTTCGTTTTGCCAATGCCTTATTTGAACCGCTTTGGAGCAGCCATTATATTGACCATGTTCAAATTACCGTGGCAGAGGATATTGGGGTGGAAGGCCGGGGCTCCTACTACGAAGGCGCCGGGGCTCTGCGTGACATGGTACAAAATCATATTCTTCAATTGGTTTGTATGATAGCCATGGAAGCCCCTGTTTCTTTTGCCGCAGATGAAATCCGTAATAAAAAACTAGACGTATTAAAAGCCATCCGCCGCTGGCAAAAAGATGAAGTACACCGCAATGCCGTAAGGGGGCAGTACAGCGAGGGCTGGGTTCATGGCAAAGAAATAATAGCCTATCATGCTGAGAAAGGAGTTACACCGGCATCGCCTGTGGAAACCTTTGCAGCTGTAAAATTTTATGTAGACAACTGGCGTTGGAAAGATGTTCCGTTTTTTGTACGTACCGGCAAAGCAATGCAATCGAAAAGCAGCCTTATTGTTATTGAATTTAAGCCTGCCCCGCAGTTTTCCTTTCCAGCCGAAGCGGGTGAAACATGGCGGCCTAACAGGTTGGTAATTAGCATACAGCCCCAGATGAATATCCGCCTGCGTTTCCAGGCTAAACGCCCAGGTCCGCAAATGTTGTTGCAACCGGTGGATATGGTGTTTAACTATACCGATGCCTACGGCGATAATTCACCGGAAGCCTATGAGACTTTACTTGAAGATGTGATTGAAGGCAACCCGACTTTATTCATGCGTGCCGACCAGGTAGAGATGGCCTGGGAAATTATTCAGCCAATATTGGAAGCCTGGCATACCCGCCCTCCTGTTGACTTTCCTAATTATGAGCCTGGCACCTGGGGGCCTGAAGATGCGGAAGCTTTAATCGCAAGGGATGGGTACAACTGGACGACGTTGCCGAAGTGAGAACCCTCCCTGCCCAGTAGGAGCCTTTGTATTTAAAATTCTTCTGTTTTTCTGTTACGGGCTTTTGTGCCGCTATGAAGCGATGGTGGCGACGCTCAGTTCACCAAGACAATTGCTATAACCAGTAGGGTTGTTTGTCATCCCGACGGAGGAGGGATCTTTGAGCTGTTTTATAAACAACAATTGTTAAAAAGTAAAACTGACTCCACAGGTCGTTTATAAAGTTTACCTCAGATCCCTCCTCCGTCGGGATGACAAGGGCGAATGTTTATTGCAGCGGTGGGATGAATATTTGAAGCATGGTTGTTAATGCTGAATAGAAATACAAAGCGTACAAGAGTGCGACGCAAGTAAAGCCTGATAGTAGCAATTTGCTTGGTACAAAAAATCATTCAGTATGGTCTATAAAAAATTTATCAAGCACTGTAAGCTGAATAGTGAATTTTACGAATAACAAACTCTTATCCAGCTTCCCTTTAGGAGGATGAGATGGCTGTTATTTTCCTATCTTGCCACTTTACAATGAAACTTCTTTCGCCTGCTATATCACGCTTTGCCCGCTTCCGGCTTTGGTCCATTGAGCAGTGGATGGAAGACCCTGCAAAAGCGCAACACCAGGTATGGCAAGACCTGCTTGCCGCCGGACAATATACCGAGTTTGGCCGCCAGTATAATTTCTCACAAATTCAATCTTTAGCTGATTTCAAAAAAGCGATTCCAATACAGGGCTATGAAGATGTAAAGCCTTTTATTGACCGTATGATGCAGGGCGAAGAAAACCTGTTGTGGAATACGCCGGTAACCTGGTTTGCTAAAAGCAGCGGTACCACAAGCGATAAAAGCAAGTTCATTCCCGTGAGTGACGAAAGTTTGAAAGAGAATCATTACAAAGCATCGAAAGATGTTTTATCGCTTTACTATATTGCCAATCCGGATAGCGATTTGCTTACCGGGAAAGGCCTGGTAATTGGTGGCAGCCATCAAATAAATCAATTCAACGATGATATTCAATACGGAGATTTAAGTGCGGTGGTTTTACAAAATTCTCCTTTCTGGAGCAACTGGATCCGCACTCCTGATTTATCTATTGCCCTGATGGATGAATGGGAAGAGAAAATTGAAAAACTGGCGCAATCAACCATTAATGAAAACGTAACTTCTATGGCCGGTGTTCCTACCTGGCTGATAGTATTACTCAAACGCATTTTGGAAATAACAGGTAAGGAAACCATCAAAGAAGTATGGCCCAGCCTTGAATTATACATGCACGGCGGCGTAAGCTTTGTGCCTTACAAACAACATTTTGAAAAGCTGGTGGGCGCTCCTATTAAGTACATGGAAATGTATAATGCATCGGAAGGCTTTTTTGCTGCGCAGGATGATGTAACAGCCGATGGTATGTTACTGATGTGCGATCATGGAATCTTTTATGAATTTATGCCCCCTGCTGAATTTGATAAAGAAGATCCACAGACTATAGGCCTGGATGAAGTGGAAATCGGAAAGAACTATGCACTGGTTATTACCACTAATGGGGGCTTGTGGCGATACCTGATCGGCGATACAATCCAGTTTACTTCACTGTCCCCTTTTCGCATAAAAGTATCGGGCCGTATCAAGCATTACATCAATGCATTTGGCGAAGAAGTGATAATTGATAATACAGATAAAGCCATTGCAATCGCTTGTAAAAAAACAGGTGCTGCCGTTGCAGACTATTCTGCAGCGCCAATATATTTTTCTGAAGGGACTAATGGCGCCCATCAATGGTTGATTGAATTTGACACGGTTCCGGAGAGCCTGTCACAATTTGTATATGAGTTAGACAGTGCCCTAAAAAGCATCAACTCCGATTATGAAGCCAAGCGCTATAAAGACATTGCCTTGCGCTTGCCAGAAGTAAAAGCAGTGCCAAAACATACGTTTAAAAATTGGTTGAGCAGCAAAGGCAAATTGGGCGGTCAGCATAAAGTACCGCGACTGAGTAATGACAGAAAATTTCTTGAAGAAATTCTTACTTTCATGGCTTAGCATTTTTATTCAGCCAACTCTTGCCACTTTATCTACACTGTTTTTTTGGGGCTTTACCTTTACATGGCGGCACTTGAATACCTGTATAAGTTTTACTCTTTTACGTTAGCATTCAACCGGTGCGCTAAGTTTTTGTAATCACCAACACACTTACAATTCATTATTCACTATTACATTTGCTCACCACAAAATCAACGCATGAAACTCTTAGAAAATAAAGTTGTAATAGTAACCGGCGCAGCCCGTGGCATTGGCGAAGGCATTGCCTTAAAAATGGCGGAACATGGTGCCCACATAGCCTTTAGTTATGTAAGCGAAAGCAGTGCGGATAAGGCAAAAGCATTAGAAGAAAAATTGATCACATTGGGTGTAAAAGCAAAAGCTTATCGCAGTAATGCCGGTGAGTTTAGCGACTGCGAAACATTTGTGGCTGATGTACTGAAAGAGTTTGGCAGCGTAGATGTTTGTGTAAACAATGCCGGTATCTCAAAAGATAATTTATTGCTGCGCATGACACCGGAAAGCTGGGATGATGTAATGACTATCAATTTAAAATCGGTGTTCAATATGACGAAGCAGGTTATTCGCCCAATGATGAAAGCGAAGAGTGGAAGCATTATTAATATGAGCTCTGTTATTGGTTTGATGGGCAATGCCGGACAGGCAAGTTATGCTGCATCAAAGGCTGGTATCATTGGCTTTACTAAATCGGTAGCCAAGGAATTGGGCAGTCGCAACATTCGTTGCAACGCTATTGCACCGGGCTTTGTAGAAACCGATATGACCTCCTACTTAAAGGAAGGCGAGCAGTCGGATAAATATAAAGCAGGTATTCCATTAGGGCGGTTTGGTACGGCAGACGACATTGCTAACGCAACCCTATTTTTAGCGTCGGATATGAGTAATTATATAACAGGACAAGTGCTGGGCGTGGATGGTGGGTTGTATATGTAAACACCACAAATACGGCCTTTATCTTTGCTGAATGACAATTCATATTCTAACCGTAGTTCCTGAATTATTAGAAAGTCCGCTCTCTCATTCCATTATAAAAAGGGCACAAGCAAAAGGACTACTTCAGGTACACATTCACCATTTGCGGAAGTGGGCAGTAAACGAATATGGCCAGGTAGATGACTACCAATACGGTGGCGGTGCCGGTATGGTAATGATGCCCGAACCCTTAGCAAATGCTATTGATGAATTAAGCAAAGAACAAAGCTTTGATGAAATAATTTTTCTTACACCCGATGGCGAAACACTAACTCAAAAAACCGCCAACACACTTTCATTAAAAGAAAACCTATTGTTTATTTGCGGCCACTACAAAGGCATTGACCAACGCATTCGGGAACAATACGTAACCAAAGAAATTTCTATTGGCGACTATGTACTAAGCGGTGGCGAATTAGCTGCTGCAGTCTTAGTGGATGCCATCGGCAGACTGATTCCCGGTGTGCTGAATGATGAAACTTCTGCACTAACTGATTCGTTCCAGGATAATTTATTAGCGCCGCCGGTTTACACAAGACCCGCTGAATGGCGGGGCAGTAAAGTGCCTGATATTTTATTAAGTGGTAATACGGCTAAGATAGAAGACTGGCGGTATGAGGAAGCACTTCAAAGAACAAAAGAAAGAAGGCCTGATTTGCTGGAAGATTAGGCAAAGAAAATCTTAAGGAATTGAATTGCGCTTATAGACTGAATAGGTGAAAAGGCGAACTATACAACCCGATTGAATTGTCCTACCGACAATACAAAATAATAATGTTAAGTGATTGGGTTCTAGATAACGAAGGCTTTTTGGATGTGGGGCTAATAGGGTTAATCTCTGTATTGGGCGTCATTTACTCGACTCGTTCAAATTTGACAACCAAAGCTTAACCTGCTTTCCATTATGACACGAGAAGAAGCACAAGCAGTATGGGAAAAAATTGTCAACGTTGGTTTTTCAGACTACGACCGACTTTCAAGCGACCAAAAAATATGGTTCAACATTGAGCCGTTGACAACTGCTGGTATTATTGACCATTACATAAACTACGGCGCTGAACACAATCAAGACACTTTAGATGCTTTGGAGTCTCTCGGCTTTCCTGACATTGCTGAACAAATACGTAGAATAAATGAGCTATTTATGAATGGACAACCACCGGCCGACATTATGGAAAGAAATGAGCAATGGGATAGCTGGTGCGACGAACATGCAGTGCTTCTTGACAAAGTAGAAAATTATTTCTGGACAAGGTGTGATGACTTAGAAATCTCTTTAATGGAATACGTTAGTCGAACTAGAATTAGAGGCGACTAAATGCCTTTTCTTTCCCGATGCGTCTCTGCAGCCGGCTCGTTTATCAAATTGAATCTTCCGCAGGACGCATCGGTTTATGTGGCCGAATGCCGATGTGTCCCCGCATAAACAGGTTGAAAGAACAGTGATGCTTCTGCGGGAGATACATTGAGGAAGAGGATTAAAAGCAAAGCTGCTGGTTTCATGTCTCACTTCTTACAGTTAACGCTCACTCACACCAATACACCTTCCACTCTTTCAAAAGCTTCCGCCGGCAATTGCCGCTCCCATAAAATCTTATAAATAGTTTCCGCAATAGGAATATCTGCACCAATATTTTTATTGAAATTATAAATGCACTTCGATGCATAGTACCCTTCAGCTACCATGTTCAATTCAAGCTGGGCAGATTGAACCGTATAACCTTTGCCAATCATATTCCCAAAAGTGCGGTTGCGACTGTATAGTGAGTAACAGGTAACTAACAAGTCACCAAGGTAAACTGAGGCGGCATAATTCATATCTTTTCTCGTTGTAGTAGTGGCTTCTTTTTCATGCTCACCAACCACAATATGTTTTATACCAACCTTGCGAAGAAAGCCCGCCATTTCATCGGCAGCATTTGCAATATAAACGCTCAGGAAATTATCGCCGTAATCTAACCCGTGAGCGATACCGGCGCCAAGGGCATAAATATTTTTTAGTACCGCTGCATACTGTACTCCTAAAATATCGGGGTTTACAATGGTATTTATATAAGGCGTTTTAAAGTATCGTGCAATTTCTTCAGCCATGCTTTCATCAATACCGGAAAAAGTAAGATAGGACAGCTTTTCAGATGCTACTTCTTCAGCATGGCAAGGGCCTAAAACAGCAAAATAATTCTTTAGCTCAACGCCAAAATTGGTATGTAAATAATCATTTAATAAAACATCTTTACCGGGAACAAGGCCCTTTATAGCGGAAAGAATTTTTTTATCTTTTAAAGATTCTTTACTAATGTTTTCTAACACACCCTGGATGTAAGCTGATGGAACAGCAATCACTAGTAAGTCTGATTCATCTACCACCTTTTGCACATCATTGCTCATGTTTAGCAACGCCACGTCAAAATAAGCAGAGTGCAAATAGTTAGGGTTATGGTGGCGGCGGGTAATATAATCAATGGAACTATTGTTTCGAATCCACCAATTAACCGGGCGGCCACCGTCGGTAATAATTTTTACCAAGGCAGTAGCCCAGCTTCCATTGCCTATCACACCTATTTTAAATGCCATGTTATTTAGTTTCGAACAACTTTTCTTTTGCTACAACCGTTACTTTTTTACCGCTTCGCAGCGTTTTACTAACTACACCATACGGTCCTGTAACTACCTGTTCCCCTTCTTTCAGCCCACTCAAAATCTCAAAGTAATTTATGTCCTGTATGCCAGTTGTCACTACTCTTTTTTCAACCGTCTTATCTGCTTTCATTACAAAAACAATTTCTTCCAGTTCATCGGTTGTAGTAGGTTCATCCGTTGTAATCGCATCTTCTTTTGCCTTATCTTTTTTTGTGTCTTCCAGGCTTTCTTCGCTGCCTTGTGGCTTAGATACCACGGCACCAACGGGAACACTTAAAACAGCTTCCCGTCTCTTGGTTTTAATATCTGCTCTTGCATTCATGCCGGTGCGAAAAGGAAGACTTTTTCGCCTGCTGCTGTCAAACAGATCGGCATAAGATGCCCTGTCTAATTTTATATGCACCTCATACGCTGTTACATCATTGGACATAAAAGACTGCGCATCTTTTTTTGTACCGCCGTTACCAATGCTTGTAACAATGCCTTTAAATTTTCGCTTGTTATAAGCTTCAACTTCCACATCAGCCGAATCCCCAACACTTACTTTAATAATGTTGTTTTCATTTACATCTACACGCACTTCAATGTTGTTCATATCGGCAACCCGCATCAGTTCAGAGCCAGGCATTTGCATGGTACCAATGCGTTCGCCCTGCTTAATATTCAGACCTAGCACAGTACCACTGATAGGTGCTGTAATAGTAGCCGATGACGCAGAAGATGTTGTACGAGGCTGGCTCATTCCCTGCACCAGGCTTTCAAAACCCGGGGGAATAGTAGGAAGCGAGATACGTTGCGGCGAAGACCCGGTTCTATCTCCGCGGATAAAAGCAAGCATCTGACCTTTTGTAACCGTATCGCCTTCGTGTACGTTTAGTGTTATTACTTCACCGGATATCGGTGAGCCTACTTTTATTTCTGTTTCAGGATACACCTTGCCGCTTGCCGTAACAGTTTCTATAATGGTTCGCTTCTTTACAACTTCGGCTGTTACTTTACTGCCCTCATCGCCCTTGCCTGTAACTGCTTTTACTATTACCAAGATCACTACTAAACCAACCAGTGAAAAAAGGATCCATTTTAATGTTTTGCTCATAACAATAATCGCTTTGATAGTGCTGTGTGCGATGTCATAAAAATAGGCATTGCCTATGCTTCCAATGCATTTTTTAAATCCCGGATTAAATACTCCGGATCTTCCAGCCCGGTGTAAATTCTTATGTATTGATGTTCAATCTTTGTAGCATCAAAATCATTTGGTTGAATACTGGCACACTTCGGAATAATGAGTGATTCATGCCCGCCCCAGCTTACTGCCATCATGAAATGTTTTAATGATTCGCAGAACTTTGTAATGCTTTCCATTGTGCCGTTTTTTAGCGTGATGGTAAACAATCCGCAGGCGCCACTCATTTGTTCTTTAGCTAAGGCGTACTGCGGGAAGCCTTCATCAAAAGGAAAGATGACCTTGTCAATACGCGGATGAGTTTTTAAGAAATTGATTACCTCTCTTGATGTATTGCTGATTCTTTCTAACCGCATGGGTAAGGTTCGTAAACCTCTTATCAACAGCCATGCATTAAAAGGTTGAATGCCGCTGCCTACCGCCAGGTATTCGGTATCAAAAATCCTTTTAATCATTTGATGCGAACCTGATAACACGCCTCCTAAAGTATCGCTATGTCCACCAATATATTTTGTAGCGGTTTGCATGCTTAGATCAATACCCATCTCAATTGGCTTTTGATAAAGTGGCGTACAATAACTGTTATCCATTAACGTGATGATGTTATTCGCCCTGGCAAAGGCGGCTACTTCTTTTATGGGCTGCAATTCTAATGTCCATGAGTTAGGCGATTCTAAATAAATGAAAGAGGTGGCCGGTTGCAAGGCCGCTTCAAAATTTTTGATTTCGCTTCCATCGATATAAGTTGTTATAATACCAAAGCGTTGAAGGATATCATCAAAGGTTCTCTGGGCCCAGGTATAAGGATTGCGTACAGAGATAATATGATCGCCAGACTTTACATTGGCTAATACCGCAGCAAAGATGGCTGCCGCACCATTGTTGAAAGCCAAACAATCTTCTGCTCCATCAAGCGCCGCTAATTTTTTTCGTAGAATATCAACCGTAGGGTTTAAGCCACGACTATATAAATACCCTCCCATTTCATCTTCAAAAGCTTTGCGTAAGTCTTCTACCTTTCTAAAGGCAAAGTTTGAGGTCTGAATAATAGGCGGCGCAATGGCGTTGAAATAATGTTCGCGGTCTTCGCCAAGTTCATTGATGATGTATGAGATATCAAGCTGTTCGTTCATTAGTCTTTTTTTTCATTGAGGTTACGAGAAAATAAAGCAAAAGAAAACCAGCAAAAACACCAGTGGCAATTGCGGCCAGCTTTGGTGTATCAAACGCAATAGAAATTCCTACAAAAATATAGGCCGCAATAAAAATGAGCGGCAGTAAAGGATAGAGCTTCATTTTATAAATTCCTGTTCCATCTAAATGCTTTGTGCGTTTACGTAAAATAAAAATAGTAGCGGCCGATGTAGCCATACCGATAGAATCTAAAAAGATAGTGAAGCTTAGAATTTTATTGAAGCTGTCCATAAAGAAAAGCACGACAATTCCTATAGCGGCAAAGGCGGTTAACCCAACAGTAAGCACATCACGCTTTTCATTTTTTTTGCTGAAAGCTTTTGGCAAAATTCCATCCTTAGCCATGGCATACATTACTCTTGGGTTACTTAACAGCAACACATTTACATAAGCCAGAACAGCAACAAATAAAAGGATGGAAGCGACCGTTCTGCCCGTTGGACCAAACATTTTTTCCGCCACAATGGAAGCAATTCCACGGGACGTTTTTAAGTCTTCAAAACCAATTGCATTATAATAGGCATAACTAACTAAAAGGTATAAGGTGATGATGATAAGAATGCCGATAAAAATTCCTCTTGGTATGGTCTTCCGGGGCTGGTGTACTTCATCGCCAAAGTTGATGGTTTGCTGGTAACCACCATATGTAAATGAAACCGCAATCAGGATTAATCCAAAGGACTTGATTTGATCCATTGCCGAAAATTCTCTTACAACACCAGTAGATACATTGGCATCGCCGGTAATGAAAAAGATAGAAGAAATAAGCAGCAGCAACATGCCTATTTTAATGATCATCAGAATATTTTGTGCTGTGGAGCTCATTCGCAGTCCCAATAAATTAACGCCATAGAAAAGAAGGATAGGCACCATGGCAATGAAGGCTTTTGTGGTGGTCTCCGGATCAACTTTAAAAATTACCTGCGAAATATATTCGCTGCCAACCAAGGCTACACCCGCCATAGATGCCGCGTTGGAAATAAGGATAATGCAATTGATAGAAAAAGCAATAGAGGGATGATAGCATTCCGCAAACACTTTGTAGTAACCACCTGTAACCGGGAAGCGGGAGCCAATTTCGGCATAGGTAAGCGCACCACATAAAGCGATAAGGCCGCCGGCAACCCAGCCAATAAAAAATAACGAAGGAGTAATCGCCGCATTTGCGGCATCGGATGATGTTCGAAAAATGCCCATCCCAATCACCAATCCCACCACGATCATGGTCAGGTCAAACAGTTTAAGCTTTGGTTTCTCTGTCATGGTTTGAAGATAAGGAGTTTGGGGTTTGGAGTTAAGAGTTAGGAGTAGTCGTAAGATGTAAGTTTTCTTACACTTGTTTATGGTTTCGTCGCTATCTTTTTGTTGACCGGCATTTGTACTACTATGAACCGTCCGTTGCGACGCTCCGTTCATCGTTCTGTAATTCTCCTGAACTTTATCTGAACCAAGATGAATAGGAAAGTTGGGATGAATGTGATTAGATAAACGATAAATGATGCAAGTAGTTTTCAAAAGCCTGAAGGGCTTTAATATGAGTAGCCGCCGGTAAAACCGGTGGTCAGAAGAACACGTTGTTTATGGCAACCCTGAATGGGGTTGAACATTAGCGAACGATGTTCAACCCTTCGGGTTGTTGTTTCAATCATTATTACTTGTCCCTGGGTTGCACCCAGGGATATTCATATTAAAGCCCTTCAGGCTTGTAGAAAGAACTGTCTTTATATCCAATTATTCACATCCATCCAATAAATCCCAGTTCAGATAAAGTTCAAGAGAATTACAAAACGTACAAGAGTGCGACGCAAGAGACGATGCTATGAAATACAATCGCCGGTACAAAAAAGAAAGGAACAAGTCTCTTTTACATCCTGATAACTCCAGGCATCAAACCCCAAGCTCCAAACCTTTCTTCCCTTATTTTTGCGGCCAATACCAAATAATGAAATTATCCTATTTATCAGAGACATTAATAGGCTCGGAGATAGTTAAACTGGGCGGTGAAATAAGGGAACGCATTCGTAAAGGCGAACGCATTTACAACTTTACCGTAGGCGATTTTGATCCTAAAATATTTCCCATTCCAAAAGAACTGGAAGACGATATTATTGATGCATACCGCCAGCATTTTACCAACTATCCCCCGGGCGAAGGAAGTCTTGAACTAAGGGAAGCAGTCAGCAAATTTTCAAAGGCTTACCAGGGCTTAGAGTATAGCAGCGATGAAATATTAATTGCCTCCGGTGGGCGTCCATTAATTTATGCATTGTTCCGGGCAATTGTAGATAAAGGCGATAAAGTTATTTATGCTGTGCCATCGTGGAATAATAATCACTATGTACATTTTGTAGAGGGTGAACATATTGTATTGGAGGCGAAGGCGGAGAATGCTTTTATGCCTACGGCAGATGACATCAGGCCGTATGTAAAAGACGCTTGTTTTTTGGCGCTCTGCTCTCCGCAAAACCCAACGGGCACTACGTTTCGCAAAGAAGAATTAGCTGCTATCTGCGAGATGATAGTTGAAGAGAATAACCGCAGAAGTGAGGGTGAAAAAAAGCTGTATGTGATGTTCGACCAGATGTACTGGCACCTCACCTATAATGGCATTGAACATTATGATCCTGTATCACTTAACCCTGCCATGCGGCCTTACACGATTTATATTGATGCCATCAGTAAATGTTTTGCCGCCACCGGTGTACGGGTTGGGTGGAGCCTTGGACCTGCAGCCGTACTTAATAAAATGAAAGCCATCCTTTCGCATGTTGGTGCATGGGCGCCAATGCCGGAGCAAAAAGGGTTGACAAAATACCTTGGCGAAACAGAAAAGGTGAATACCTATCTCACCCATTTTAAATCAGAGCTGGAAGAACGGTTGCGCCGTATTTATGAAGGATTTATACAGTTGAAAGCAGAAGGATTTGCTGTTGATGCCGTGGCACCCGAAGCCGCTATTTATCTAACAATAAAAATTGATCTGGCAGGAAAAAGGGTCAAGGAAGGGAAGGCGTTGGAAACGCAGGCCGATGTAACATCCTATTTACTGCAACAGGCAAGTTTGGCTGTGGTTCCTTTCTATGCATTTGGAGCACCAAAAACTTCGCCATGGTACAGGCTTAGTGTAGGCACGTGCAAAAAAGAAGAGATAGATGAAGTGCTGGAAAAACTAAGAACAGCTTTAAAGGAGCTGAGCTAATTTTTATTGATGAGAAAATTAAAGGGTCTTAACTCCGGTCCGTCAATGGCTTTAATTATTTTCCTTGCTTTTTGTGTGAGTTGATTACGGGTAACCAATTCATGTGCTGAACAAAAAGAGTCGTTGCATTCAACCCGCATTAAAATTTCGTGGAGGCATTCTACTTCTTTTTGAAGTAGATCTTCGTTGTAAGCTTCTTCCTTGTAGAGCAGTAACAAATCGCGATTATAGTTTTTCATGGCTCCTCTGTTTTACATCCTAGACTTTTCCAGGACATCCACAACTGCTGCCTTTGCCCGAACCAGAATAATAGTTACGGGAACAGCCGGTTATACCAAGAATAGTCAAGAACAATGCCATATAGATTATCTTCTTCATACTTATATTGTGTGGTTTGTAAAATAACTATTTTACCGCAGCATTTAGTATAACCGTTAGAAAAAGAATTAAAATTAACATGGGACAAGGCCTTGCATCGCCAACTATATTGGTGGCACCTTTAGATTGGGGCCTCGGCCATGCAACACGTTGTATTCCAATTATCCGTGCTTTACTTTTGGCAGGTTGTACTGTTTTACTCGCAGGGGATGATAAGGTAAAAACCTTACTGCAACAAGAGTTTCCTGAGCTACGTTTTCTTCATCTGCAGGGTTACCAAATACAGTACGCATCTACATCCTGGGGCTTGCCCTTAAAAATTGTGGCACAAATTCCCAAGCTGCTTTCCACCATAAAAAAAGAACAGGAATGGCTACACAAAATTGTTGACGAAGAAAGGATTGATGCAGTGATCTCAGATAACCGTTATGGCTTGCACCATCCTGGAATCAAATCTGTTTTTATTACACATCAATTGCTGATTAAAGCCCCTTTTAAAAAAGCGGAGGATTATTTGCAGCGCCTCAATTACAAATACATAAATCAGTTTGATGAGTGCTGGGTGCCTGATGCAGAAGGAAATATGAACCTGGCAGCAGAACTTTCACACCCGAAAAAAATGCCAGCGATTCCTTTACGGTATATCGGTGCTCTTTCAAGATTTACAAAAAAGGTAAAAAGAGAGGAGACGCATTTGCTCATCATCTTATCAGGGCCTGAACCACAAAGGACATTGTTTGAAAAAAATGTAGTAAAAGAATTAGAAGTGTATACTGAACGGGTAGTGTTAGTGAGAGGGCTCCCTCAAACAATGGAAAAAATTTCGCTGGGTTCAAATGTTATCGTGTTCAACCATTTGCCTTCTGCAGAAATGGAAGAACAATTAGTAACAGCTTCAATGGTAATTAGCCGTTGCGGTTACAGCACCGTAATGGATTTAGCCGTATTGAAAAAGAAAAGTATTTTAATACCTACACCCGGTCAAACAGAACAGCAGTATTTAGCAAAGCGCCTGATGAAAAGGAATTTTGCCTTATGCGTGGAGCAAAAGAAATTCAGGTTAAAGCAAGCATTAGACTTAGCGGGCCATTTTGAATACCAGGCAATCAATGTTGAAAATGATAACACCTTGCAGGCAGCCATTCTACAGTTACTTGTCTCTTTTAAAAAGAATATTTAATCACTTTGAAAAAATGAAAGTTATACTGTCTCTCTTACTTTTCTTTCTGGTAACCGGCTGTTGCAAAGTTTATTGCGATGGAACAGAGTTGGGCGTAAGTTTCAGAAAGTTTAAGGCTGTTGATACCGATACCGTTTTATTTACAAAGTATCAGCCCGGAACGCAGCAAACAACTATTATTGACAGCTTCCTTATCTCTTATGCCATTCCTGCGACCGATACATTCCAGTCAACTGTCTCACATAGCATTTCATCAGCGTATGACTGGAAGATCACCGTTGCCTCGGTAAATAAACAATACATAATAACTGGGTTTGAACTTACTGGAGAACATTGCAATTGCAGTGGTAAAAACTACAAAGCCATTAAAAGCTTTTTAGTGAACGGCGATAGGAAACAAGGTTTATATGTAGATGTTGAATGAAGGATGACACCACATTCCAGGCATTCCATTTCTTCATTTGCCCTTTATTTAAATGCAGTCACAAAAACGCCCCGTATAAACGAGGCGTCTTTAAACCTTCAACCATTTTTTACGGCAGAACATGTAGTAATGCAGCATCTAATAGACAACTACAAGGCTATAAGATGCTGCACCGGATTTCAAAAAATTAACTGGCAATAAGTTGCTCAACCGCTTGCGTAGATAAAGGTTGAGAGTAGTCTAACCGGAAAGTACGCCGGTGAAACCGGCAGGGGCCCCATTTGTTCAAAGCTGCCTGGTGGTCTTTAGTAGCATAGCCTTTGTTTTGCGCCCAGTTATATTTTGGAAATTTTTGGTGAAGCTCTTTCATAAAATCATCGCGGTACGTTTTAGCCAAAATGCTGGCGGCGGCAATCGATGCGTACTTGCTATCACCGCCAATAATACATTGGTGCGGAATACGTTTGTAAGGTGTAAACCGGTTGCCGTCGATCAATAAAAGTTGGGGCTGTATTGTAAGTTGTTTTACCGCAAGGTGCATGCTTTTAAAAGACGCCTTCAAAATATTTATCTTATCAATTTGCTTATTGCATAGTTGTGCAACCGCAAAAGCAAGGGCATGTTGTTCGATAAAAGGGCGAAGATGATAACGTTGTTCTTCGCTTACTTGTTTTGAATCGTTTAGCAGGGGATGAAAAAAATCTTTGGGCAAAACGACAGAAGCCGCAAACACAGGCCCGGCAAGGCAGCCACGGCCCGCTTCATCGCAGCCGGCTTCTATTAATTCTTGCTGGTAAAAAGGTTGTAGCATCAGGTTTATAAAAAACGAAATTAGGTTTCGCAAATCAAAAGATTTGGTGAAGATTGACTTCACCTGCTAAAAAGTTTTACCTGCACCCCGCCCTACCTTTGCCGCCGATGAAAAATGCATTGCAAAATAAACGCAGCAAGCCTGTTGCTGTATGGCTGATGGTTGGTGTTTTTATGATTGTAGTGCAGATAATTTTAGGCGGTATAACCCGCCTTACCGACTCTGGCCTTTCTATAACAGAATGGAAGCCGTTGCTTGGAACTTTTCCACCAACAAATGAAGCGCAATGGAATGAAGCCTTTAATGGCTATAAACAAATTGCCCAATTTAAACACCTGCATTCTTACTTCACATTGGATGATTTTAAAAACATCTTTTTTTGGGAATGGCTGCATCGGAATTGGGGCCGGTTGATAGGAATTGTGTTTGCTGTTCCATTCATTATCTTCTTAGCTCAAAAGAGGTTTACAAAAGACATGGTTATTCCCATGATCATCCTTTTTTTATTGGGCGGATTGCAAGGGCTTATCGGGTGGTTGATGGTACAAAGCGGCTTAAACGATGATAACCTTTACGTAAGCCATATCCGTTTATCAATACACTTTATTGCTGCAGTAGGATTGCTGGTTTATACCTGGTGGTTTGCCCTGCGCTTAATGGTAAACAAGGAAGAAAGAATGATTAATCTTCCTTTAAAAAATTTATTAGGATGGATCATTGCCCTGCTGGTAGTACAACTGGTTTACGGTGCCTTTATGGCTGGGTTAAAAGCGGCACTTATTGCTCCTACATGGCCCGATATAAACGGAAGCTACCTTCCAAACGTCATATCCTACCAGGGGCGGCAGCATTCCTTTTTATCTTCCTTAGTAAATAATCCAATTGCCGTACATTTTGTTCATCGCAACCTTGCTTATTTACTTACCCTCTTAATTTTTATCTGGAGTATAAAAGCAGCAAGACAAAAAAACAGTTCCTTATTCAACACAATAAAATGGATACCCCTGTTGTTAGTATTAGCGCAGGTGGGTTTAGGTATAGCAACCGTGTTAACCAGTATAAAAAAAGTACCGCAGCGCTGGGGCGTTTTTGAGTGGAATGCGCAGGCCCACCAGGTTGTTGCCATATTGTTATTGTTGTCTTTAATAAGCGTTTTCTTTCTTTATACAAAACAACACAGTGCAGCGCCAAAAGCCGCAGGCCTGTCTTATTAAAGAAAGCAAATTGCCCTAACCATGAACTACTTTTCTTTACCTGCCCGCTATCTTACTAAAAACATTCGTAGTACTTTACAGCCATTGAAAAATACATCCACTATCATTGAATATCTGAAGGGAACTTTTTATTCCCTACCCTTGCAACTACTGTTTCTTCATTTTAGAAAGTACCAGGTACTGCTTATATTTTGGGCGGTTTTATTTAGCGTAGTAAGCGGCGGCTTAATGAAATCGTTTGGCGCTGAAGCCTTGTTTTTGGCCCCGGAATATATGGGCGATGTAAACGCACTTGCCGCCGCCATCGTGGGAATTGCGATCGGCATTTTTATCATGTGCTGGAATGTTACCACGTTTATTTTGTTTAGCAGGCATTTTAGTTTTTTAGCCGCAACGCAATATCCTTTTTTAAAATACTGTGTCAACAACAGCATTATTCCCCTTACGTTCTTGGTTTTTTATTTGTTGAAGGCCTACCAGTATTCGCATTATAAAGAGCTAATTACAAACATTGAGATTATTTTCCTGAGCGGTGGATTTTTAATTGGATTGTTCCTGGTGTTCACCATTTCTTTCCTTTATTTTTTTAGTGCCGACCGCACAATCCTTAAAATACTGCAACCGCTTTTTAGCACGGCTAAAAATTATATCTCTACCCTTCAGCCTGAAAAGAATGCAGGCCGTTCGCTTATTCGTTCCGAGTGGTTCCTTGATTCCTTTTTCCGGGTGCGCCGCTGCCGCGATGTATCGCATTACTCCCCGGAACTGATGGAAAAGATTTTTAAGCGCCATCACTTTGCAGCGGTTATTTCTGTGTTCATCATCTACCTGTTTTTATTGATGATCGGGTTCTTTTTGGAGTATCCTTTTTTTCAACTGCCAGCCGGCGCTGCTGTTACTTTATTATTTGCTGTGTTGATTGGCGTGACCGGCGCTATTGTGTATTTTTTTCAAAGCTGGAGTGTACCGGTGTTGATCGTTTTTATTTTTATTTTAAATTTCTTTTATAGCAAGGAATGGATTGACCCCCGCAATAAAGCCTATGGTTTAAATTATGGCGATAAGAATTCTTATCCTTCTTATACCCAGCGTAACATTGACAGCATTGCCGCATCGCCTTCTGTGCAAACCGATAAGCAAAACATGGAAACTATTTTGGGGAGATGGAAAGCTAAACAGGGCGAAGAAAAACCTTTGCTTGTTGTAGTAACTACAAGCGGCGGCGGCACACGCAGTGGTACATTCACCATGAATGTGCTGCAACGTTTAGACAGCCTCACAGGTGGCAGCATGATGAAGAAAACATTCCTGTTTACCGGTGCCTCTGGTGGCATGATAGGCGCAACTTATTTCCGGGAGTTATATCGCAGGCGAATGAAAGATTCATCCATCAACCTGCAATCGAAAGAGTATGTAGATAACATTGCTTCCGATTTATTGAACCCAATTTTTACCTCCTTTGTTGCACGGGATATTTTTGCACCGGAACGAAAATTTTCTGTTGGGCCATATAGTTATTTGCGCGACAGGGGACTTGCTTTTGAAGAAGCATTAAACAGTAACACGGATAAAATTTTAGATAAAAAATTAGGTGATTACGTAGCTGATGAAACGGCTGCCAACATTCCACTGATGTTGTATCATACGCTGGTTACAAGAGATGCGAAAATGATGACCATCAGTACGCAACCGATGCGGTTTATGATGCAGCCGCCAAGAGATACAACCCAAAGTAAAGCATCGGCTGACGGGATAGATTTCACTTCTTTTTTTACAAAGCAAGACCCTTACAATTTACGGATGCTGACTATTCTTCGCATGAATGCAACGTTCCCTGTTGTGTTACCAAACGTATGGATGCCGGCTACTCCGGTGATTGACGTAATGGATGGCGGCCTGCGTGATAACTATGGTGTAGAAACCTCTCTTCGCTTTTTAATCCACATGCAAAACTGGATTGAAGAAAATACAAGGGGTGTTGTGATGGTACAAATCCGCGATCGCATGGATGGCGGCTGGGATAGTCCTTACGAGTTTGACGACCTGGTGCAAAACGCCACCAAGCCTTTCTTTTTATTACAACATAATTGGTATAAGATGATGGAGTATTTTCAGAAAGATATGTCCACGTATTTTTTGAACAACCAGAAGTATCCTGTACATAATATCACCTTTCAATATATTCCCCGCAAAGAACAACACAAGGCCGCATTAAGCTTTCACTTAACCAAGCAGGAGAAGGTTGATATAGCGGGGTCGCTGGGATCGCAGCATAACCAGGAAAGTTTTAAAAGGGTATTGGGGTTATTTGAAAAGAAGTAGTTTTCTTAAGCCTACCGACAACATTCTTACCGATTATAGCTAACAACAATTATTTAGGTAATACTCTATATATAATTTTTATATTAGAACATAATTACATTATTTATGAATTATAAATTATTCATCGGGAGAAGCTTTGCAACAATAGATGTTGTTTTGAAAAAGAGTAACCTAAAAATCATTAATAATAAATATCCCTGGGGGAGGGACTTTGTATTTGACTTAAAGCGATTATTTGATGGTGATATTAATATAATAGTAGATGCTGGTGCAAATATTGGCTCAGTTGCAAGTGACTTCTCTTACTACTTTCCACAAGCCAAGATTTTGGCATTTGAACCAATTATTTCAACATTTGAGAAACTAAAAAGGAAATGCTCAATTAAAAAAAATATTTTACCAGTGCATTCAGCTCTAGGTGAAAGTAATTATGAGATTGAAATACCTTTAAATACAGAAGATACCATTAACTCCATTTTATCTGCTCCGCAAGAACATCAGTTCAGTGGTTATGAAACTATCAGGGTTCAATCCTTAGCTAGTTATGCAGAAAATCATTCTATTGAAAAAATTGATATTCTAAAAATCGATGTAGAAGGTTATGAGTTTAAAGTATTAGAAGGAGCGCAACATTTTATTATTAATTCTATAAAAGCAATTGTATTGGAAGTTGGGTATGAAAGAAGTAGTAACAAAGTTCATTTTTCAGATGTAGAAATTTATATGGAAAAATATGGTTTCCAATGCTGTGGTATATATGATCTCTCAAAAAGCCGTGACAAAAAGAGACTATATTATTCTAACAGTTTATATATACGCAAATCCTTGCTATAATATTTTTTTGATTACAAGGTTAAAGTAAAACACTATACATAAATGTATTAGAGTTCCTGAGAGTGTTCAAGCATTTTAGAACCATCACTGTACCAACCTAAAAGCATCATGCAACACCTTCACCTTTAATTGCGCTACCGTCTCCACAGGGTCGCCATCAATATGCATTGGCGCTCCATCTTTATTAGTCACTAATAATGCTTCCGTTTGAAAATAAATAAGGCTGCTGGTTTCGTCAATAATATCCACACTTTTTACTTTGTTGTAGCCGCTTATCTGCTTCAGCGTTTGAAATAAAATACTCAGCTTATTTTGCTTCGTCATAATCACCACATCAAGCAAGCCATCCGTTAATGATGCTTTTGGCGCAATGGTAAAGTTGTTACCAAACTGGTTGCTGTTGGCAATTGAAATAAAAAAGGCTTCTGTTTTAATTTCTTTATCTCCGGCGGTTAAAACAAAGGAGTAGGCTTTAGCAGAAAAAAAATTTTTAATCGTCTTTTGTACATAAGTAGTTAACCCTCTTTTGGGCGCATTGGCAAAGTCGTGTGCCACCTGCGCATCAAAGCCAAGCCCGCAAAGCATACAGGCAAACTTTTTATTAATGAAGAAGCCATCTGTTAGTTTACTGTGTCCTTTAAAAATTAGCTGAAGCGCTTTAACCGGGTCTTTTGGAATACCGGCACTAAAGGCCAATCCATTACCAGAGCCGCAGGGAATAATGCCAAATTGCACTTCTTGTTTTCGTAAATCATTTACAACCTGGTTAATGGTTCCATCGCCTCCTGCAATTACAACATCGGTTATCGCCTTTTCTTTAATGATGGAGTGGAGAAAAGAGTAATCGCCATCTGCAACAGAGGGATAAATAAAAAACGGAAAACCGATTTTCTTTGTTTCTGTTTTTATAATGTCTTCTAATGACCCCTTGCTTCTTGTTCCTGAGATGGGATTAACGATGTATAAAAGTTTTCGCTGCACTATTCAAAATTAATGGTACACAAATGTACCCTGCGCAACCGTACAGTAGCACCTGCTTCTCCCAGTACCGGTATAGTGTAAATTTTTATTTGCGGCGAAGCTATCTTCCATTTTTTTAAACTGGCAACAGGTATTGAAATGCTGAAGGATTCTTTCGAATACAGTTCACTATCGCTGCTATCATAAACCATTAGCCGGCGCTTACGTTCACCTGCTACTTTACCGGGTATGTAGGTTACAATCAGGGAGCCTTTTTTTAAATCTTTTACTGCAATTACATTAACTGCTTCATCTTCGGTTTTTGCTGTCAGCAAAACTTTACTGTTTAATTGCACGGTCCATCGTTCCTGGGCTTCAGTACTTAAGGCACAAAATAAAACGGCTGCAAAGGCAAAAAGTGTTCTCATATTCAAATCTATTTTTTTGAAGTTTGACCAAGGTGTTTGAATTGTATCCTTCCTGTTTCTTTTTAGATCGGCTTTGCCGGTTAAATTAAGCTACAGGGAGCATAATGAAAACATAATCATTTTTTATGCCCAATCGGTTCTGCCAAACAACTTCTGCCAACAATTAAATTAGGATAAAATTTAGCAATGGCTTGACTTCACTAAAGTGAACCGCTTTTCAAAAAAATTTTTATCAATTTCATCATTTAAAAAAAGAAAAGCTATAGTTCAGTTGATAAAAAACTATAATGTTCGCATATTTACACTGTCTTTACCGCCGCTCCTTCTGAAAGCTGCCGCCTTAAGAAAACGGGTTTTAGTTTGATAACCGTGTAATTTTTTAACCGGTTAAGACGACTATCCAGAATCATTCAGTTCCTTGTTTCTTTTAAAAAGTATTCAACCATTCCTCACTTATCAAACCTTTGTTTATGAAACTTCGCATTCTTTCTATCGACGGCGGTGGCACACGAGGCATTATACCCGCAACTATTTTAAGCTGCATCCAGGACGATTACAACAAATCGCCCATGGAACTTTTCGACCTTTTTGCCGGTACATCAACCGGCGGTATCATCTGCATTGGTTTAGCCGCAGGATTACCGCCCGACAAACTGGTTGACCTTTATCTGAACAAATCAAAAGAAATATTTTTTGAACCCTGGCTTGATGAACTGACACCCGCCGATGAATACGTGCAGGCTGGTTACTCTAATGCCCGCCTGTATGAGATTATGGAAGATTTGGTAGGAGAAAAAACCTTGGGCGATTTGCACAACGATGCTGCCTTTGGCGGAAGCGGCAAGCGGCTGATGATAACCACTTTTGACCTGGCGCCTGATGATGCCTCGGACCGTAACAAAAACTACAGGCCGCATGTTTTGCATTCTTCATTTATGCAGTGCGCTAAAGTAAAGCTGAAGGACCTGGCCCTGATGACATCTGCCGGCCCTACGTATTTCCCCATTGTACAGCAACGCTATGTAGATGGCGGTGTTGCACTGAACAACCCGGCTATGGCAGCCGTGACGTTTGCCATTAATAAACATAAAAATGGGGATGGCTACTTATACGAAGATGGTGGAAAAAGCAAAGGGCTTGGCCTGACCACAGATGACCTGCAACTGTTTTCGTTAAGCACAGGTACGGGAAATATAAACCGGATTGATCCTTCTGTAGTTAAGAAAGGAAATTGGGGTAAAATACACTGGATAAAATACCTGCCCGACCTGCTTACAGAAAGCAATATGCAAAGCACCATGTATTACATCAAGCAAATTTTAGAGGACGAACAGTTTCACCGGGTAGAACTCTTTTTTAATGATCCCGATGCCCCGGCTATTTTAAAAGAAAAACCGGTTGGCATGGATGCGAAAGAAGATGTGATTTTAAAAGCTATGCACCAGTTTGCAAAAGATACCTACCTGAAACAACGCGACAAGATCGCTGCATTTTTAAACCTTGAACCGGTAACCAGTAAAGTATTTCACCAGGTGTAGATGGAGGTAAGCAAGTAGCGAGAAGCGAGTAGCAAGTAGCCTTTAAGCGGGATAATCTTTTTATCTTAAATAGAGGCAAGCGGCAGAAGACTATATATCTTCTGCCGCTTTTTTATGACCAGTATTAGGAACTTTCAAAAGTCAAGACGTTACCTGGTAATAGTTTCAAAACTCAATTTTGAAAAGGCTGGAGGTTGTACCGGCATAAGAGGCAGTTGATCAGGGATAATAAAATTCAGGTTGAATAAAGGCGTTAAATAAAAAGGCAAGTCTGGATTTACAAGTAAGTCATCAGGGTGTTTTCCCCGTGCCCCACCGTGGAAAACACCCTTGATTTGGGTTAACAGATATGGCATCTTTGAAGCATTAACCTGCAGCAATGAAATCAACATATCAACCACAGCTAACTGCTTTTACATATACACAACACATTACACCCCGCGAAACTCAAGTGCTGACCTTACTGGCCAGGGGCGATATGAATAAAGAAATCGCCTATCACCTTAACATCAGCATCGAAACCGTAAAAAAACACCTGAAGCACATCTACAAAAAAACTGGTGCTCATAACAAAATTGATGCGATCAACAAAACAAAATGGCTGACGGCCTCCCTGCAACAACCGGTACTTACTGCTAACCAATGAACCTTGCCGGCTCTTGTTACGGTTTTTCAAGAGCTTTTTTCAAGTGAATAAAAAGGGAGGCGTCAGCTTTTTACTATCAGATTTTTTTTGTACTTATACAATCCAAAGCGATAAGGCTAACTGCTGTAAACAAACAGCGCATCAACTGCATCTTCTTTTCCCCTAAGAAATCTTTTCTGACGTTTCGTAGCCCTTTTTAAATAATATCCTGCATTAATTTTTTGTGCCGAATTGATGAAGAATAGAGTCAGTTGCATAAACTAATTCACAGCAGGTATAAATAGCGATACTACACAGTAACTACTAAAAGTCATTTATGAAACGAATCGTCACCTGTAGCGACGGCACCTGGAACAGGCCTGATAATAAAGACCGCGGCATCATCGTAAAAACCAACGTGGCCAGGATGTACGAAGCCATTTGCTCAAAGGGAAAAAGCGATGTGGAGCAAGTAAAGATTTACGATCAAGGGGTGGGTACCGGATATACATTGACAGATAAAATTGTAGGAGGCGCTACCGGCCTGGGTCTCGACAGGCATATAAAAGACATGTACACCTTCTTTGTTCTTAACTACAACAGCGGTGATGAGATCTATTTATTCGGATTTAGCCGTGGCGCTTACACAGCCCGAAGCATTGCAGGCTTCATCCGCAACTGCGGTATTTTAAAACCTGAATACATCCATTTAGTTGACAAGGCTTACGGTTTATACCGGGACCGGAATGAGTACACACTTCCCGACTCTGACCTGATGAGATCGTTCCGCAAAGCATATTGTATTGAGAATATTACACCAATACATTTTATTGGTGTATGGGATACGGTAGGGAGTTTAGGCATACCCCTGCCTATGTATAAAATGGCTAACATGAATAGGTATAAGTTTCATGATGTAACCTTAAGCAGCACCGTTAAAAACGCCTACCATGCTTTAGCCATAGATGAAAAGCGGAGCTTATTCACCCCCACTCTTTGGAAGAAGAGTAAAACAGTGATGAACGATCCGCAGCACGAGCAGCAACTGGAGCAGCGATGGTTTGCCGGCGTACACTCAAACGTTGGCGGCGGCTATGCCGATTGCGCCTTAAGTAATATCACCCTTGAGTGGCTGATGAAGAAAGCAGAATCAGTTGGCTTATGTTTTAATGAACCTCCCTTAATTACACCAAACCCTGATTATGATAAAGGCGAGATCAGGAATTCTTACTCACCAATGTACTGGTTGTGGCGGCCCCGCTGGAGAACAATTGATGTAAAGGATAGTGACAGCAACCAAACCATTGATGAATCGGTAAAAGAGCGGTATAAGGATGCTATACGGAAATACAAGCCGCGGAATTTAGCCGGCTTTGATGATGAGAAAGTATAACCAGGTTATTAATTACGCTTCCAGGTTTTAAATACCCCGGTATGTATGTAAAAAATTGATGTGGTACGCTTGCAACTAAAATTTAATGCGTGCATATTTGTAAATCGCTTCTTCGTATTCTGCAAGAGAACTTATTGCCGGCTTTTGAATAACTCCAAATTTTTTCTTACCAGTTAAGTCTATGTTACCAGTAGTAGTGCAGAAGGTATAAAAACGTGAGGCTGTTTTTTTTGAACCCGGCGGACGGTGGTACTATCTGCTTTCGTTGCGTCGCCCTCTTGTACGTTCTTATCACTATTTAGCAAACCGAAAGGCATGTACATTTCCTTACGGCATTTAAAAGAAATAAACAAGAAGTAAAAAAAGCATCTGCATTTTAAGTAGTAGTGGTGATGGCATAAATAACACTGCCTGACTTTAGTGACGTCAAAAAGATTTCTACTCCCGTTTTTGTTTAATTCCTACCCAAAGTAAAAATAGACAAGGCATAATAAATAACCTTTTGACCTATAAAGCTGCAAGAACAAAACATAAATTTTTAACCCCTCAACTAAAACAATGCAAATCAAAAATCATCTTCTTTTTGACGCTAATGACAAGCAGGTAACTTTTAAAGCCACACCAAATAAGGGCGGCATTTATGTCCCTCAATACCTTGTTATGCACTACACGGCTGCAACTACCGCTGCTTCTGCTATTAGTTGGTTCCTGACTCCAATAGCACAAGCCTCGGCCCATTTGGTAATTGCACAGGATGGAACCATTACACAGTTTGCGCCGTTTAACGTGGTTACCTGGCATGCCGGTAAAAGCGAGTGGAAAGGGATATCAGGACTGAACCAGTTTTCTATAGGCATTGAGTTGGTAAACGGTGGCCGCCTCAGGCAAAGTGGTGATAAGTGGACTTGCCCTGTTGACCGTTGCGTAGTGCCGAATGATGAAGTAATGTTAGCTACTCATAAAAACGAATCGGTCCAGAGTGCCTGGCACGAATACGATGGAAGGCAAATGGAAGTAGCTGCCGTAGTGGCTGCCACCTTAGTACAAGCATATAATTTAAAAGATGTTTTAGGCCATGAGGATATTTCGCCTATCCGAAAATCCGATCCGGGGCCTGCTTTTCCAATGAGCAGCTTTCGTTCAAGAGCAATGGGGCGCCGCGATGAGACAATTGATGAATACGTAACATCGGGTGAATTGAATATCCGGTCTGGCCCTGGAACTACTTTTTCCACACTAACAACGCCACCGCTGCCACCCGCTACTCCTGTGGTAGTATTAAAAACAGAAAGCACCTGGAGTTTTGTAGATGTACAGGCTACCGTAAATGGCGTTATGGATCTGGAAGGGTGGGTGGCAAGTAAGTTTTTAGTAAAGAAGTAAATGTATTTATTGCCTACTAAGTTTGAAGCTATACTTGCGTAAGGGATAGAAACGAAAATCCTTTTATCCCGCCTCAAGCGGGATAAAAGATTGGAGTGGATAGCCCGGTCACGCCGCATCGGCGGGGATACGCCCAAATAAAAAGTTTGCGAAATGTGCTTACAATAATGCCGGCAAATCAAATCAACTAAAAATAAAAATTCATGAGCGGCTTCCCAATTCTTGACTTAGTTGTAGGAGTTACTTTTATTTTTTTCTTACTCAGTATCATCAGCAGTTCGGCTGTGGAATTAATTTTAACCGGCCTCAATGCCCGGTCAAAGATTTTAGGAGAATGGCTCGTCAAAATTTTTGATAAAGAAATTACGCAGTCTAATGGAACCAAGGTTTCATTAGGGCAGTCAATTATGGACCACTGCGCAACAACGGTGCTAACAAAACCCGGTGTAGCTCCATCCTATATCGATGCTAAGAATTTTACTTCGGCCTTAATTGAAAAACTAACGTACGACCCGGAAAACCCGAAGAGCGTTGCCAAAAATGTTACAGAAATAATTACGTCTATAGAAAAATCATCCATACTTTCCACTGAGTTACAGCGTGCCATATTAAGTTATGCTTATGAAGCAAGAGACACGTATGATAAGCTTTCTTCAACAACCATAAGCGAGGTGGAATATTTCAGGTCAAAGGTGGAGAACTGGTACGATACTTCTATGAGCCGGCTTACAGGTTCCTTTAAAAAAAGATTTGCCCGGCCCTTTACTTTATTGGTTGCGGCCATTACCGCTATTACCTTAAATGCAGATAGCATCGCTATTGCTAAATACCTGTATAGTAACCCGGAGGCCCGGGCAAAATTAGCTGCACAGGCCGACCAGGTAATTAAGGACAGCACATACATAAAAGCCCTGAACCAGATGCGGGCTGCCAACGTCGATATAGCAACAGTCAACCAGCTTGAAACAAACTTAGCTACGGGAGTACAAAACATTAAAGCGGCTAATGCCGGTTTGTCTGACGCTATGCCCCTGGGCTGGAAAAGCAGAACAAATGTTCCTATAACTTTTGTAGTCGTGCTATCGAAAATTACCGGGTTGCTGGCAACGATACTTGCCATATTTATGGGAGCGCCTTTCTGGTTCGACATTTTAAATAAGATCGCTAACATGCGGGGTACCGGCAGTAAGCCTGCATCAAGTGCAGGTGATGGAAAATAATTGAATTATGAAGCGAGAGAAGATGAACGATAGAAATGTATTTCGAAATATGTATCGTGCCTACAGCACTCTCTTTCATATTATTCAACGGATTAAAATCCGTTGCTACAAGATAAACCGAGGCTACGCCTCTGCCTGATACATGGCTGAAATACCTCGTTTCCATAACATTGATCTACCGCAATATCAAAAAAGAAGATCACTTCGATAAAAAGGAATGTTCACAGCATTAAAAAGAAAAGCTCTATAAGCTCACAAATTCTTTTCGCAAAGCTTCTAAACATAAACCTACACGGCTTTGCACACCAAACTTTTGAAACAGCGATTCCCGGTAGCCATCAACGGTTCGTTCGCTTAATTGCATTTCGCCGGCAATTTGCTTATAGGTAAGTTCACTGCACACATATTTTAAAAAATGTTGTTCTTTAGGGGTCAGAGTCGGTGGGCTATCCTTATTCGGGTTTTTCAAAAAATGTCCGGGGTTGAGTTGAATGGCATCACTATTATAGTACCCTTTTTTATATACTTCATGCAATGCCTTTTCCAGTACGGAAGGGTGTACATCTTT
Source organism: Flavisolibacter sp. (assembly GCA_028288675.1). GTDB lineage: Bacteria > Bacteroidota > Bacteroidia > Chitinophagales > Chitinophagaceae > Flavisolibacter. The sequence continues at coordinate 23,653 of JAQBNG010000107.1, read as the reverse complement.
CAATAAATAAGCGCAGCAACCGGCTTTGAACATTTTTATAATCGCCGTGTCTTTATCATTCATTGACAGGGCAATTATTTTTATTGAAGGATGATGTTCGGTTAACCAGGCCGTAGTTTCTATGCCGTCCATGAGGGGCATGTTTACATCAACCAGCATAAGGTCGGGCAGCTCATTTTTGCCTTCCAGTTTTCGTTGCAGGTCTTGCCCGTTCAACGCCTCTACAACCACTTCAAAATTCTGAAGGGTTTCCAGCATCAGGCTCAGCGATTTTAAAAAAAGCTGGTGATCATCTACAAGGCCAACTTTTATTTTCATGCTGTTTTTTTTGAGGGTAAACAAATCGTAACCACAGTTCCTTCCTGCACCGGCAGCCAGTGCACCGTGCCACCAAATAACCGGGCACGATGCCGCATATTATTAGTGCCCATGCCGTGAAAGTTTTGCGGCAGGGGAGCGCCGTTGTTGGCCACCTTTACTTCCAGGGCTTCGGCGCTGCCGGAAATAATAACATCCAGTTGCGTGGGCCCCGCATGGCGCACTGCGTTTTGAATAGCTTCCTGCACGATGCGAAACAGTATAATTTGTTCTTCCGGCTTCATAGCAATTTCGGTGGAACAGTGAACAGTAGCCTGTACCATTTCACCGGCATTAAGCCGTTCTACTTCGCTTTTCAGGTTCTCTAAAAAATTAAATTGCTCCAGCCATTCTTTATCCATGGAACGGGATAGAAAACGGATCTCCTGTATGGCTTTGCTTAGCGTAGCATTGGCAGTATTCAATGTATCCGGTACAGAGCCGAGTTTTATTTCGGTAACTCCCATTAGCATTTTAGTGGTGCTTAGCAGTTGGCCTACATTATCATGAAGTTCTTTGGCAATGTGACGGTAAGTATGTTCCTGCACTTCTATTCGTACCTGCAGCAACTGTTGTTCAAATTCTTTTTTAAAAGCATCCATTTCTAACTGGTGTTGCTTTTGCTTGCGGCGGTTAACCAAAAAATAAACAACTGTAAAGGCGGCAAAAAGAAAGAAAAGCAGTGTAGCTGTAACAACAGCAATGATCAAATCCTGGTCATTAGATGGTCTCATTAAAGCGTCAGAGGTAAGTGAGGCCCAACTTACAAAAAATCTGCTATGTTTTCCTAATTAATAACCCCGTGGAGAAAAGCAGGTATAATAAAATATTGCATATACTTTGAATAATCCACAGGTTCATTAAAACCGGGCTTGATTCATCGCGGATGTAATAATACAGGGCGAATACTATTAAGGTACTGGGTGCATAAATGATAATAGAGATAAGATACCAGGTAAAGGCATTGCCCTTCACTATCAACATGGAATCCTTACTGTATTCCTGCTTTAACAACAGGAGTATCCAAAGCATATAGATGATATTGTTTGCGCATACCAACCCGTTTAAAAATTTAGACTCAAGTCCGAAACTTATAAAAAAATAGCTGCAAATTATAAGGTATATACCCAGGCTTGCCTGCATTATTAACCGGCTGGATGAGGTCCTGTATTTTGAAAGAAAAACGGCATACAGGATCCCGAATTCAACAGGGGTGTAAAGATTATAGGAAAGATTAAGCAAGGCTGTTTCTTTTGCTATGGTAGCAGTAAGCACTTGCGGCACAAGTGCTATTACTACCAATAGAAATATCCATTTGGAATCTTTATTCAACCCTTTGAAGTTCATTATGCCCACAAGAACAGGAATGACAATGATCCAAATAGATAAGATGTGAAGGATGGATGGTAGCATGGTAGCTGCTTATTAATAAAACCAGGAAGAAGCTATACGGTGTGGCATTTCCATTTGATTGCCTGCAGCGTTGATGCCTGTGCTGCCTCCGGTGCCCGGATGTTCTTCGCCTTCCTCGCTGATAAGGTATTCTATTTGGCCGTCGTCGCTAGTTTGATACTTCACGGGGAAAAGCATTATTGTTGGACGGCCTTCACTGGCAATAGCGCGGCCATTTATTGACATCGTATTTTCATCGTCACGCACCCCGGGCAAAACAACTACTCCATCGGCCTCGCCATTATTGAGTTTATCCATGATACGTTGCAAAGAGGCTTTATCAAATAAAAAGCACAGGTCGGAACGAAGGTCGGTGCCACTATTTCCGCCGCAGTAAAAACGTTTGGCACCGGCATCATCGTTTAGGGCCACATTCAATAAAGCATTAGCCCGTTGCTTAATAATCATGTAACGGCTGAATAATTCGCTGGCAACGGTTCTGTTAATAGGCTGGCCGAAGTTGTTGTCGACATCTGGCATAGCAGGTAGTTTAGGTGGTGAGAAAAATTGTTTGCTGCAATATGAGATAAAATTATGAGTACAGGTACGGGAATTTCCCCGGTATAGAAATGGGGAAAACACCCTTTAAACCCATATTATGAAAACATAAGTTTGTGGAAGACAGAAAAAGCGCCGGGGCTAACCATGATTCTGACGGTCGCAACCAAAACTAACAGCATAAAAAAATGATGGCCTCACTGCTTGTAGGTAGCAGCGTTTGTGCCGGGCACACTAAATTCTTCTCTGCCACAAGGCCGGTACTCTAAGTGTTAACTACACACTTATGTAAAACACCTTGGTTACTACCACTACAAAAGTACCGGCCTTGCCATCATTTGATTGGAGGGTTTGCTGGAGAGGTAAACCAAACCTTTTACTACTTTCCGCTTCGCATCAAACCTAACCGCCTTGTCACCTTCTATATGCACCAGTTCTAAAAAGTCCTGCTTGGTATACTTTCCTTCTTTTTTAGGGTGCAGCATTTTGTATAACAACTCTTTTCTTCTTGATTTTTTGGACAAAGATTCAATCATAAAAAGTGTATTGTTTATAAGGTTTACACTACGGCTGGTTTCGCATCCGCCTCTTTTACAATCGCTTTCTCAATTCCACCTTGCATGCGGGTAAGCTTCTTAGGCCATCCTGTTGTAAAATCGGTTATATCACTTCCGGTTAATTTCCCATCAGCCACTGTCCATGTTTCTTCCAATACTTTCCGCTCCTGCTTTAAATCGTTGTTCTCATTATCATCATAATATTCTATAGCCAGCCTCGGTCCGTCAAATTTCAGTACCGCGTAGCCATTGTATCCCACTGGATATTTACCATCAATTCTTTTACGTTCACGATCATCATACACAACAAGGTTGCGGCCACCGTTAGCTTTTGGAGATTTGCCAATCTCCACCGGCATGCCGCCGTTGCCCATGCAGCGGCCATAAATTTTTAACCCATTATCTAAAGTGTTTTCGCCGTAAAGCGCCATGCGGTGCTCGTGCCCCCAAAACCACAACACGTTTCTGTTGAAGCCTACCAGTTCAGCGAGCTGTTTAGCAGGGTTTACATACTCATCTTCAAAAGCAGAAAGCGGCTGGTGGTGCGAAAGAAAAATAAGTCCCCTGTTATCTTTTTCGGGCTGTACTACCGTTCTTAACCACTCTACCTGCATGTCGTGAAACTTGAGTTTTTTATTAGAGCCTACACCCAGGAAGCCTTTTACCGAATGGTAGCCTGTATCTAAACCAATCACCCGCCAGTACTTATTTTCAAGGCAAAAGAAAGAAGCCTCCTGACCCTTTACTTCGCCGGCTTCACTCACCGTCATGTACGGCAATAACTGTGTAAAATAAGCCTTGCCGCTGGAGTACATTTCGTGGTTGCCCAGTAAAGCAAACGAGCCTCTTTTACCATAAGGCCAGGGAGCGTTAAAGCTGCTGTTGAAGTTGCAGGCGATCTCTTTTTCATTACCTACATAATATGAATCGCCCAGGTGAATGCTGTAGTCTCTTTCGCCGCAAAGCGCTGCTATGTTATGCGACTCCGGCGTATCCGATGCCCAATCGCCCAGCAATGCCACCGATGTTTCTGTTCCGGGTGTGTCGTCCATTTTAAAAAGACCGTTGTTCCTTTTTAAGTCCTGGTAGGTTTGATACTTGTAGTGCGTATTACCGAGGTGTAATAAATTTTTCCAAAGCCATTGAAAAACATTCTGGTGTACAAGCCCGTGCATATTATACTTGGGTGGCTTTTTGGTAACGCTTTCTCTTATAGAATGTAACTGGTTCACTACAGGCGAACGGCTTAACCCGATGAAATCTTTTTGCTCTTTCATAAATAAGTGGTTGAAGTATTAAATAATTTTTGAGACGGTTAGTTTAGTAATCGTAAAATTTAGGAGCCGGACAACGCGAAAAAAGAATTTGCAACGGGTGGGGAATAAGTTCAAATTGCTTTGCTAAAGAGGTACGCAGTCTGTGATTATGAGTCGGACAAATGGTGAAAAATCTATTTGGGCAATTATTAAAGTTAATCACCATTTATTGTAATCGCAAGTAGAATGATAAGCTGTTGCTTAAATAAAAGCTACCTGTACTATAGTTTGAGATAAGCTTTAGTAGTAGATAAGCGTAGTGTATTGATTATTTTTTTGGACGTATCCCTTCGGGTCGGGCTATCCACTCCAATCTTTTCGGGAGGCCCAAAAAGGATTTCCGTTTCTATCCCTTACGCAAATACGGCCAGCCGGCCCCATCCCTCAGAGCTATGCTCGTAACCTATGGTTACCCCGGTAGGAGGAAAGCCATCCGGACACAGACCCTTGCTTCGCAAAGAGACTGTGTTATCAATTGCGTCCTGATTAAGTAGGATGCAAGCCATGACAACGAATCTGACATAAGCAGTAAGTGTACGTTGTTCCCTCTCCGCAAAAAACCATGTTCCATTTTCCTTCTCCTTTTGGAGAAGGTGGCGAAGCCGGATGAGGCAGGGTTAGGGTGAGGCCGCTTTTTCTGTAATCACTATTATTGCATTTATGAACGAAGATTTTGAACTCCCCGTGGATTATAAAGGAAATGAAAGCTTCTTTACAGCACGCCTTTTACCGCAAGGCTATACGTATAAAATAGAGGTAGAAATAGCTGAGGCAAAAGTATTGTTTGAAAAGGATGACCAGGGAGAATGGAGGGCCTTAATAGATCCTGAAAAAGATACCTCTGAGAAAATAGATATTGAATTGCTCAAAGCGGTAGTGGCTTCACTGGAAGCAATTTTTGAATAGGCATTTCGCCTTTCCTAATACATAAAAAATCGTTGGCTGCTTAGGCCAACGATTATAAAAAGAGGGGTGACAAATGCATTTATTATTTCCGCAACGGTATAGTTACACCTGCATGAAGCCCAAGGTGATTCAGGTTGCTGAAGGCATCCTGGTTAAAAGGCATTACGTTATAAGATGCACCTATTGTTAAACCAGCTTCGCCCGTTTTCTTAAACGGAATATATACACCGGCTTCGGGTCTTGCCGCAAAGCCAAACTTCGCCTGCTCCTGGCCAAACTCACCCAACAACTCTGTGTAGGAAACAAGGTTACCACCAACGCCTAATGCTGCGTAAGGCTGCACGGCAGCGCCGGGAGTAAAACTGTATTTAGCCATCGCTAAAAGAGGTATTGTTTGAATAGAATGGCTTACTACGGCTGATATATCACTGCCATCGGAAAGCTTGTATAACTGGCGTGGATTCTTTTGATAAAAATCCTGGTAACCGGTACCAAAACCAATTGATAACTTGTCATTGATACCATGAAGTACATCGGCTTTAAAACCACGCACCGAAGTTTCAGAAACATTGTCCTTGAAAGAACCCATTGGCAGGCCTACATTATAACCAAGTGACAGCCTTGTCTTTCCTTTCTGTGCCTGAACGGCAGTAGCGGAAATCATAAAAGCAAAAAGAGCAATACTTATTTTGATAAATTTCATCGTTGTTAATTTTTATTGTACAGTTTTTATATAAGGCGATTGATCGAACAAGGCTTGCACCTGGCTTTGAACAGCAGTGCTTCTAAAAATGCCCGATCCGCGAATTAACCCGTTCCAAACACCTTTAATAGTTCTGTTTGCAGAAGCGTTTTTTAAGTCAAGCAAATCAATGGAGAGTGCAGCTTCTGTGCTTTGGTAAATACCATAAGAAGGGAAGTTGTACCCATAACCGCTATAACCCCAATAGTATGGATCGTAGTAACCGCCGTAGCCGCCATAGTAGTCATTAAAATTTACCACGTTGGTAGTGGTATTATACAAGCGGCTAACATTAATACCCAGGTCAGGCGACTGTGTATTAGCAACCCTCATGTAGCCTCTTGCCTGCATTGCATTGCGCACTGCTGTTAATACCTGTAAATCCCAGGATGTCGTACCTTTTTCAGTAAGCCTGTTGTTATCAATTACCGAAACAGAATCAACAATGCTATAGGTTTTATAAGAGGCAAATGCAGCAGTGCTGTCGCGGTTTGTAATATAGATCCGGCTTTCATCTTCTGTCATGTTTTGCAAAGGGTCTTTTTTGCAACCGCTCAATAAGGCAAGGCCGGTAACTGCCAATAGAGCAACCCCAATCATTCTCTTCATATACTTAAATTGTTTTGTACAGAAGGTCAAACGAAGTGCCTGAATTGTGTATCAGCAAAGGACTTAACAGCCTTGTAACAAACAATTGAAATCAGACGGAAGTTGGGGCTGAAACGATCTATTGATAAGGGTTTCAGGAACAAAATGACAGTTGTGATATTTTAAAATGCTGTCATGCAGGTTGTACAATATTGTGAAGGAACCAACATCTGATTTTCGGTTTATGTATTTAAATATTTCCGGTAGTTACGTACTTCAAATGCCTTTCTTACTCTGATTTTTGGCCTGCTCATCGGTTAGTTCACTCTAATCAAATTCCTTTTTTAAATATAGTGATATACTAACTGCGAGCCTTCCGTTACCAGGAAAGCATTCACTATTGCCAGCCGGAACGGCCCAGAAAATTCATCGCATCTATCACAGAGTTAAATGATTTCACCTTGCCTAATTCATCTTTGATGCGGGTGCCTTTAAACGATATCCATTTACGCTCTTCGGCATTATCAATATCAATGGTCACTTTGCGGCTAAAAAGTTTGGCTGCGCCGTCACCTCGCAACATTGCTCTATTTTGCCCCTGCACACCGGCAAAGGCTACCAGGCATAGCATCAGTATAGCTAACTTTTTCATGTTTTTTGTATAGTTACCTCATATTAAAAGTATGGGTAATAAGGGATGGTATGAAATGGTTTTTCTTTTACATAAAGAATAAAAAACGGCTTATCAACTGTTGACAAATTCAGCAGATACGCATCAATATCGGGGCAGATGGCGGGGAGTTTTTGCTGGCATTGCTGTTGCAAGTGTAGAGTTTGTATCTGTGCTCTTACAAATTATTAATCTGAAAGCTTTTTAAAATGAAAAAATTTATCCTTCCCCTTTTACTGGCTGCTTCGGTGGTGGTAATAAGTAATTGTGCCCGTAACCCGGTAACCGGTAAGCGGCAAATAGTAACCATGTCCACCGAACAGGAATTGGCTATGGGCAAAGAAGCCGATCCGCAGATTGTTGCGCAATTTGGTCTCTACGAAGACTCGGCCCTTCAACGCTACATGCGGCAAAAGGGGCAGGAGCTGGCAGCACTTTCACACCGTGCTGATATTGATTATGAGTTCAGGGTAGTAAACTCCGATGTCATTAATGCGTTTGCTATTCCAGGGTATGTTTATTTCACCAGGGGTATCATGGCCCATTTTAATAACGAGGCACAGTTTGAAGGCGTACTTGGCCATGAGTTAGGGCATATAGCCGCCCGCCATACTGTAATACAGCAACGCAATGCAACGCTTGGACAGGTAGGGCTTTTAGCGGGCCTTATTATATCACCAACCTTTGGTCGTTTTGCCGAACAAGCTTCCCAGGGCCTGGGACTATTACTGCTAAAAAACAGTCGCGATGCAGAGCGGGAAGCCGATAGATTAGGCGTTGAATATTCTACAAAAGCCGGCTACGATGCGAATGAAATGGCCACGTTTTTCAATACCCTTAAACGACAGGGAGAACAACAGGGAGAGGCGTTGCCTAACCTTTTATCCACTCACCCCGACCCCGGCGAAAGAAATCAAACGGTAGCCCAATTAGCTACAGAATGGAAACAAAAAACAGGATTGGCTAACCCTAAAGTGTCCCGCGAAAGTTATTTGCGGCTGATAGAAGGCATGGTATATGGCGAAGATCCGAGGGAAGGGTTTTTAGAAGCCGGAGTTTTTTATCATCCTGTACTAAAATTTCAGTTTCCTGTTCCTTCGGGCTGGGCTTTTCAAAATAGTCCACAGCAGGTGCAGATGGCGCCAAAGGATGGCAAAGCTTTATTGATACTTACACTTGCATCGGGTAATAACCTGCAACAAGCTGCCAGCACTGCCTTGCAGCAATTTGGGCTTCAAAGTATAGGTTCAAGAGAAATAACAGTTAATGGTTTGCCGGCACTTATGGTAGAGGCCCAGCAACAACCGCAAGAACCGCAACAACAGCAGCAACAGCAAGCGGCGGCCCCTGTAAGAACCCTATCTACTTTTATTCAGTACGGCGGCAGTATCTATCATCTGATAGGTGTATCCTCATCACAGGATTTTAGTGCCTACACCTCCTACTTTACGTATGCGATGGAAAACTTTAAAACGTTAACCGATGCTTCAAAGCTTAATAAAAAACCCGAACGCATTCGTGTGAAAACAGTAACCAGTGCAGGAACTGCGGAGCAGGTGTTACGTAAATTAAATGTGCCTGCCGGGAGATTAACGGAACTGGCCATACTAAATGGCATAAACCTTACCGACAGGGTTGCGCAGGGAACGTTGATTAAAGTATTTGGACAATAGTAGGTGAACAAATAAGAAATTGATCGTGACAATTTTCTGTATGTAATATGTACACCAGGTTTGGCAGGTTGGAAGCTGACATAAAGATGGTAAGCCGTTTTGTTCTGCCAGCAAAAGCAAATTTTCGGCATATTGCCAATCGCACCGCTGCTTTTGCCGGGTACAAAACAAAAGTGATAGTGCAGGTATTCAATACCAGTAATGCATACAAGCCTATCATAAAACAAAGTAATTGCCAAAAGAATTTTGCTTCATACAACAGGCATAAACTTCAAATCCCAAACCCCCTATCTTCGTACGCTAAGAAAAAAACTATGCTTCCTAAATACAAACGCATCCTTTTAAAACTTTCCGGCGAATCGTTAATGGGCGACAAAAGCTTTGGCTTCGATACAAGTGTCATTAACCAATATGCCCAGGACATAAAATCCATTACAGAGTTAGGTGTGCAGGTGGCGATAGTAATTGGCGGTGGCAATATTTACCGCGGCATGAACGAAGCCGAAACAGGTATTGAACGGGCGCACGGCGATTACATGGGAATGCTGGCTACGGTTATCAATGGCATGGCGCTGCAGGCTGGCTTAGAAAAAATTGGTGTGTACACCCGTTTGCAAAGCGCTATTAAAATGGAACAAATTGCTGAACCTTATATCCGTCGCCGTGCCATACGCCACGTAGAGAAGGGAAGGGTAGTAATTTTTGGCGCTGGCACAGGTAACCCATATTTTACTACCGATACTGCTGGTTCATTAAGAGCTATTGAAATAAAAGCTGAAGTAATTATGAAAGGCACAAGGGTAGATGGCATTTACAATGCCGACCCGGAAAAAGATCCAACTGCTACCAAGTACGGCAAAATCACCTTTGATGAATGTATCTCGCAAAAGCTAAATGTAATGGACATGACGGCGTTTACGCTTTGCATGGAAAATAATTTACCCATTGTAGTTTTTGATATGAACAAACCCGGAAACCTGCTTCGCGTAGTAGCCGGCGAAAAAGTTGGTACTTTAGTTACCGCCTGATCGTAGATCTACCTATTAAGTTCTAATAAAAATACTTAGCTTGTCAGCCAATCACTTACCGGACTAACTGCATGCAACTACTGGCTACCCCATTTACTTTTTTGGAAATCGCTGTTTTTTTATTGGCTGTCTTGGCCTTTTTACTGGCAGTGCGCTTTTTTATAGCGAGCCAAAAAAGACTCGAAAGTTTATTGCCTCAAACAAAAAAGAAGAAAACTCGTTTTAGCATGGGATTTGACCGCGACGGGTTTATTGTGCCTGCTGGAAAAGAGCCCCTTAAAAAGCCGTCTGCCAAAGCTTACCAAAGTTTTGCCGGTGACGATGAAACAAAGAGCGAAATAAAAGAGCTTAGGGGAATGTTGCAATTACAGCAATTGGAACTGACAAGGGCTATTAACCAGATAACTGCGATAAAAGGCGATAAAAAAATCAGTGAAGATTTTGACGGGTATGCTGATGACGTGGAAGAGAAAAATTTCGCATCCTCTTCCACCATAGAAATAGAAGAATTACAGTTCCAGTTAAATAAAAAAGAAGCCGAGCTAAAAGAGCTTCGCCAGCAAAGCGAGTTAACCCAGAAGTTGCAAGCCCATTTTGAAGAAGTGCAGTCGGGTTACGAAGAACTGCAGCTGAAAGTGCAAAAGATGGAGCAACAGGGATGGCAGGCCGCAGAACTATCAATAAAGATTGATAGCCTTGAACAATCGAACGAGCAATTAGAAAAGACCGTGCTGAAAAAAGAAGAAAAGGCCCGTGAACTTATGTTGGAAAACGGCCGTATTCATGAGATGCTAAATGAAGCTGAGGATAAGCTTTCTGAAGCCAACCTGCAACGCCAGCAGCTTAAAAAGAAAGTACAGTTTTTAGAAGAGATCAACAGCGATATACAGCAAATGAGCGAGTCTAACCGTAAGCTTAAAAACGAATTACGCCGCGTGGCCGAACTGGAAAGCATGCTTAATTTAATAACCGAAGAACGGGATGTATTGCTGCACCGGAAAGCCGTCAGGTTTTAAATCCGGAGACCCATCCCCCCTGAGGGGAGTCTTCTATTACTGCATTTTCCTTCGTTCTTCTGAATTCTTTATTCTTCCGATCATCTGTTTCATTTCATGCTTTTTCAGAGCACGTCATGCCGTGTCCCTACGTTCGGCTGTTCTGTATTTGGCTGTTTGCCTTTCCATTCTTCATTCATTATTCCTTGTTCGTCTGTTCAATATTCGGTTGTTCCAGTCCTACTTTTGCACCCATGTCTTTTATTATTGACGTAAAAGGGTTGACAAAAGTTTTTAAAGAAGTTACTGCTGTTGATGATCTTTCTTTTTCTGTACCGAAAGGAGAAGTGTATGGTTTTTTAGGACAAAATGGAGCCGGTAAATCTACTACTATCCGCATGTTGCTCACATTAATCCAGCCTACATCAGGCAGTGTTTCTATTCTTGGTAAAGACCTTCTCCATCACCGCAAAGAAGTGCTGCGACAAACCGGCGCCATCATTGAAAAGCCCGATCTGTATAAATATTTAACAGCTCTCGAAAACATCAGCATCATGGCAAGGCTTAGTGGCGTAAGGCTTACCAAACAAGAGTTGCTGCGCCAATTAGAAAGAGTAGGCTTAGCCGAAAGAGCCACCAGTAAAGTAAAAACTTTTTCGCAGGGCATGAAGCAACGCCTCGGTATCGCCTGCGCCCTTGTAAATAATCCCCAACTGATAATTTTAGATGAACCTACCAATGGTTTAGATCCACAGGGTATAGCCGATGTTCGCAACTTAATTCTATCGCTTAGTAAAGACGAAGGCAAAACCATTTTTGTTTCATCGCACCTGTTGAGCGAAATAGAGGTGATGGCCGACTCCATGCTGATTATTGATAAAGGCAAAAAGGTAGCCGAAGGGAAAGCAGAAGATTTGCTGCATCCCAGCGATACGCTGGTACAATTGGAAACAGCGAATGATGCAGAAACCAAAAAGTTGTTATTGCAAAACCGCTGGAGTACTTACCTCCAAAACGGCAATGGCATCCTGTTGAAAATGCACCGTGCCGAAGTGCCTGCACTCAACACTTTTTTGGTGCAAAACGGGGTAGAAGTTTTCTCCCTGCGCAGTAAACATTCCCTGGAAGATTATTTTTTATCACTCACAACAGCTAACCAGCATGTGGACACTTACCCGAATTGAGCTCTTTAAAATTTTTAAAAAGTCCCGCACTTATATTGCGTTTGCTGCTATCGGGGCCATCATTATTTTGATTCAACTAGCCATGTACTCCGATGGGGAAAGCTACCTGGAGTTTATGCTGGGCAACATCAATACCGCCTTTGAAATTGAAGGCAATAAGCTCAATGGTTATTTTGTTTTTTATTTAATTCTTCACACACTGCTGGTGCATGTGCCGCTGCTTATTTGTCTTGTGGCCGGTGATGCAGTGGCCGGTGAAGCCAATATGGGAACACTGCGTTTATTAGTCACTAAACCAATCAGCAGAACAGGATTGATACTGAGTAAATTTTTGGCTTCTTCTATCTATACCCTATTGCTACTCACTTTTATGGCGGTACTTGGGTTAGGTGTTTCGGTGGCGCTATTTGGTGTTAGCGATTTGATGGTGCAGAAAAGCGATATGTTCATCTTGCTTGATAAGACGGATGTGTTGTGGCGTTATGCTGCAGCGTACGGATTTGCAGCGCTTTCCATGATCACCGTGGCAGCAGTTGCTTTCCTGTTTTCCGTATTTGCAGATAATAGCATCGGGCCAATTATTGCTGCCATGAGCGTAGTAATTGTAGCCACGATTTTAACCACTATGGACATTCCTATTTTCAATGCTCTCAAGCCTTATCTTTTTACTAATCATATGCTTAATTGGAAAGGTTTTTTTGACAACCCGGTTGATTTGCGGGAAGTGTTAAAGTCGGCTGGTATACTGGTGTTGCACATTATTCTGTTTGTTTCTTTGGCCGTCTATTTCTTTCGTAAAAAAGATGTGTTATCGTAAATAATTTTCTATGAAAATTTTTTTGTTATTCTGCTGCTCTTTTCTTTTTACCAGTACTTTATTTGCGCAAAAGGAAGAAGCCTTACTGCAAAAAGTAAAAGCTAAATTGAATACGGTTACCGACTATGAAGCTTCCGGTAAAATGAAGCTTGATGTATCTTTTATCAATGCTGCCGAATCAGATGTTACCATCTATTTTAAAAAGCCTAATAAGTTTAAAGTAAAAAAAGCCGGCGGCATTTCTATCCTGCCTAAAGGTGGCGTGAGTGTGAATACAGCATCCTTGCTGCCGGTTGGCAACTATCAAACTATCCCAGGTGGCAAAGGTGTAGTTGATGGTGTAACAACAACTATTATAAAACTGATACCAACTGACGAAATAGGGGACGTGGTTTTATCTACTTTATACATTGATGAAAATGCGGCGGTTATTCGTAAAGCTGTGGTAAATACAAAAGAAAGTGGCAGTTACGAAGTAGGAATGAGCTACCGCAAATACACCGCCTGGGGCTTACCAGATAAAGTTGTTTTCTCCTTCAACACCAAAGACTATAAACTACCCAAGGGCATTACGTTTGAGTATGAAAAAGGCGGTGCAAAGCCTGTTGAGGATAAGGCTAAGAACAAGAAAGGAAGCGTGACTATTTTGTATGAGAGCTATAAGATTAATAAAGGGGTAGATGAGAAGAACTTTTTGTGAGAAGCTGCACGGTGTTACAATTGTAAAGGTGAGGGTAAAGTGCTATTCCTCAATTCTCTCATCCACCACATTCTTCAACACCTCCGCTGTTATTTTCCTCAACGGATTTCTATTCCTTTCTTCATACTCCTTTCTGCGGTTAATAATATCTATACATTCAAAAACAGCCGTGGTAAATGAAGTTGCATCAGCTATGTTTTTACCGGCAATATCAAAGGCGGTTCCGTGGTCGGGTGAGGTGCGAACAAAATTTAAGCCGGCTGTATAATTTACGCCATCGCCAACGGCAATTGTTTTAAATGGTATCAACCCCTGGTCATGGTACATGGCTAATACGGCATCGAACTTTGTATAACTGGCCCGCGCAAAAAAAGCATCGGCGCTAAAAGGCCCATATACCAGCATCTTATTTTTCGCTTCTTTAATAGCGGGAGCAATAATTTTTTCTTCTTCATCACCAATTAGTCCTTCATCCCCGGCATGTGGATTCAATCCTAACACGGCAATCTTTGGTTTGTCAATACCAAAATCTTTGCGCAGGCTTTGGTGCAATAAGTGAAGTTTAGAAAGAATGCTTTCTTTCGTAATACTACCCGCCACTTCTTTCACAGGCAGATGTTCAGTTACCAAACCCACTCTAAGATGTGCATCGTACAATAACATTAAGACATCTTTAGCGCCGGCAACATCTTTTAAAAAAGGCGTATGGCCGGTGTAGGAAAACTCATCGCTCTGTACATTTTTTTTATGAATAGGTGCTGTTACCAAACCTTGTATATGACCGGCCTTTATAGCATCGGCGGCGGCCAGCAATGACTTCACCGCATAGCGTCCGCCAACATCGGTTAGTTGTCCGGGGCTAATAGCAACGTCTTCTTCCCAGGAATGGATAAGGTTGATTTGCTTGGGGCTTACTTTAGAAAAATCTTTGACACTTTGATAATTGAAATGTACATCGGGCACCACTTTTCGATAGAAGTTTATCAATTTATTAGAAGCGAAAATCACTGGAGTGCAGTGATCTAAAATCCGGTGGTCGGCAAAGGTTTTAATAATTACCTCTGGTCCAATGCCATTAATGTCTCCGCAACTGATTCCAATAACAGGCTTTACTATTATGTTCATAAAGATTAAAAGGTAAATGTACGGAAAGAAGCAAGGAGACAGGAGTCGGAATACAGGAGTCAGGAGGGAGGAAGCTATAAGTTGCCGTGTTGAATAAGTAGTTTAGTGGAATGGAGAAAAGCAAAAACTTTGAAGAACTTATTGTCTGGCAAAAGGCACATGCTTTGTATTGGCGATTTACCAGTGCACTGAAACTTTTCCTAAGCACGAAATACTTGGCCTGACTTCTCAGTTTAGAAGGGCAGCTGTGTCTATTGCAGCCAATGCAAATCAATCGCCAGAAAGAATCTTCATCCCGTCTCATGAATTCTGACTCCTGTCTCCTTCCCTCCTCACCTCTTCACCACTTTCCTTGTCATGGTTTTACCCTTGTATTGCACCTGCAAAATATATACACCCGCAGATATAGCATCTACATCATATAGTACAAGATTATTGACGCCTGCATGAGACACATAAGTTTGTTTTTTGACCTGTTGGCCGCTGGCATCTAAAAGCGCTACCTCTACTTTTGAGGCGGTGCCAATAGTTACTTCAAACGAAAGCAATTTGGTAAATGGATTCAGTACGCTTGTCATACTAAATTCATCTGCTTCTCCATATAGTTGAATGATATGCGAGGCGGTTCTTCTTCCATTCGCGGTTACTAACGCAACACGATAAAATGTTTTGCCTGATAGTAAAGCGGTATCGGTAAAATGGTATTGATTAGTTACAGCATCCATATTGGCAGAACCGTTAATGGCTGCAATTTTATAATAGTTGCTTCCATCGGTACTGCGTTCTATTTCAAAAAGCACAGGCTCTGTTTCCTTTGATGTAGACCAGTTTAATTGTGCATGTTCCGCTTTTACTTTACCGTTAAAAGATAAAAGCCTTACATCTAAAAGGGGTGCGCAGTTAATAATGTTTAACGTGATGATGGCAATGCCATCTGTAAAATTGCAATTGGTGTTTAGCATGTTGGCGGCAGTAGTGCCTACAACCACTCTATACTTATCGCCGGTATTAGACAGTTGTGTTTCCGGGGGATTAATTGTGTATACAGTAATATACTCCCAGGATGATCCATTCCAGATTGGAGAGCCAGCACCTGTTGCCCCGGCAATATCCGTCCAGGTAGTGCCCCCATTGGTGCTGCGCTGCCATTTAAAATACTTGTAGGTGTTGTAATAGGAGCGAACCGTATCGGAAATTGTGATGGTGTTGCCGTAACAAAGGGTAGGATTGTTGGATGGTGAGTACTTCATGTTAGGCAAACAGGTAGAAACACTGATGTCATCCAGCGCCCAGTCGTTGCCGCCACCCCCAGGAGCATTATTTCTTATAGTTAAGGTGAAAGAAGTTTCAGCAGGGCCTGTTACATATATAAAACCTTTTTTCACCCATTTATTTGTAGTGTCGGAGCCGCTTGGTGTAACACCATAGTAAGGAATATTACCTGTGGTATAATAATCAACGCCATTTACATCAAATGCAATGTTTGGCTGTACGCCAGATGAATCGCCTGTAGCAAGAGGGATATAACCCGCACCACCGGTAGCACCTTTACCATTTGAATCGCACCCGCATTTATAGCAAACATTCCTGAACCACCCTGATAGCTCGTAATACGTACTGGGGCAAAGATTAGACATGGTATATTGAAAAGCAGTATCCGTTTTATAGGCAGAGTTAATTACCAGCATATAGCCGCAGGGGTTAGCAGCACTTACCGGTTTTGTAGTATCACAAGCAGGGTTCCCCTTTGTTGTATTGGTTGCTCCTGTATGATCTCCGATGATATCCCACACACCAAATACTCTGTACGGTGCGCCGGGCTTACCCCAATTGTTTAAAGTTGTAAATGTTTGGCTGGTATTGTTAGCTACACCATAATAATAATCCTGGGGGCCGCCGGCAGTAGAAAAAATATCGTAAATATAATTGGTATAGACGCTTGCACCCCTGTTACGCTGAAGCGGCACACCAGAGGAAGGCACACCAAATGTTCCATTGCTTTCCACACCTATCGCATTTGAAATAGAAACCGCGTTGGGACATAACCCCGGGCTTGCATAAACGATCAGGTTATTATCGGGGAACCCGGCATTATACATCAATCCTGTAGCACCATCCCGGTAAGAGATGGCGCCGGTTTTAAAATTAATTTGCGTGCCATACCCTGCATAAACAACTACACGATAGGTGGCCATTACAATACAGGTGCCGCTGTAGAAAGAAGGTTTTGACGTATTATTTAACCGTCCCCTTGCAGAATTTGTGGCGCCGGTACCAATGTTTATGCGGATAACTGTATCAAGCCCGGAGTTATAGCGATAGCCGGCATCAGTATCAAAAACATCGCTATACGATTTATACACTTTGCCTTCGTTTGTTCGCAACGCAATAGAGCCGGGAACCAGTTTGAAGCCTTTGCCATTATATAGCGTATCTAAAAAAGAAAGGCTATCGGCAAAATTATTTTTCACAACAAAGGTGGAGCGTATCTCTAAAGTGTCAAGATAATCAACTGTGCCGCCGGTGGAGCCCTTAGTGATATTAATATAGCTTCTGCTGGTTTCTATTTTAGAACCATCAACGATGCAAATTGAGAAACCGCCTGCACTTGTAGGTGCAGAACCTAATGTATTAGTTGAAAAAACGCGGATATAATAAGTAACGCCGATAGTAAGGCCCGACGCATTAATGACCTGTGAAGTGCCAGACGTAACACTGCAGAACAAACTGGTAAAACCTCCGCAGGCGCCTGATAAAAGCTGAAGCGCGGGGTTTGTAAAGTTTGCCCCTATAGCGCTCATTCTGATAGAAGGGTTTATACTTTGCGCTACAAACCGGTACCATACATCATATCGTGGCGTGCCACATGTAGCAGGCAGGTCGGTGCTATAATTAGAGCCGATTACGGTACCTGTTGTATTAGTACATCCTGCGCCTGATGCAATAAGTGTGGCAGTGCTACAGATGTTAGATTGGGCGTGTGCCGGAATGGCAAGTGTGAAAGTTATCCATATATAAAATATATGGATACAAAGGGTAAAGATTCGTTTCATGCGGATATGGAATTAGATGAACGATGCAGACAAATGTAGCCAGCATCGGCAAGGATAACAACAGTAAAATTCCGCTTTTTCAGGTGAGAGCTTCTACCAACATGCGTAGATCATCTACTATACTATCTGTTGCACACTTGTATTCGCAGCAAAATTATGATACATAAAAAGCGATCTATTGTAAAGGTGCTTGCCCGATTTTCTGTTCTTGCTTACTTGCTCGAAAGCGCAAATGGTAAAGGATTTCGCCACTACTTTACTCATTTTAATATAGTGGCAAAAACTTAGGTTCCTCCCGGAGATACTTTATCCTGGTTTGAAATGGCAGAGCCTATCCGAAATCTGGGAAATGCCAGGCTTCTTTCGTTGGCCCAGGATGACAAAGTGCAGTAGCTTTCTTTTAAACCAGTTGTAGTTATTTGGTCTTGAAAAATTCGTGTAAGCCCTGTTGCTACATTTGCAGCCATGCACACATTCAAAAAATCGCTTGGCCAGCATTTTTTAAAAGACGAGAACATTTGTAAAAAGATTGTTGAGGAACTTACCAAATGTCCCTTCACTAATTTATTGGAAGTAGGCCCCGGCGGTGGCGCCTTAACCAAATATTTAATTGAACTGCCCGATATAAACTTTAAAGGCGTAGAACTGGATGAAGAAAAAGTGGTCTATCTAAAACAAACTTATCCGGAGCTGCAGGATAAGCTCATTCATCAAAGTTTTTTAGATATTGATAAACCGTTTGATGAACCGTTTACGGTGGTAGGCAATTTTCCTTACAACATTTCTACCCAGATATTGTTTAAGATATTAGAATGGGACGATGCTGTGCCCTGCGTTATCGGCATGTTTCAGAAAGAAGTGGCCTTGCGTATAGCCTCCAAAGAAGGTAACAAAGTATATGGCGTTACTTCGGTTTTATTACAGGCTTTTTACGATGTGGAGTATTTGTTTGATGTAAGCGAAACCAGTTTTATTCCTCCGCCCAAAGTACAAAGTGGTGTAATAAAATTATTGCTACGCAAAGAACGGTTAGACATAAAAAGCCGCAAAGCATTTTTCAATTTGGTGAAGACGGCTTTTAATCAACGAAGGAAAACATTGCGTAATGCCTGCAAAGGATTGTTTGAACCCGAAGTTTTACAGCAGGATATTTTTGACAAACGTGCCGAGCAGCTAAGCATCGACGATTTTGCTCTTTTAAGCTTCCAGGTAAAGTGATGCAAAAAGAGTAAGCAGTAAGCGGCGGTTATTTTTACTATATATCCTGCCTACTATTCACTGCCACCTTAATCCAAGTTCATTTACAACAATAAAAGCCATGAAGGTCATCATTACTGCACCTGCTCATCCTTATTTAATTGAGCAACTATCAAAAAACGGGTATGAAGTTGCCTATCATCCTGCTATTACCTATGCTGAATTATTTTCAATTATCAGCGATGTTTCGGGCCTGGTAGTTACTACAAGAATCAAGATAGATACCGCGATGCTTAACGCAGCTGCTTCGCTAAAATGGATCGGGCGTTTAGGCAGCGGCATGGAGTTAATTGATGAAGTTCTTGCAGAACAAAAAGGCATTCAACTAATCAGCACACCTGAAGGTAACCGCAATGCTGTAGCAGAACATACCTTAGGTTTAGTGTTGAACTTAATGAACAATATTTCCCGTTCATTTAATGAAGTAAAAGAAGGGATTTGGCTGCGGAATGAAAACCGCGGAATAGAATTAAGAGGTAAAACAGTAGGCATTATTGGCTATGGTAATGCAGGTTCATCTTTTGCCAAACTGTTAGCGCCTTTTGGTGTAAAAGTATTGGCCTGCGATAAATATAAAAGAGCATATAGCGATGGCTACATAAAAGAAGCTACGCCTGAAGAACTTTTTGCTGAAGCAAGCGTAGTAAGTATGCATGTACCGCTAACTGCTGAAACGCATCACATGGCGAATGATGCTTTTTTTAACAGCTTTGCTCAGCCACCTTTCTTTATTACTACCTGCCGGGGCGCGGTAACAGATACGGCGGCCGTAGTCAGGGCCATCAAAGCAAAAAGGCTTGCAGGCGCTGCACTGGATGTATTGGAAAATGAAAAGCTTTCGTCTTTTAATACTGTAGAAAAAGAGCAGTTGCAGTTTTTAGTCAGTCAGCCAAACGTTATTGTTACACCACATATCGCCGGTTATAGTAATGAAGCTTTTTTACGAATGAGTAAGGTGCTTGTTGAGAAGTTAGGCCTTAATTTCACTGCTTTGTAATAGGTTATGGTTGTTCCCCCCGCTAAAAAAGTTTATTTCCTTTCCGATTTTCATTTAGGTGTGCCCGATGCAGCCAGCAGTCTGGAAAGGGAAAAAATAATTGTGCAGTTTTTAGATTCCATCAAAGCCGATGCACACACTGTCTTTCTTGTTGGTGATATGTTTGACTTTTGGTTTGAGTACCGTCATGTAGTTCCTAAAGGATATGTGCGATTGTTAGGGAAATTAGCGGAGTTGAGCGATGCCGGTATTCAGCTACACTTTTTTGTTGGCAACCACGATATGTGGATGAAAAACTATTTTCAGCAGGAGCTAAACATCCCTCTTTACTTTGAGCCACGAACATTCACTTTCAACAATACTTCTTTTTATATTGGTCATGGCGATGGCTTAGGGCCTGGCGATCATGGCTATAAAATAATGAAGAAAGTTTTTCGACATCCGGTTGCCCAATGGCTGTTCAGTATTTTACCGCCGGCTATTGGTGTAGGCATGGCACATTACTTTAGCCGCAAAAGCCGCGGCGCTGAAGAACATATTGAAGAAAAATTTTTGGGGGAAGAAAAAGAATGGCTGCTTATTTACAGCAGGGAAGTATTAAAAAAAGAGGAGCATAATTTTTTTGTGTTTGGACATAGACACTTACCCATTGATTATCGTCTCTCTACTGAAAGCCGGTACATTAATTTAGGCGAATGGATGAATTTTTATACCTACGCTGTGTTCGATGGAACGGATATGGAATTAAAATCTTTTATGGGCCAAGAATCTAAAATTGTAAAAATAGGTTGAAGTACTTCATCATCATATTGAGTTTGTTTAGTACAGCACCCGCCTCGGCGCAGGTGAATGATACCGCCTTCTCTTTAATCAAAACATACAAAGGCGATATTACTGCTGCGGCCATGGATAATCTCGAAAACCTTTACCTCGTTTCTTCTACCGGCCAGGTAAAAAAATTTGGACCCAAAGGTGATTCCATCGGCGTTTTCAATGGCATCCGTAACAATGGTAAACTATACTCAATTGATGTAACTAACCCACTGAAGCCACTTTTGTTTTATAAAGATTTTTCTTCGGTAGTTATTTTAGACCGTTTGCTTGCAAACCGCACTACGGTTGATTTACGCAGGTATAATATTTTTCAACCTTCAGCTATTGCCCTATCGTATGATAATAATATTTGGGTGTTTGATGCTTATGATAACAAGCTGCGCAAGATTGATGAAACGGGAACAATTCAATTGGAAACCTCTGACTTCCGGCAGTTATTTGGAAAGAGTATCGCCCCGCAAAAGATCATCAACGATAATGGTCTCGTTTACCTTGCCGATTCTGCCGCAGGCATTTTTGTTTTTGATAATTATGGCAGTTTTAAAAAGCGGCTTGATTTTAAAGGATGGAATAATATCGAAGTAAGGAATGGCAGTATTATTAGGCTAAGCCAATCAGGAGTTATCTTATATAACCCAACTACGTTTATAGAGCAAAGCCGCAAGTTCCCGGCAAGGTTTACACCTTATATTCATTCTTTCACCAATAGCAATAAGCTGATTACTTTCTCTCAGGATTCGTTGCGCATCTTTCGGGTTGACTATTAGCGGATACCAAAAACAATGCAGCAACTTGATTGCTAATTGCTGCATTGTTTGGGTTAGTAAATTAAGGTTATTTTTTTACAGGATGCTTTTTGGCGTTTCTCTTCCATGCAGCAAAAATCCTTAGTTCTTTTTTACTTAGAGTGTTAGAGGTGATATCCATGGAATGGTAAGTCTTTAGTCCGCTGGCAACATCAAAATCGTCTGTACGAATGTAGGAAAACCGTTTGCCTTGCACTGTAGTTTTCCCATAGTAAGCCAAAGGGCATTCGGCTTCGCTCACATAGTACATTGTTTTAATAATCGTCGTGTCGCTGTCCTTGGTGAAAAAGACCTTTAGCCGGCTGCACTTCACGCCATCCAAAACTGTATCCGAGAGGGCAACAGAGTTTGGCGGTTGTTGCGGTGGGTCAAAAAAATTCCACCCACCTTCCACGCGGCCTTTAGCGGGTTGACGCATGGTCTTTATAACTCTTGCTGTGTCAGAGAAATGCGAGTAGTCATAAAAGGTTTTGGTGCGGAAATCAATAAAAGTGTAGCCAATGACTTCCCGTCGCCAAGTTTCCCGGTTTTTACTGTCCGTTTCCGTAAACAGGCCATGTCGCTCAGCTATTACCATGCTATCGAAAAAAAGGTATTTGATGTCTCTTTCATAAGCCGGTAATATATAGGCATTACGCTCTGGCTTAAAAAGGCGCACTCCTTGGTAAGCTACTCCACAGTTTTCGCAGTTCTGTTGGGTGGTGCCACGGATGGTTAGAAGCTGGCTCACTAAAAAAATAAGGATTATTCGCATAAGGAGGAATGCAAGTTAATTACAGTTCGGTGTCGGCAACCCAAGTGTTTGTATTCGAGACGTTAATCGTTGGATAACTTGGATATGTGAGTATGCCTGAGATAAGTGCGGTTCCTTGCTTTTTATCGGAGGACAGTGTATAATTCCAGGAATTTAAATGCCAAGTTGAAAAGCTTGCATGGCCATCAGCCATCTGGTTATTTACAATATCACTATTATGTTCAATTTTAGTGAATTTGCTGCCATTATTATTTGACTTGGTTCCATACAGGCATTACGTTGACCATACCTTATTGAGATTATCCAGTCATGTGTAGGGCCTCCAATCTACTTGAGCGAAAGCAGCAATCTCATAGTCGATACCACCTCCGCCCCCACCGCCACAACTAGTAAAACTCCGGCCGGAAACAATCTTATTCATTTTGCAGTCAGCATTTTCACAAGTCGTATATAAGTATGACCAATCCTCAGTTATAGAGCCATCTGGACTGTGCCATGTTATGACAAGACACCATTTAGTGCATCCCTGAACCTTACCACTATTGCTATCTGCAACTTTAGTTTTCCGTTCAGCAAATGATGTAAGCTTACCCTTTTCAAATCGGAGTTCATAGGAGAAATGATCAGTCACGCTAAGTATGGAAAACAGACCGTCGCAATCAAGATTTTGATAAGTGAAAATTTTGGAAAATGTATTTTCAGGTAGTTGCTTTCGATCATTGCCAGATAGATATTGGATCAAGTTGCCTTGTGAATAGTTCCATCTGCTTCCAAAACCACAACTAAATAGTTAGCTGGACTTTTATCTTTATTGTTGGCCGATATAAAGCCTTTTGCTATGGATACAACAATCAATTGTTCGCTTACACGATACTTTTCTAAATCAATATCATTTTCATCCAAATTCTCTTTCAACGAATCAATTTTTTTAGTTTGCCTTTCAGGCAGACCTGATTTTTGTTTCTCTAATCAGGCTCTTACTTTGGCCATCAGTTCTGTTTTAGCAACATCACCGGCCTTTAGTTCTTCGGTGTTCTTTTTACAAGAATAAAGAAACAGGAAACTTGCCAGCAGCAGATACCGACTTACTTGAATTACTTTTTTCATGTGCAACGATTTAAGGTCTAAAAAATAATAAGATTGTCGCATTAGACCAGCCATTGCTTTTACTCGTTGAAAAGAGAAATTCCCCTGGAATAGCCACCGTATATTACCTAGAACACTGATAATAGAAAAACCCTTATTAGTTATGATTAAAAATAAAAGACGAGCAAATCCAATTTTTACAAACTCAATTCAGAACTAAATAAGAAGTTTGCCTAAACTAAGGCGATGAAGCAATTT
>JAQBNG010000205.1 GCA_028288675.1 Flavisolibacter sp. | reverse complement strand
CAGAAGCCTCACCAACAACCGCTACAATCACATCGGCACCATTGGCCACTGCCACTGCCTGGCTCAATAAGGCGTCCGGACGAAGAGCATCTATTGAAACCCTTTCGCCAAATACATTTGCCCCTTTGGCGAGCAGGCTGTCGTCTGTAATGTTGGCCCCTTTTGCATAGATAATTTTTACACTATTGCCACCAACAGACTTCATTCCCTGCAATACCGGGATAGATGTACTGGCTTCGCCACTTACGGCCCATGTACCCAGCATGTTTGATGTATTATTTGCCAATGGTCCAATCAACGCGATGGTTCCGTTTTTCTTTAGTGGGAGTGTGCCTCCGTTGTTTTTTAATAAAACGGTTGATCGTTGCGCAAACTCTCTTGCTGCCGTTCTTTTATCGGCACTTAAAACTTCTGCTTTCGCTCTATCTGCATTGCAATAGCGGAAAGGGTCATCAAACAAACCCAGTTTATACTTCGCTTCTAAAATTCTTCTGCAGGCAGTGTTAATTTGTGCAAGCGTGGTTTTCTTTTCAATTAACGATTTTTTCAAAGTGTTTAAAAAACCTTCCGCTACCATGTCCATATCCAACCCCGCATTTAATGATAACGCTGATACCGTTTGGAGATCGCCCATGCCATGTGCTATCATTTCAGAAACAGAGGTATAATCAGAAACAACAAAGCCTTTAAAGCCCCACTGTTTCCGCAGCAGATCAGTAAGCAACCACTTGTTACCAGTAGCAGGAATGCCATCAATTTCATTGAACGATGACATCACACTTCCTACACCTGCATCAACTGCAGCTTTGTATGGCGGCAGGTAAAACTCATACATTTTCAACCGGCTCATATCAGTGGTGTTATAGTCGCGGCCACCTTCTGCAGCACCATATAATGCAAAGTGTTTTACACAAGCCATTAATGTATTGTTGGCCGATAGATCGGTACCCTGGTAACCTCTTACCATTGCTGCCGATAGTTGCGAACCCAGGAAAGGATCTTCACCGGCGCCTTCTGCAACCCGCCCCCAGCGTGGGTCACGGGCAATGTCAACCATTGGTGAGAAGGCCCAGCACAGTCCATCAGCCGTAGCTTCCGATGCCGCAATTCTTGCACTGCGTTCTAGCATAGCAGGGTCCCAACTGCAGGATAAACCAAGTGGTATTGGAAAGGTGGTTTTGTAACCATGTATTATATCGGAACCAAAAATTAATGGAATTTTTAAGCGGCTTCCATTCACTGCCAGTTCCTGTGCCTGCCGAATTTTATCTACACCAATCACCCCGAACAGACCACCTACTTTGCCGGTTTTAATTTTGCCTTCCACATCGCTGCTTACTACAGCACCTGTAGCTACACCACCGCCCGGTGTTACTAAATTTAGCTGTCCAATCTTTTCATCAAGGGTCATTTGGCCCATCAACTTTGTAACAAAGACATTCATCTTAGCATCTTTCGTTTGCGAATAAGTTTGCATCGCCAACGGCATCAGGGCAACAAATAAAAATTTTTTAAACATGATATTATTTTTTATGAACTAAGCTTTTTTACTGCTATTAAACTTTGGTTGCGTCGCACTCTTGTACGTTCTTATTGCTATTCATCTTTACTTAAAATTTAATTCACTCCGCCTGGTGATATATTCAATGCGGCTGTTATTGAACTTGTCTATGATTTCCATTTTTATTACAAGGTCATCTTCCCATGTGAGAGTCAGTAAACCAAAATGATTATCCATCACCGGTCCTTCGATGCGGTTTTTGTTAAGCGTTGCAAAATCCCAGGTGGAAGTAATGCCACTTGCTGTTATATCATAAATCGGGTAAAGACCCGGCTCATTTAACTTCGAAACTTCGGCATAATGTACATCACCGGTGAGGAATAGCACGCCGCTGGCTTTTGTTTTTTTAATTAGTTCCAGCATTCTTTTTTGCTCATGGGGAAAGTTAGCCCAGGCTTCATATCCGTTGTACTCAATGCCAAACTGCGATCCGCTGCAAATCAAACGAAGGTCTGCGGGTTTGCTCAACTCGTCGTGCAGCCATGCCCATTGCGCAGTACCAAGTAAGTTGCTGTCTGTTGACGTGTGTGGTATGTAATCGGGAGTATAAAAATATTTTTCACGGGGGAGCTTTGCGATGGTGTCGTATGGAAGTAAGTCATTCCTGAACGAACGCACATCCAGCAAAATAACCTGCACGGTCTTGTCTCCGCTTTTTATGTATTCCGTGTGGTAAATACCTTCGTGCTTTCTGCGATTGCTTTCCGCTGGTTCATTAAAGAACTTCAAAAAAATTTCCTTTGATTGTTGCTTAAAAGGGTAGCGCAGTCCGGCATCATTACGTCCATAATCATGATCATCCCAGGTAGCAAAGATCTTTGTTGAAGCCGCCAGCTTTTTATACTCTGGTTTTGCCCCCAGCCTGTTATATTTTGCCTGCAGCGTATCCATATTGTCTGTATCGCCATAAATATTATCGCCCAAAAAAATAAAAGCATCGGGCTTATTGTCTGCTGCTAGAGATAATACCGGTTGATCTTCATCCTGGTAACCGCAACTGCCGAAAGCAATCTTTGTTACTACCGGTTGCTGCCTGCAACTACAAAGACATATTACCAAAACAAGCAGCCAATGATATGAGTTATTTCGGTTCATTAATTTATTAACAGGGGTTCTGTTTTTTGTTTCCAGATAGCGTATCCTTTTGCGCTCATGTGCAGTTTGTCTTCCACAAATAAATCTTCTTCCGGTGTTCCCGCCTTATTTAGCATCGGTTTCCATACGTCAACAAACCTTGTGTTCTTTTTTGTTGCCAAAAACTTTTTAATTAGCGAGTTAGCCTTCACCATCTTTGTTCTTAAGTGCCATCTTGATGGACTTGGCTTGATAGAAATAAAAACAACCGGAACGTTTGGCTGCTGTTCCCGGATCATCGAAAACAATTTTTGAAAACGCCTGTTCACCATCTCACCCGTAACAGTATCCGACGAAGCAATGTCATTTTCACCACAATAGATCACAAGCTGTTTGGCATTGTAGCGAAATATAATATCATCTGCATACCGGATCATATCGGTTAAAGAAGAACCACCAAATCCCCGGTTAATGATGGTGTGATTTGGAAAAACCTGCTGCAAATCTTTCCATAGCCTGATGGAAGAACTGCCGGTAAAAAGAATAGCATTTTTAGCAGGTTGCTTAAGACTATCTTCTTTTTTAAAAGCCTGTATCTCGTTCCAAAAGGGCAGGCCCTCTTGTGCATGAATAATAAAGCTTTGCAGTATAAAAAAACTAAGTAAAACTTTAGTTAGCCTGTTTTTCATCAATCAACTTTTATAGGGTTAGAACGTTGCGAAACACCATTTTCATTAATGGATTCTATTGAATAGTAATAAGCTTTTTGGCTGTCCATAGCCTTCATCCAATATTCGTTGTTTGAGTGAACCATAATGCAAGTGTATAATTTATCGGGATGTGTGCCGTAAAATATATTGTATGCAAAGGCATTGTCAACCGGCTTCCATTTGATAAAGGCGCTACGCTTATCTTTTTCTGTTCGCAAAACAATTAAATTTTCAACAGCATTAGGTTTTGCACCGTTACCGTTGCCAAATACACGCAACCCGCTAATGGCAAATTTGCCAGTGGGCATGTGGATGTTTTCTAACCTAATGAACCTTGCCTGCACCGGCTTTTCCAATTCAACATAGTCATGCGGAACATCTTTTTTGTTTTTGCTTTTATCTGCTAACAGGTTCCATTTTTTTCCATCAATTGAATGGTACAACTTGTATTGGTGATATTGATCATTCCATTTTCCAAGCCGGTTGCTATCTACATCCTGGTCTGCATAATTTATTTGGATAGCATTTACCCTTGATACATTTCCCAGATCGGTTTGTATATACTCACCATTGTTGCCGGAGGCAGCACTCCAATAGGTTTTTGTCAATTCATCAACTGCATTGTTAGGGAGATAGCCACCAAGAGTTGATGATACCTGGACCGGCTTATTATAGTTAAGCAGCATCCAACCGGTAAAATATTTTGAAGGAGAATATTCATTTGGCCTGGCCAGATCAACAGCAGCCGGGATGAAGTGAGGATAATCACCAAATGCTGTATTGCACCACATCACACCATCTTTATCAAAGCCTGTAGGCCACATGCCTAATCTTCTCTCGAATGTGTTTTTTACAGATACAACCGTTGTAGATATATGCCAAAAATTTTTGTCATTATCCTGGAACGTAGCTCCATGCCCGGCGCCTCTTACATAACCTCCCAGCTTCATACTTACCGGATCCGAAGCAGGGGTAAAAGGTCCTAAAGGATCATCACCAACTAAAAGACCATCTGCATAGCCACT
>JAQBNG010000171.1 GCA_028288675.1 Flavisolibacter sp. | reverse complement strand
AACGTCTCAGGCAATCCATAAAATTTATTACAGTTACCGATGTAATCTGAACGCATTGTAATTACCACGTAAACCGGTAAGTTCTTTTGCCTCGAAAGTGACAGCAGTATGTTGACAAAAAGTACATTTTCATTTTGTTGCGTTTCAGCATCCGCATTATTTCTTTTGTAGTAAACAGTTCTTCAAACTGGTCTACCAGCAAGAGTAAATTGCAGGGAGATTTTTCAAAAACCGGGAGAAGTATATCTGTTATCCCCTGCGTTCCTTTTTCATGGATCGCTTTTAAGAAGCTGGACCCGGATTCAGAGAAGAGGGTGCTGTCATCGCCGGTAAGCTGTGAACCTAATGCGGTAGAAAGTGCTTCTGATAAAAAGGCCAAGGGGTTGCCGGCGGGCCTCATAGATGCTGTGATCCAATGATCCCGTTCATTGGTTAAAAAGCCTGCTTTTAATTTTGGGATGAGGCCTGCTTTTATTAACGAAGATTTTCCGCATCCCGAACTTCCTACCACACCGATAAACCGTGTAGTAAATAGTTTTTGAAGAAGCTCGGTGGTTTGTTTTCCTCTTCCAAAAAAAAGATAGCTTTCTTCTGCCTCGTAAGGCCGTAATCCAACAAATGGGTTTTCATTTTCCTGCTCATCTGTGAAAGCGTTTGTTACTGATTGAATAGAAGTTGTGCTCATAACAGGCAGCAATTTTAGCGGGAGAATTACTATTGAAATTGTTGAAGGAAAGGATTCACCGTGTCCGGATTAAAACCAGCGCTTTTACTATCGTCAAGTAATTGCGGCTGTAAAAATTTTCTTTTAAGCGTCAGGCTTTCATGTACGATTTGGGGAGCCAGGTAAATAGCGCATGTTGAAACAGGATAATCTTTGATGAGGATGAGTTCAATGGCTTTATTAAATCGCTCAATGACCCATTCTTTAGCTACGGTCCCTAAAATAAAAATCAACGCGGTGGCTTCCTTTAAAGCGGTTTCAAATTTTTCGATATTATCAAATGGCTGTGAGCCCGACATGCACTGAAAAGTTCGTATTCCTTTTTCTGAAAGAAAATTATTTATGTTGATGGCGTATTTATAATCCTGCTCATGAAAGTCAAGGAAAACTGAAGGAGCTTTACCACTGGAGGAAAAAACTTTCTCGTCTTCTTTTTTTGCATTGATCTTGTTGATCTTTTCTAAAATTTCCAGTGTGATATTAGGCGCTGCAGATTCTCTAATAAGGGTGTAATTATCAGTATCAGTTTTTTTATCCTGCAACCCAGCCAAAAAGTTTTTATAGGCATTATTTCCAATCTCATCAAAATTCAACTGTTTGGGTATAAAAATTAGTTGCTCTTTGTGCAGCTTCTTTGCAATGTTTACCTGTGCCTGGATGAACGTATCTGAACCTTCTTCTATTTCATCCCCGGCAATACTGTCAAATAAGTGAACAGATAAACAGGAGTCGGTAAGACTATTTTCAACCGCTAATTCATAATCAGCTTTACTGAAAGGAGGGGGAGGCACTTTTCTTACAACTTCAATATTGTTTATTTCAAGCTCCCGTATAATTTGGTTTTTATCATTCAAAAGCGTGTCGGCAACTTTTGCAAAAAAACTTTAGGTCTTAGCTGGCTGCTTGCTTGTGCAGGCATAACTACTGCTTTCACTGCCTCAGCCTGCTTTCGCATCTCCATCAGAAGTTTATAAATATCATCAGCTAACCGTTGTATGCTTTTAGTAAATTGTTTAGCACCCGGTGTTACCGGAAAGCCTAAACTTCCCCGGTCTCCGTTTGCTATGGAAAACATTTCATACCCTGTGGTGCCCTGGCATTCTTTGGGCCATTTTACATTGTCAATATTATTTAGCCTGATGTTATAAATGCGGTACATATTGTTTATGCTCAAACCGGGCTTGCCCTTAGCCGTGTTTTCGTAAAACCATTTTAGTTCATCAATGCAATATTGAGATTCGTAATAGGCGTTGGAAGAAAAAGTGATTAACAGCGCGGAGTTTTTTATTGCGTCTTTAATTTCATTAGTAAAAACATGGTTATCGCTTAACTTTTCATCCCACCAGATTTTAAATTTATCCGAACGCCCGATCCGCTGCGTAATCCAAAATACAAGCTCATTATAAAATTGCGTGACCCATCCTTTGTCATTTTGGTTTCTTACAGAATTATCAATATGGGCATAACTGATAAACACATCGTATTGAAAATCTGGCAGGTAACTCATGATAGGTTAGTGAGTGGTTTAATAATAAGAGAAGTTATTAGTTTTAAACTGAATTTAAAAATATTTTAGATGTGTTGCCAATCCTGACCCGTTACGAAAGCCGCTGAAATGTTAATGTCATTGCTTTCCTATTTTTACGTTATTACTTAGCAGTATTTATTTTTAGCTATGGCAAAATATTTTTCGGTCCTTCTATTCCTGTTAATTGGTTACGGGGCTGATTCACAAAAGTTAGATTCGCTTTTAGATATTCAGCGAGGAGCCGATCCCCAGGAAAAAGTTTACGTTCAGTTCGACAAGAATTATTATAACCCTGGCGAAACGATCTGGTTCAAAGCCTATCTCTTTACAGGCACTGACCCATCTGAAACCAGCAAGAATTTTTATGCTGAGTTATTGGATGAGCAAGGCAATGTACTAAGCCGGAAAACAGCCCCTGTCTCCCGTTCTGGTGCAGCAGGGAGTTTTGATATCGATTCCAGCTTTACCAAGAGCATGATTTATTTCAGGGGTTACACTATTGCTATGCTAAATGGAGATACCAGCTTTTTATATACTAAAGCCATTCCCATTCTTTCTGCTAAAGCATCCACCGGCAAAGCTTTAATACAGCAACCTCCTGCTCTCAGGTTTATGCCCGAAGGTGGCGATTGGTACAATGGCTTGCCTGCTACAATGGCTTTTATCGCTACCGATCAAAAGGGTTTCCCTGTTGCGGTAAGCGGCATTGTAATGGACGAAAAAGGAAGTAAGGTGACTGATTTTCGTACGCTGCAAAATGGTATGGGCAGGTTTGTAATTACAGCTGAAGAAGGTAAAACCTATACCGCCTCCTGGAACGTTGAACCAGGCAAGCAATACACAACTCCGCTGCCTGCATTTAAAGCCCACGGCGTTAGTTTAACTATAACAGATGCGGAAGGGGGCAAACGCTTTACCGTACGTCGTACTGAACAACATGCAGAAAGCATGAAGCGGCTTTTTGTTATTGGCTATATGAATCAGCGCCTGATTTTCCAGGCAACTGTAAACCTTTCAGGCAAGCTTACGGCATCGGGGATCTTTCCAACAAAGGATTTGCCATCAGGCATTTTACAAGTAACCGTTTTCGACAGTGCTTACAAGCCGGTGGCGGAGCGAATTGCGTTTGTCAATAATCATGATTATGAATTTGACGCGGATGTATTTATTGGGCAGAAGAATATGTTGCGCCGTGGTCTTAACCAGGTGGAAGTTAGTATGTCCGATACGGTTCCGGCAAACCTGTCGCTGGCAATCACCGATGCTGATCTGAACGAGACAAACTCTTTTGATGACAATATCATCAGCCACTTATTACTTACCGGTGATTTACGGGGTAAGATTAGTAATCCCTATTACTATTTTTTCAGTAACTCCGATAGTGCAGCCATTCACCTGGATCTTGTAATGCTTACCCATGGGTGGCGGCGTTATAACTGGGACAATGTGCTGGCTGGAAAAGTGGTGCAGCCCCGATGGAAAGAGAGTAATTACTTAAGCCTTACCGGGCAAATTGCCGGTTTACAGCCGGGCAGTTATGGATCTGATTTGCAATTGACGGGAATTTTGCAAACGAGCGATTCGGCCAAAACGTTTTTCAACCTGCCGGTTGACCGTAAAGGGGCCGTATTTGCAGAAGGGCTTTTTTTCTATGATAACGCAAAGCTGTTTTTTAACTTTAATAAAAAGAGTATGTCGTTTGATAAAAGCATGCTGATGGTGGATAATGGCTTGCACAAAGGCTATCGCAAAGTATTGCCCGATACAATAGCGAAGATGGGTTTGATGGACATAACACCCGGTTCCATTGCCAGCAACAATAAAATAACTAAAACCTTTTTGCAAAACAGGCGGCTGGCCGCATTAAAAACGGGTATGCTAGAAAATGTTACCGTAAAAACAAAAGCTAAGACTGCAAAAGATAAAATGGAGGAGAAGTACGTTAGCGGCTTGTTTTCCGGTGGAGATAAAGACTTTGATTTAGTAAACGACCCGCTTGCTTCGGGATACATGGATATTTTCCAATACCTGCAGGGCAAGGTAGCAGGCCTGCAGATTACAACAGGCGGTGGCGCACCAACACTTAGCTGGCGGGGTGGTACGCCTGCATTGTACCTGAACGAAATGCAAACCGACGCCAGTATGCTGTCTTCTACCCCTGTAAGTGAAATTGCTTATGTAAAAATATTCAGGCCCGGTGAGAGTATTGTAACAGGTGGTGGGGGAGGCGTTATTGCAATTTATACCCGCAAAGGCGGGGATGCTCAACCCAATGCGGCTACTAAAGGATTAAGCTATGTGCAACTGGAAGGCTATTCTGCTCTTAAACAATTTTACTCACCGGATTATGCTACTGTATCGGAGAAAGATGCTTATGACGATGTACGCAGCACCCTCTACTGGAACCCGTTGATCTATCTTGATAAGACCCGAAAACGCATACGTCTGCAGTTTTATAATAACGACATCTCCAAGCGTTACCGCTTAATAATGGAAGGCATGAACAGCGAAGGGAAATTATTTCATGTAGAGAAAGAGGTGAAATAAAACAGTGTAGCTATTATGTAAGAACCAGGGTTTCAAATTTCTATTCTTTGCGCAACTTGCCTGGTTAATGTACTATGGTTTTTGCTCCAAATAATAGTAGTTTTCAATATCAGGTGAAGAAAGAATTCAAGTTCCGCTTTTATACTTAATTGAATGAATGCTTGCTTAAGTAATAATGCTGCAGGTAACTTAAGCCCTGTTATTTGCGTTGCTCCTTTTGGTTGAAACCAGGCTACTGGTTAAATTAACTAATGGTACACCCGCAAACACACCCAGGGAACCAATGTAAGCGTAAAGAATAATGTTCGTTGATATAACGGTAGTGCTGGTAAAAGCTTTCCAAACAAATAATAGAACAGTGTTATGCAGGGGTAGATGACAACCCAAATTTTCAAAGAAGTAATCAATAGGTTGACGCAACTAAGTCATTTTTCAAGTTCCGGTTATTCGTAACAGATCCTGATACACCTGCTGATACTGTCTTAATCAGCCTGTTAACCCTGATTTTGCAGACAGATCTTTCCATTTTGCATATCAGTTTCACTAAACCTCCAACAAGGAAAGTACTTTGAACCCTGTCTGCGTTAACTTGATAGCATGAAGAAGTATTTTGTTGTTTTACTACACGTTGGTTTTTGGGTCTGTTATTTCATATTGATAGTAATCATCTTAAGTGTTTATTATAGAAGTAGCCAGGGTGTAGGCAATCAGCAAGCACGAATTTTAAATGCCTTAATCAGTCTTCTTCTTTTCGCATTCATTCCTTCGGTTACTTCCTATTTCTCATACTATTTCATATTGTTTCCTAAATACCTCCAACATAAAAGAATTTCTCTTTCAATAGTCCATGGCATATTGATATCTGCAATTGCAGCCCTAACCGGGTATATCCTGATTCGGTATGCGATAGAATCTGGTTATATCGTAGACATGGATGAGGGGGGCAAACACGG
Organism: Flavisolibacter sp.; assembly: GCA_028288675.1. Taxonomy (GTDB): domain Bacteria; phylum Bacteroidota; class Bacteroidia; order Chitinophagales; family Chitinophagaceae; genus Flavisolibacter. The sequence continues at coordinate 11,639 of JAQBNG010000171.1, read as the reverse complement.
CCGGTCTACCGCTGTCAGATCAATACTTGTTATGACCTTTATTGGTTTGATATGTGGCACGGTGGCATTGGTAATAAAAGGGTTTATCACCTGGTTTAATGAAATTAAACTGAAAGAGGCTTTAAAAGTAAAGAACCATGAAATGGAAATGGCATTGATAAAATCCAAGCTCGATCCGCATCTTTTATTTAATACCATTAATAATATAGATGCACTAATTATAAAAGATGCCGTTGAAGCATCAAACTATTTGAACAAGTTATCTGATATTATGCGGTTTATGCTTTATGAAACGATGGCCGAAAAAATTCTCCTGTCGCAGGAAATTGAATACATAGAAAAATACATTGCCCTGCAGAAAATAAGAACTGCCAATCTAAACTATGTACACTTTGCAGTAACGGGTGCCATAGGAAATAGATTTATCGCTCCAATGGTTTTTATTCCATTTATTGAAAATGCCTTTAAGCACACTACCAATAAAAAACTTGAAAATGCCATCATTGTCAATATCCTTATTGCCGATAAGACCATACAACTTGTATGTGAAAATAAATTTGATTTAAGATCATCGGTTCAGCAACCGAACAGTGGTTTGGGTAACGATCTTATTCAAAAAAGATTGAAGCTTATTTATCCGGGAAAACACATTTTAGAAGTGCATAAAAACAATAGCCTGTACAGCGTTAACTTAACAATTATCAATGAATAGATATACCTGCATTATTATTGAGGACGAGCCTTTAGCGCTTGAAAAAACGAAAGTTTTTGTAGAGAAAATTCCTTTTTTGCAATTGTCTGCAACCTTCGACAATGCACTTAACGGGCTTGCCTACCTGAAAAACAACAAGGTTGACATTCTTTTTTTGGATATCAATATGGACGAATTATCCGGCATAGAGTTGTTAGAAAGTTCAAAGATAAACAGCCAGGTTATTGTTACAACGGCCTACCAGGAATACGCTTTAAAAGGCTACGAACTTCAGATCACCGACTATCTTTTAAAACCCTTTACGTTTAATCGTTTTTTACAGGCCGTCAATAAAGCACAGGAAAACATATTGCGCCACACTTCAGACATTCAGCCGGAATTCATTTTTGTAAAAACTGAAAACCGGTTGGAAAAAGTCATGCTGAATGAAATCGTTTACATTGAAGGGATGAGGGATTACCTGAGAATTCATACGGTGAACAAAAAGATAATGACCCTGCAAAATTTCAGCGAGCTTGAAAAGCTCATTCCGTCAAGTTTAGTATGCCGGGTGCACAAATCGTATATGGTGGCATTAAATAAAATAGATTCGATAGAGCGCAGTAGGATCAAGATCGCCGATCAGTTGATTCCCATTTCTGAAACATATAAAGAGGTTTTCTTTCAACTCATTAACAGCAGGTGATAAACTGCCTTTTGCAAAGCGGGCAAGGTTCTTATTTACAAGAGAACAAATTGATGAACAAAATATTTAACCGTACAATTTCATCTAATTATTTTTAAAGATTACCTTATTACATCAGACAATTAAAATGAAACCATTATTTGTATTACTCGGAGCCTTTGTAATCAGTTTTTTTATTATAAAATTGTTTACTAAAGCATTTGATCTTCGCTTGTCAGGCAGAATTGCAATGGCGGTAATGTTAGCTTTTACAGCAATTGGACATTTTGCGTTTACAAAAGGCATGACGATGATGCTACCTGATTTTATACCTTTTAAGACCGAAATAATTTATTTGACAGGTATTATTGAAATCATTGCTGCCATAGGTTTACTAATTCCTGCTACCAGGGTGTGGACAGGCTGGGCACTGATAGCTTTTTTTATACTATTGTTGCCAGGAAATATTAAAGCCGCTATTGACCACATTGACTATCAGAAAGGAACTTTTGATGGAAATGGACCGGCTTACTTATGGTTTAGAATTCCTCTACAATTACTCTTTATAGCGTGGACTTATCTTAGTGCAATTAAGTTTTAATCTATTTGTGACGAAAAAGCGAATCACGATAGGCAGTTTAAAAAATTGACAAATTTCGGATAGCCAAAAAAATTTCTGCAATTAACCTAACAAATAAATAAACGGGTTACTTAATAGGGCCATTTCGTTCAAAGCTGCAATTTGGGTAGTCATTTTATTAGTGGTGTAATTATTATATTTCACTTTTTTTCCTTCCCCATATCATTTCATTTGAACATACAGAGAACTCTTCTTTCGACTCATTAACAATAGGTCATAATCACCAAAGGGTTTGCAGACTGAAACCATCAGGATGCAGACATCTTAGCTCCATTTGTCTATCCCAATTGCAGGCCCATACCGCTTCATATACTTTCGTTTAAATCAATTACAAACAAAAAATTTAAAAAACGAAGTATGAAAAAAATGGTACAATCAGGGCTGATTATGAGTATGGTTTTTCTATCACTAACCACATTTAGTCAGACTAAAGAGCAGGAATTAAGTAAAACAAAAGATGGCGAAAAAACGGCAAAAACTTATTTCGACCTGATGGTTAATGTAGTGAGCACAAGCCTTAATTATGGTGCATCTAACAGTGCTTTGGCTGATTATAAGAAATCAACTAACGGCATTCAGGCAGGAGCGTCATTTCAGGCAGGTATCACACCCGCTTTCTCACTTGTTTCAGAACTATACTTTTTAAGGAAGGGAGGACAGTTGAAAGTCAATAATCCACTTACTAACAGCGAATCGAAGCTTCGTGTAAATACGTTGGAATTACCGGTGCTTGCCCGTTTTCACTTTGGTAAATTCTATGTGAATGCAGGGCCATCCATAGCCTATAATCTTAGTGGAAGCCATAAAGTTGGTCATGTGTCAACTAAGCTATCATTTGAAAATTCAAGCGAAGGATTTAAGCGGTTCGATGCCGGACTTCAAATGGGCGGAGGTATTGAGTTTCCATTTAAACAAAAGAGAATTTCACTTGACATACGGTACGCCTATGGGTTAACCAATATTTCTTACAACAAGGAAATACATAACAGGGCTTTGATGATCGGTGTGCATCTTTCTAAACCATGGAGAAGAAACCCGCTTGGAAAAAACAACAATTTTTAAAATAAATCACTGGGGTAAGATGGCAACTTACTTATTACCATTAAAAAATTAATTATGACTGAATTTAAAGAACTAAAAAAAGAAAAAACCATCTACCGGACCGGCGTCGTTTTATTGTCAATTTGGTTTGGTGCCAGCGGGTTCCTGGAGATCACTAAAAATCCACTGGTGTGGGATCATACAATACTAATGGGATACCCACCATATTTTATTACGACATTAGGAATTGCAAAGCTCATAGCGGTAGTGGTTCTATTAATTCCCAACAAAATGGGTTGGTTAAAAGAATGGGTATTTGCTGCGTTTTTCTTCGATGTAATTTTTGCTTTTATATCCGGTTATTCCTTTCCTGGTATTATTGATATTGTAAAACCTGGTGTTGCTTTTATTTTAATTCTTGTCACTTATATCATGTTTCGCAAAATCAATCCTGCATTGAGGGTTTCGTTCAATTTGTATGACTAGCAATAATCATATTCAGCCAGATAAAAAAATATTGTGAAACTAAAAATTACGCAACTGATCACCCTTCTTTTTTGGGGAATCACAGGATCTGCACAGTCGCATTCGGGTATTAAAGGAAATCTCAAAGACGATTTCTCCCTAAAAAATATTGATGGGGCCACTATAACAATTCTTAAGGCACAAGATTCTTCTTTGGTAAAAGCTACATTCACTGATAAGGAAGGAAATTTTTCTTTTGAAAATGTGAATAAAGGAACCTATAGAATATTATCTACTTCCCTGGGGTATAAGAAAACCTATAGCCCGATTATAACTTTTGAAGGAATTCATATAGATCTCGGCACTTTATTTTTAGCTACTGAAGCTAAATCTTTAAGAAACGTTTTGATTGTTAGCAAGAAGCCATTCATTGAAAGAAAGATTGATAAAACAGTGATTAATGTTGATGCTTCCATTTTAAACGCAGGAGGCACTGCAATGGAAATACTGGAAGCAAGTCCGGGCGTATCAGTGGATAAGGATGGCAATATCAGTCTAAAGGGAAAAAGTGGAGTTAATATCATGATTGATGGCAAACCAGCATACTTGTCAGGTCAGCAATTAACTGACCTGCTTAAAAGAATGCCAGCCTCCGGACTTGACCAGGTAGAGATCATGACCAATCCATCGGCAAAATATGACGCTGCAGGAAACTCAGGTATCATAAATATTAAAACAAAAAAGAATAAAACAAAAGGTTTCAACGCTAATGTGAGTACGGGTTATGGACAGAACATCAGTTCTAATAGTAACCATAGCATAAACATGAATTACCGTAACGGGAATTTGAATTTATTTGGCAACTATTCATTTTCTCATCGCAGAGAATATCGTGACCTTTCAATTCTTAGAAAATTCAGAAATACAACTACTCATGGAATTGAAACAATCTTCGATCAGCAATCATCATTGAAAAAAAACTCGATCAATCAAAATGCCAAATTGGGTATTGATTTCTATACCAGTAACACTACTACGCTAGGTTTTGTTTTCACCGGCGACTTCGCTGATAGTAAAAGCACTGATGATAATATATCCTTGATACAAAACCCATTCGGTCAAACGGATTCTTCTTTGAATGCCATCAGCCAGATAAAGGGACATTTCAAAAACACCAGTATCAATTTAAATTTCAAACATCGTTTTGACAGCACGGGGAATGAATTAACCGCTGACATTGACTACATTAATTTCAAACAGGCAGACTTACAATTGTTTAATAATTATTATTTCAATGCCGATATGAGTACAAGAAAGCCGGCCAATATTTTACGGGGAAGCCTTCCTGCGGATGTCAGGGTTTATTCTGCCAAAGTAGATTATTCGCATCCGCTTAGAAGGGGTGCGAAGTTTGAAACTGGCCTTAAGTCCAGCTACGTGACAACGGATAACAATGCAGTGTATGATAATTTAAAGAGTACCTTATGGGAACCTGATTATGGAAAGACTAATCACTTTCGCTATAATGAACGAATCAATGCGGCATATATTAATTATACTATGCAGATTAAGAAATGGGGATTCCAAGCCGGGCTCCGGGCTGAGAATACTATTGCAAGCGGTCATCAGGTAAGCAACCAGGCAAGTCATGATTCCTTTTTCAGGAGGAGTTATACAGGATTTTTTCCTACAGTTTTTGTAAGCTTTAATTTAAATGATAAGAATACTTTCTCAGCCAATATCGGAAGAAGGGTTGGACGACCGGATTACCAGGCCCTAAATCCCTTCTATTATTTCCTCGATGATTATACCTATCGTATTGGCAACACACAATTAAAACCTCAGTACACAAACGCGATTGAAGTTTCGCATGGATATAAAGGGTTTCTAACTACTACATTGAATTATAGCAATACAACCAATTTATTTTCTGAAGTTTTCAAACAGAATACAAGGGAGAGAAAATTTATTATAACGCATGAAAATATTTCTTCAAGAAAAGAAATTGGAATTTCCATAAGTGCAACCATCCCTGTTAATAAAACCTGGAGCAGTAATGTTTATACAAATTTTGCTAATAGCAAATTCGATGGTACTATAAATGGAGGTTTGCTTAATGTGAGCGGCACTGTTTTTACGGGAAATATAAGTAACCAGTTTAAATTTAAAAATGGCTGGGGTGCTGAATTAAATGGTCGGTACCATTCCAAAGGAATTGATGGACAGATCATAAGTGATCCAATTTGGGCAGTAAGCACCGGTGTACAAAAAGAGATATTGAATAAGAAAGGGGCTTTAAAACTGGCCATCCGGGATATTTTTAATTCACAAAAGTTTTCAGGAGTGGTTAGATATGATGATATCGATGCAAAGATTGTAAACAATAATTTTCAAAGAACCGCCACACTTACATTTACTTACCGATTTGGCAAGCCATTAAAAACCGGCCAAGAAACAGACAATGGTGGTGCTGCTGACGAGCAAAACCGGATTAAAAAAGGGTAATAATGGCCTTTATCCGGTTATCCCTTGCTGGTATTTCCTGGATTGCAGCACCTATGGCCGCTTTTATTTTAATTGTCAGCACCTATATTTTGTTTCGCAAAATCAATCCTTCATTGAGGTGTCATTTAATTAAGTGGCATTCACTGTCAAACTGCAGTTAATCATTTTAAAACACCACTATACCTGAAGGCAGGAATTGAGATATTAATTTATTCCTTAGGTATAAAAAATGAATTCAAACATTCGTAGGTTTTCGCTGAACAGACCAACTTTTTGTTTGAAGCTTTCTGCACAATCAATTGGCGTAAAAGTATGCGGGTAGCAAGAGTCGTACCTGATAAATTCATTTTATCCTTGTTGGAAAACACACCCCGATCAATAGCAAAACACACGTTTAAAATAACCGGGGATTACTTATGGAAAAGTGTGTTCTTTACCTGTCACTCAGACTTTAAAAATGCAAAAAAATATACTGTTCTTTTTCTGCTTTCTATCTTTTATTGGTTGTACTGAAGCACAGGATAACAGCATTTTTACCATTGGATTTGAAAAAAGTATTCTCTCAAAAATATTAAGTGAACAACGGAAAGTTTGGATACATATTCCAAACAGCAATGGAGGAAATGAAAATAGTAGTAAAGAACGTTATCCTGTAATTTATTTATTAGACGGAGATGCCAATTTTAATAGTGTTGTCAGCATAACGGAATTTATGAGTGAGGCAGGTCTTTGTCCACCCATGATGGTGGTTGGAATCTTACATCCTGCCAGGATGTTTGATCTGACAATTGGAGCAGATAAAGATTTCCCCGGGAGGGTTGGCAAAGGCGAAAAATTCATTTCTTATATCGAAAATGAGCTGATGCCTTACATCGAATCAAATTACCCCACAGCCGCTTATAAAATCTTCATTGGCCACTCTGTTGGCGGCTTGACTGTTGTGAACACTTTACTACATCAGCCCAATTTATTTGATGCCTATGTTTCTCTTGATGGTGCATTATGGTGGAACGATCAGAAAATTGTAAAAGAAGCAAAAGTTATTTTACCAACTGAAAATTATGTCAGGAAAACTTTGTTTATAGCATTGGCCAATAGAATGGAAAAAGGAATTGATACGCTGGCAGTTCAAAAAGATACAACTGAAAGCACAGTACTTATTCGCAGTAATTTGGAATTGATCAAAGATGTTATCAACAACAAAAAGAATCAATTGCGTTTCAAACATAAATATTATGAAGAGGACGATCACAGTTCTATTCGCCTGGTTGGCGAGTACGATGCCCTTCGGTTTATTTTTGATTATTACAAGCTTAAAATTTACAATAGTGAATTAGAAGATGCCAATTTTAAATTGGATTCTTTGCTGGTAACCCACTATAATAATGTTTCTGACCAACTTGGATACCTCGTTAAGCCAAATGAAAGCCAGGTTAATAATCTTGGATACCGGATGCTGAGGCAGAAACAATTTGATAAGGCAGAAGCATTGTTCAAATTAAATATTACCAGCTATCCACAAACTGCCAATTGCTATGATGGCTTGGGCGATCTGTATCTGGCAAAAGGGGATAAACTAAAAGCGATAGAGAGTTTCAAAAAAACCTTGTCTCTCAAAGAAATTCCCGAGACAAAAGAAAAGCTTCTCCAACTAGTGAAAGCAATGAAATAATTTCTGCAGTAAGGACCAGGATTCACTCATCATATAAACACAGGCAATGAAAAATTTATTGAGATTGGAAGAAGTAGGAATGACCGCGATTGGTATTTATCTTCTGACGATTTATGATCTTAACATAGCAACATGGATATGGTTCTTCATTTTTTTCTCTCCGGATGTAAGCATGCTGGGATATCTGGTTAACTCAAAAGCAGGGGCCATAGCGTATAACTTTTTTCATCACAAGGGGATAGCGATTGCTTGTATAGCTATAGGTTATTTTACAAAGGTTGAAGTATTGTTCTCCATCGGAATTTTACTATTCACACATGCATCATTCGACCGCATTGTGGGATATGGATTGAAGTACTCCACTGGTTTCAATGATACGCATTTAGGCAAACTTAAGGCAGACAAGACCATTAACAGCAGCCAGGTGATTGCATAGTTGTTACCCGCTGCTTTCTCTAATACAATCATAATACGTTACCAATGAAAGGGATTTTCCAAAATGGCATATACTCGGTCCAGCCTAAAAGAAATGAAAACATTGCATGTATAAAAGGGGCAGATAGGAAACTGAGCAGCAAATAGATTATCGTTTTCTGTGTTTTTAGTTTTAGTAAAACCGGGGGAAGCATTACTGTTGCTAGCATTGGGATAGGATAATACAGCCACCATGGCAATCCATAGATTGCTCCATATTTTCCGAACAGCATACCAAAAACAACGACAACTATTGCCAGGAGAATTATTTGTTTACGCTTTAAATAGAAATCCTCTTTAGATAAAACGAGCCTGATTATTACAAAGAAGATCAATAGAGAGGCAACAATCATAATTGGGAAATGCCATTCAGTATCCATATGAAAAGTTTGTATCGTGAATTAATTTTTAGAGGCGCTACATCTTAATCGTATCCCCTTTTTTAGTATTTAGCCCTTCGACAATAGTTATCTTATTAATGATGGCATTTTCCTTTTGAAAGGATATCCTGATATCATCATCTTTTTGAAAGAATGTATCAGGTTTGTAAGAAAATATCTCGATTCTGGGTTGGTCATTTCGTTGTATGAATAAGTGATCTCCTGCCCTGGTTATTTTCACCTGGTAATCTGCATTCACTTCATATTCTCCAACATACTTTTCGAGTGCTTCAGGGGTAAGTATTTTTTCATCAAAATAAGAATAGGGCTTATATAAACCAAATAAAAAGGCTGCCTTAACCCGGCAGCCTTTCAAAAACTAGTTCACTTTATTCTTATGGCATTACAACCATCTTTTTCGAATACTGTTTATTGTTCACTGTTATCACACAGTAGTAGATACCTTTTGCAAACTTCGACGCATCAACCGGCAACTGGTACAAATGGTTAGCATGCGCCTGCTGGCTGAAGAGTAACTTTTGACTAACTCCCATTGCGCTATAAATAGCAACGGTCACCTTTCCACTCTCGGGAATTTTGAACGAGATGATCGCTTTGTTTTGAATGGGGTTGGGATAGATTGTCAATTCAACTGTTTTGATTTTCGCTTCAGCTGCTGCTTCTGCAAGTGGAGCCTGGCGGTTTGTTATCGTCATGCACTCCGACAAATCCTGTTCTACCACTGTTGTCATCATCATAGTACAACCGTTTACCTGGTTGGTTACCATTAACAGGTATTCACCAGGTGTTGTGGTGGTTGTCTCCGCGGTGGCTGCAAAATAACCATCAGGACCAAACCAGTTATAATCTACATTGGCTGTGGATGATCCGGCAAGCAGGGTAACAGGTGCATTGTCACAGGTAAGGTAACCGGAGTTAATAGTCACGTCTGCCGGAGCCGCTGTATTTTGTTCAACAGTTGTACTTGCAATCGACATACATCCATTCTCCAGGTCTGTAATTGTTAAGGTATATTTTCCAGCAATGCCGGTAGTAGTTGTAGGAGACGACGAGACAAAGCCATCAGGACCTGTCCAGCTATAACTCACTGCCATTGTAGAGGAGCTTCCCATTAAGGATACTTCTGTTGTAAAGCAGGTCAATGGCTCTGAATTGGAAGCTGTAACCCCGGCCGGTGTTGCAATATTTTGCTCAACACTTATTGTTGCCTGTGATCCGCAACCATTGCTGGTGTCTGTGACCATTAAAGTATAAATGCCCGGCACAGTAGCTTTTGTTATACGGGATGATGAAGCAAATCCACTTGGGCCTGTCCAGTTATACGCCACACCTGTTGTTGCCGATCCACCTGTAAGTACCAGGTTTGATTCCGCACAGGTCAGCGTTCCTAACACAGATGGAATAGTGCTTACCTCTGCCGGCGTAACTGTATTCTGTGTTATCTGTATGCTGGCTGTTGACGAACAGCCGTTACCAATGTTGGAAAGCTGTAGTTGGTAAGTACCGGGCTGCGTAACCACAGGCATGGCAGAATCGGAAATAAAATCATTAGGGCCGGTCCACTTATATTTTACATTGGTAGAGGTGGTAGTGGCGGTTAAAACAACAGAAGGGTTAGCGCAGGTAATAGAACCTGAACCCGAAGCTTGTACCGTCAGGATAACCGGCGCATTTATGCTTTGCTGCACTACTGCCGCATTGCTCGCTGTGCAGCCGGTAGCAGGATTAGTAGCAGTTACTACGTAAGTTCCGGGCGCCTGTACATTTGGATTTGCACTGGTTGATGTAAAGCCATTAGGACCTGTCCATTTAAAGCCGGAGCCGCTCACAGATGAAGTAGCTTTTAAAACAACGGTCGGGTTGGAGCAGGTGATCGTTCCACCGGTAGCCGTTACTGTTGGTGCTGCTACATCCCGTATCACCAGCGCAGTGTCGCTAATTGCAGTGCAGTTTGGCGATGAAACCGTAACAGTATAAATGCCGGGTATTGTAACTACCGGATTAGCTGATACAGAAACAAAACCGTTTGGTCCGGCCCAGCTAAAACTTGCACCTGTGTTTCCTGAAACTGCTGAAAGAGGTACCGATGGACGGGCACAGGTGATCTTACCACCGGTGGCTGTAACTGTACATGGCGAAGGTGTACATGAACCGAGTTTGTCACCGTGGGCTAAATGTGCAGCCACAGCACTGGGACTAACACAGATAATGTTTTTTCCTTTATGGCAAATCTGCACCTTTCCAGGTGGACAGGGATTCTGGGCAAAGGCAAGGGAGCTAAAAAATAAAAAAAGTCCGGTAAGAACAGCCTGGGCTTCCTGTTTGTGTTTAACGAAATGTGATGCGTGTAAAATTGTCTTCATAGTATATTGTTTTTAAAATGACTGGGTTAGAATAAAGATGCCCGGAAGTTTCCAGGCCGCTTTATTATTATTGTTTCACTAATGAGAGTACTTGCAATTGCTGTCCGCTTCCACTGATATGTAAAAAATAAACTCCTTTGCTGAGTGATGACAGATCGAGAGGCTGAACTTTGATTCCTTCCTGCGCTTCCAAAAATTTTGTCCATAGCAGCTGACCTGCCGCGTTGTTCATGGATATCGTCAACCGCTCTTTTGTTTTTAATGAAAGAACCAGGTTTGTAGTAGACGCTGATGTTATTGAAGGACGCAGTTGAAAGCTGGCGTTATTTAGTGCACTGACAAGTCTTACAATTTGGCTGAGTGTAAAAGCACCTTGCTTGTCAACCATCTTCAACCTGTAATAGTTTGTTCCTTCATCCAGCTTGTTGTCGGTAAATAGATACTGCGTTTGTCCTGCAACTGCATTCAGGAAGCCCATATCGGTAAAGCCACCATAGCTTAAGGATGATCTCTGAACCACGTAACTTATGGCATCTTGCTGGTTCTCAACAGACCAATTTAAAAGTCCTCCGGCATTTTCTTTTCAGCTGTGAATGATATGAGTTTTACAGGTAACGGCACCAGGTCCTCTGCTTTAAAAGTTTGCACACTAAATTCGGTTAGTGACAAAAAATCACTGGCGCTAACCCTGGCAAATGGGCG
>JAQBNG010000158.1 GCA_028288675.1 Flavisolibacter sp. | reverse complement strand
TACCCAGCCTGTCTAACTGCTTTTGGTTAGGCATTCGTTTGGGTTTGATGCCATATTCAATCATTGGATTCAGGCTCCATCCTGTAAGTACCCGGGCCGCCTGGGTTACGTCTGTTTGGGTATAGCCGCCATCAACGCCAAGCGTATGCAACTCCATAATCTCACGGGCATAGTTTTCATTCAGGCCCTGCATTATTGGTTTTTTAATTTTGCCTTGCGCATTACGCTTAGCGGCGGTATCCATCCTTTCCATCATCTTATCCTGCACCGCTTCCGCCATTTTATCCCTGCGCTTTGCGGCCTTAATTTGGTTTTCGCCCATATCTTCTTCGTTCACTGTGCTTTTATTGTTATCCAAAAAAGTAAGCATGGCCGGCGACTTGGCGGTAGCTAACAAAAGCGTTTCAAACTTGCCTAAAACATTGGGACGGATAACATCTCTTTCATAAGAAGTAATAAATTGTTGCACGCCACCTTTGCTGGCCGCTACATTAAAATGGTTGAACCAAAAATCGGTCAGCACTTCACGCAATTGATTGTTAGAATATGCGGCCGTTAACACCTTTTGGTTCACCAACTGGCGGAGCAATTCTGCTTGCGGCTTAATGCCTTTATCCTGCATAAAATTCTTTACTTCATCCTTATAATCTTTCCTATCAGCCCGGGCCGAATCTTTATCTATTACGCCATCTTTAATAGCCATTTTTAAAACCTGCCCGCCTTTTGGATAAGTCTTTACAATTTCTTCGTTGGTCATTTTTAGGGATTCGTAACCCGCAAGCTTTGCATTTAATGAAGCATCATCTAAATCAGCATTCAATTGCTGTTTAAACCAATCTTCCAAACCGGTTTTTAGTACAGCACCTATTTCGGCCGGCTTTACCCCAAAGGAAAAACGACTTATTAAATGAGCAGCCGCCTCACGGTCGGTAAGACCTGCTTGTTTGTAAGGAAACCGGTAAGCAGGTGAGGCTTGCTCTGTTTTATAATAAAATGCAGAACCTACAGCACCCACAGTCAGTAAAACAAAAGCAAGGCTGAGGGAGTGAACTATTTTTTTCATGCTGATAAATTAAGCTATAAATAGAAATCGAAATTGTGCAGTTCTAAAAACCTGTGCATGGACTATCTAACAGTTAAAATGTTTAACAAGGCAATAAAATCCTGTAGGATTTAATTTGTAACCGGCTTCAGTAACTTGTACGTGTAAGAGTACTGGTTATTGCCCGGTTAGAAAAGCAAACAGTACTCTGTTTCAAAAATTCTGGCTATAATTTAGATACACCGCTAATTATCCGATTCATGGACAGGTCAAAACTCCTCCTTCTTGGCGCATCGGGACACCTTGGCAGCAGGATTGCCAAAGCGCTTGCCGCCACAGATTATCATACAACAGCAGTTGTACGCACCAAAGAAAAAGGCGAAGCACTAAAGCCATTTATTGCGGAATATATTGTGGCTGATGTGCTGAATCCACATCAGGTATCAGGTATAACGCAGCATGTTTCCGTAGTAATTTCGGCGCTTGGTAAGTCGGTTTTACCCAACAGCAAAGACAAGCAATCATTTTACGAAGTTGATTATAAAGGCAATAGTGCCGTACTGCGGGATGCTATTAAAACTGCGTGCAAAAATTTATTTATGTGTCAGCCTTAGGGGCCGAAGTTCACCAGGATTTGGAATATTTTAGAGCACATCATTTAGTTAGCAGCGAACTAATGGTCTCTGGTATCAACTATTCTATTCTTCTGCCACCTGCGTTATTCAGCGCTTTTATTGATTTGATGGAAATGGCAAAAAAGGGAGGCTGGTGCAAATAGGTAAGGGCGATAAAAAAAACAACCCCATTGATGAAAGGGATCTGGCTGAAATATGCGTGGAAGCCATCAGCAGCACTAATGCTATTTACAAACCAGGAGGACGGATGATTTATACCAGGCGACAAATAACAGATCTTATTCAGCGGGCTATAGCCCCTGGTAAAAAGTGCGAACGGTGCCTATGGGGGTAGTTAAGCTTTCTTGCCACTGATGAAAATTATTGCAGGAAACCTTATGACAAAGTCGCTTTTTTTATAAGGGTAATGGAAGAAGATACACTGGCTAAAAAAGTAGGCTCCGCCACATTTGAGGACTACCTGTCAAAGTATTTAGCTATTTAACAGCTATGATGTATTCATCTCCTCCTGGAATAAATCTACAAATTGACCCGCATGAAAGCCATCTATCAGCGCATGATGCACATGAATAGAAAACGGCATTTTTTTATGCCGTTTTCCATTGTCATTTTCCCAAAAGAAATTTTTTGGAATGCTGTTTCTGAATGAGAAAGCCCTTGCATGTGAGAGGCTGCTAAGGGCCGGCCATGGAATGGAAGAGTAAAGAAAGTGGCAATGCTCTTTTGATTCCACGTATATATCTAAAGAACGCCTCAAAATAAAAGTAAGGGTAAAAGAGATTGAATATTTTCTAACTGCCTGAAATTAGGATGCTCCACGGTGTGCTCTACGTGTTCATGCGCCCAGGTGGTATGATAAGGAATATGATAGCCATGTGCGCCAATACCCAACACAGGCAAAACATCTGACTTTAAAGAATTGCCTACCATTAAAAACTCATCGGGCCTTACATCAAGGTGCTTTATCAGTTTTAAGTAATCATTCTCCGCCTTCTCGCTCATGATCTCAATATGATGAAAATAATGTTCAATGCCGGAGTTCTTTAGCTTTCGTTCCTGGTCTAATAAATCACCTTTGGTAGCTACGACCAAACGGTAGCGGTCTTTCAGGTTAAGCAGCACTTCTTCAACGCCGTCTAATAACTCAATGGGCCTTGCCAGCAGTTCTTTTCCCAGCTCAATTGCCTTTTCAACCACATCGACTTTGATCGTTTTTTCGGTAACGCTTAAGGCCGTTTCGATCATTGAAAGCATAAAGCCTTTAATACCATAACCGTAAAGGGGCAAATTGGCTATTTCGGTCTTTAACAACTCTCTCGAAACCGTATGGTGCGGCAGGTAATCTTCTAATAGCGCACAAAATTTTTTTTCTGTTTCCTGAAAATAAGGCTCGTTGATCCAGAGTGTATCGTCGGCATCAAAGGCAATCACTTTTATAGACATGAAATTCTTTTTAAAACATTAAGTTGATAATTCTTGTTTAAAACTATTGCAAGGATAGTAGAGAAATTATAATAGATGATTAAATAGAAATCTCAACCAAAAGGTGAGAAGATTATAGTGAACAGCAAAATAAGTTTTAGTTGTAAAACGCCCAGGCAATTGTACTTGTTTGCCAGTCAATTAAAAGGAATAAACGATAACATTGCTTTACAAAATTGTTTGAATTTTTTATTAGAATAAAGATTATGTTTGCACTGTTAATTTGAGCCTCGCATCAGTATTATTAATTATTCTGCTTCTGCATCTTAGTTAGTTACTTACTCCTTGCTTTTCTCAGATATTTTTTAAATTTTTATTTTTTACGATCATGAACATTTATGTTTCAAATTTAGGCTTCAACGTGCAAGACGAAGACCTGAAAGAATTTTTCACTCCTTACGGAGAAGTAACTTCAGCTAAAATTATTAACGACAGAGAAAGCGGACGCTCAAGAGGCTTCGGTTTTGTAGAAATGTCTGATGACGCTGCTGCAAAAAAAGCAATCACTGAATTAAATGATGCTACTGTTGAAGGCAGAACCATTAAAGTAATGGAAGCTAAGCCAAAAGAAGATCGTCCAGCCCGCAGCAATAACGGCGGTGGTGGCGGTGGCTACAACAACGGAAACAGCTATAACAAGAATAGGTATTAATATACTCTCTGAATAGTAAAACAAAAGCCCTGGTTAATTCCGGGGCTTTTGTTTTTTAGGGCTATGAAGAAGAACTGATTTTAGTATTGATAAAGCAGACATTTTACTTACGATATTAAGGCTGCTAAAAAGAGCCGTCTCTTTTCAGGACAGCATCTTATTATGTATGAAGATCAGTTGATTTAGTGCATGTGTGCTCCACTATGATGGAATCAAAAAATTCATTTCTTCATCCAAATCTCAGTAACATATCTTCCAAGCTCTTTACCCATTTTCAGTGCAACTTCATTATCTGTTTTAAAATGAATGCCTGCATAAAACCGTGAGTCTGCGCAATCCTGTGCCAGTTGCTGAAATTGTTTCGCATCGGCAGGGAAAAAATATTCCAGTACAGCGCAGGTAGTGCCGGCCCCTGCGGCATGACCTGATGGATAGCCCGGAAAAGGCGGCGTCATTATAAGTGGCTTGTAAGTGCTGTCGTACTGCGATGGCCTGATTCCCCAATAAGCATATTTAGCATCAAAAACGGCAATGGTCATCTCATGAAAAGCTGTATTCATTATGGCATATATACGTGCCGCTGCCGGCGCATCATCCATCATACGGTTTTCAAACATTTTCTGGCTTGCCAAATCGTTATATAACTCAGGCCCGGTGCTGGCCCAATAATAGGCGAGACCGCGGGATTTAAATGTTTGTTTAAAATCCTTCATTTCTTTCATCTCCTTTTCAAAATCCGGGGGAGCAGGCGGCCTGAACTGATCTGCTGAACGCAATACAATCGGTGTCATTAAAGGAAGTTTTATACCCATTGCAAAAGCACCCGTCCATTTCTTCGGATCCTTGTTCACCTGGCCTTGGTACACTTTATCAGATCCATCCTTTTTTGCTTTTTCAATGATCTCTTTTGCCACCTGCTCACCAAGTTTCCAGCCAGCTTCAGCATCACTTGGAAATTGTACACCTGCATTGATGCGGGATTGTGAAGCGGCACGGGCCAGGCCCAGGATCGAATCTCCTTTTTCAGGCATAAAATAAGCGATTACTGTAGCGGCAGCGGCGGCTGTTACCGTATGTTCACATGGGTAAGAATAAGTCAGGGGTGCAGTGACGACAGTCTTTAGTGAAGGATCTAAAGCATTGGGACGGCCTCTTTTATATTTCATCTTTTCTCTCCATGCCAACACTGTAGCATCATAGATAGCAAGATTTACCCATGCCTGTGGAGTTCGAAGTATCAGATCGGGTTTATCCCAGGTGATCACCTTAATTAATATTTGATTCCAACGGTAAGAAGGTGCTCCGGCATCCCAATATTTTATTTGAGCCAGCCCTTTTTCATCAAGGCCACTCATAGCTAGCCTGATCACTTTTAATTCAGCTTTTGACTGGGCAGCAGTTGGGGCTGCAGTAACCATTATCTGTTGTGGATTGTCTAGCAGCCATGTTTTCCAGGTACCAGCTTCATAATTTGCTGACTGATGTTTTATACTGGTTTGAGCTATTGCTGCTATTGACACATGCATAACCAGGAGAGAAAGAATGACTTGTTTCATAATTAAATGTTTTGTTTAGTGTTTTCTAAAGCATTTGTTTT
>JAQBNG010000251.1 GCA_028288675.1 Flavisolibacter sp. | reverse complement strand
ACTTCCTTTCCTTAATTTTAAGCCTAACAATCATTCGGTATGAAACCTATAATAATTCTTTTTCTTCTTTTTCCTGTTGTCCTTTTCGCCCAGAAAAAGCCATTAGATCATACCGTTTACGATAGCTGGCAAAGTATTGGGGAGCGCATGATTAGCAACGATGGCAAGTGGGTGGTTTATACTGTTACGCCGCAGGAAGGCGATGCCGATTTATACATTCAATCCACAGAAAACATTGCCAACAAAAAACAGGTTCCCCGTGGCTACAATGCTGTTATTACTGAGGACAGCCGCTATGCGGTTTTTCGCATCAAACCGCTGTATAAAGAGACCAGAGATGCCCGCATAAAAAAGAAGAAATTAGAAGACCTGCCGAAAGATTCAATTGCTATTGTAGAACTGGGGAAAGATGCAGTTATGAAAGTAGCCAAGGTAAAAACCTATAAAACTCCGGAGAAGGGCTTCGGCTGGGTAGCCTATCATAAAGAAAGAGATGTGGCTGCTGTACGGCCCTCCGCGTTACCCACGCAAAAAACAGTAGATAGCTTACGGTTGAAAGTTGATTCGCTGATGCAATTAGTTGTTCAATTAAAAAATATAAAAAGCGGTAATCGTGACGGTGAAGATGCAGATGATGACCCAATAGCCGGCACAGCTGCAATTGAAGGGAGTGACCTGGTACTGCGTAATTTGCTTACTGGAAAAGAAAGAACTTTTAAGAATGTAAGCGATTATGCTTTTAATAAGCTGGGAGGGAAGTTAGTGCTGAAACTAACGAAATCAGCACGAGACAGCAACAGTAAAAACGCAGTAGCTGTATATGATCTAAAGAATGAAAAACTAGATACGATCTTAAAAGGTGGAAATGACTTTAAAGGTTTTGCCTTTACTGAAGACGGTGCTAAACTTGCCTTTCTTGCAGAAAGAGATACGAACACGAAAGCCTTACAAAAATTCTATGGGCTTTACTTATACCGAGGCGGAAGCGATACCGCACAACTGCTAATCCATAAAGGAACCGTTGGTATGGATCTAGGCATGACTGTCAGCGAAAATGGAACAGTGAGTTTTAGTAAGAGTGGTAACCGTTTGTTGTTTGGCACGGCGCCAATCAATCCGGCTAAAGACACCTCTCTTATTGATATTGATCTGGTGAAAGTGGATGTATGGAATTATAAAGATGATTACCTGCAAACGCAGCAGTTGTTTAACCTGCAAAACGAATTAAAGCGAAACTATCTTGCTGCTTATGACTTTGGTCAGAATAAATTTATTCAACTAGGTTTTTTGGGGTTGCCCAACATCATTCAAACGGCGGAAGGAGACGGTAAAACATTTATTGCCGTTACAGATACCGGCCGCAGGGTAGCCGCCCAATGGACAGGTAGCAGCTTAAAAGATATTTATGCTGTAGATGTAGCAACTGGTGAAAGGAAATTGGTAAAGAAAAATCATGATGGTGATGTATTTCCATCATCAACCGGCAAGTATATTTTACTATATGATAATAAAGCCAAAAATTATTTTGCCTGGGATGGTACCGGGTTAAAAAACATCACTGCAAAAATCAAAGTGCCTTTGTACGATGAAGAACATGATTCTCCAAATGATCCAAATCCTTATGGAGTAATGGGCTGGCATGAAGGAGATTCAGCGGTGTATGTTTATGATAGGTATGATATATGGAAAGTGGATCCTAAAGATATTTTTTTAGCAAAGAACCTGACATTATCCCTGGGTAGAAAATCTAAAAAAGTGTTTCGGAACCTTCGCATCAATCAAGATGAAAGATTCTTTAAAGCGGCTCAACCTTTATATTTTAGAATACAAAGCGAGGAAAATAAAGACATAAGGATTTCATCCGCTTTACTAGGAACCACAATTGTTCCGTCTTTACCTAAGAATACATTGGAAGCTAAACTTTCCAATTATAATTCATTCAGTAAATCGAAAAACAGTGAAAAGTACATCTACACAAAAGAAAATAATTATGAATCACCAAATCTATATTTCGAGAATGGCTTTTCAGAAACAACTGCTGATAAACAAATAATAGAAACTGAAGTAAAGCTTTCATCTATAAACCCCCAACAATCTCTCTACAATTGGGGCACAGCAGAACTCTATAAATGGAAAACATTCAATGGAAAACAATCAACGGGTATCTTATACAAGCCCGAAGATTTCGACCCAAAGAAAAAGTATCCTATGATCGCCTACTTCTACGAAAAGCTCAGCGATGGCTTATATAACTACATCGCACCGGCCCCGACTCCAAGCCGTTTAAATATCCCGTTTTTTGTAAGCCGTGGGTATTTGGTTTTCGCACCAGACATCAGTTATACAAAAGGCCACCCTGCAAAAGATGCTTACAACTATATTGTTAGCGGTGTGCAGGCACTCCTAAAAAACCCCTGGGTTGATGCAAAAAACTTAGGCATACAAGGTCAAAGCTGGGGCGGTATTCAGGTAGCCCAGTTAGTAACTATGACCAACCTGTTTAAAGCTGCATGGGCCGGTGCGCCGGTAGCTAACATGACTTCCGCCTATGGCGGTATCCGTTGGGAAAGTGGCGTTACCCGCCAGTTTCAATATGAGAAAACACAAAGCCGGATTGGTGCGACTCTGTGGG
>JAQBNG010000142.1 GCA_028288675.1 Flavisolibacter sp. | reverse complement strand
TTCTTCCGGATGTTCCATCTGGTGTACAACATCTTTCTTCTTCATCATCTTCCATATTTGCAGCAGGCCTGTGATGGTAAATATGCTGCCGATTATATAGTAAACAAGCCCCTGGTTGTTGCTTATCTTATCGGCAATTAATCTTCCGCCAAAAATAAAAAGCAGTAAAGCGGTTAAGAAACCAACCGAAGCACCAACTACAAAAAAGTGGTAATGCTTCCACCGTGGTTGTAAGATATTCTTACTAAATAAAACCGTACTCCATCCAAACCAGAAAGGGATTTGAAGCGGATTTAATCCATTCAATGTAAGACCTAATAAAAACCTCGGTAAGGTATTACTCAACAAAACATTTCTATTAACTCCTGGGTTTAAAGCCGCATAAAAATTAGAAGCAGCCAAACAAAACACAATCACAACTGTTACCCATTCCAACATTTTAAAAAGCTTCTTTTGCCTTTGTATCCACTGCATGGCAAGTAGGGTTAGATAGATGTAAAAGATGTCAGCAACAATTAAACCCGTCGAAAAAAGCAGTGCTTCCTGCAAGCCATCTGAAATGGCAATTTGCATAGCCGCAATATTTTGTGTGCCTAGTGGAATAGCACCTATGAAGCTCACAAAAATGCCGGTGAAAAATATACGCAGCAGTTTAAGCATGGATGATTTAAATTAAAACTTCCCTGTCTAATTTTTCCAAAAGTTCACCATGTTTGCGGGCTTGCTTCATCCACTTCTTCCCTTCGCCATTCCCCCAATACCGCACACCGTTTTGTTTATTATTGTACTTGCCAATTTTGTAAAGCACATTCCAATGATGTGCAAATACTTTTAAGGCGCCACCCCAGGAATAGCCTGCATTGTACACATGGTTGGGCTCTGCTCCTGCGCCATTAAATTCCAGAATAATAAACCTGCCCTGTTTCAGTTCTTCAATGCTGTTGCACTTTAAATCGTATCGTCCATAATACCACTGGCAGCGGTGGCTTAACGGATCAAAGAGTGATAAGAGCTGCTCGTCAATTAGCTCTTTCAGATCAGTAAATTTTGCGCCGCGGTTTAAATTGGCAGCATGTGCCAAAATGTATTGGTCACCATTACGAACAATTTGTTCCAAAGCCTTTTCATGCTTAATGCGCATTTCTTCCAACCGGTGTGCTGCTTTAGGATGCTGTAAAATTAAATTCCATAACGTTGTTTTTCCATCACCCACCACATGCATCATATCCTTTTGTATAAAGCCGCTGATAACTCCTTTTGGTTGGTTTGGGTAACGATAATAAAACACACTCACTTCCAGCGGTGCTTCTATCATCTCCTGTATCACGTAGTCAAGCGGAACCTTTTGATGATAAATTTTGAGCTTTTCTTCATCATCAACTTTACGGAACAGCAAACCTTTTAAACCTACATCAGGTTTTACACAAATAGGATAGGTAAAAGCGTTATCCCTTATTAAAACTTTTACTTCATCCCATGTCATTTGTGGCGATATATAAATTGTTTTTGGATAAGTGCCTTCCGGCAAAAGATCATACATTTCCCTTTTCGTTTCACCGTCAAAACCAGCAAAAGTGAGTGTGGGATTAGCGGGAGAAAACCACCAAAATGTTTTTGCCTTAATTACATACCAAAGCCAGAGCGGACCAAGCGGTGCGTAAATTAAAGTAAAGGGCCACAGTTCCCAATTGGTAAGCTTTTCGTGAAACTTGTTCCAGCGCATAGACAGTCGGCAAAAATAGTGGTTGCATTTATATGAATGCTATTGCAAAGCCGCCATCCCTTATTTTTGATTATTACTAAATCCTTGAACATGCATGTTCCTCAAATGGCTGAGTTAATGGCTGCTGGTGAAACACCGGAGATTCTTTTTTGGGTGGGTTGCTCCGGTTCATTCGATCAAAGAGCGCAGAAAGTAACCAAAGCTTTTGCTACTATATTAAACCATGTAGGAATTAAATATGCTATTCTTGGTAAAGAGGAAATGTGTACCGGCGATCCTGCCCGCCGTGCCGGCAATGAGTTTCTATTTCAGATGATGGCCTACCAGAATATTCAAACCCTGAATACGTATGGGATTAAAAAGATCGTCACTATCTGCCCGCATTGCTTTAATATTTTTAAGAACGAATATCCTGAATTGGGTGGAACGTATGAAGTCATTCATCATACAACTTTTTTACAGCAATTGATTGAGGAAGGCCGGATAAAATTGACAGATGCCACCAGTTTCAAAGGCAAAAAAATTACCTATCACGATAGCTGCTACCTTGGCCGGGGCAATGGTATTTACGAAGCGCCGCGCAAAGTATTGGAAGCGTTAGATGCGGAGTTAATTGAAATGAAACGATGCCGCAAAACTGGTTTATGCTGTGGTGCCGGTGGCGGACAAATGTTTAAGGAAGAAGAGCCGGGCCGCACAAGAATTAATCTAGAACGCAGTGCAGAAGCCATAGGAACAGGTGCTGAAATTATTGCTGCTGCTTGTCCGTTTTGCAACACGATGCTTACAGATGGAGTAAAACATGCAGAGAAAGAAGATAGTGTGAAGGTGATGGATGTAGCGGAACTGATTGCGCAAAGCCTGCAGCCACAAGCATAAGTTTACTATACAAAAAAGCTTCCTGCAAATCGCAGGAAGCTTTTTCTTTTATTGATAGCAGGCTTAAATCTGCTCAATAGAAACCCTTGTATATTTTTCTTTTTTATTGTATTCCATAATCATGATGTGACCATCTTTAGCGGGCATTACACCCGTTTGCACGTTGCCGTCTTTGTGTGGAATAGTGCGAACAATTTTCTTTTGGTTCATGTTATAAACAATTATGTCTTTTACATCATCCACCACTAAATACTCCGAACTCGTATTTACATTTACCACTCTATGCATGGTTGTTGTAACAACCGATGCCCTTTTATGTGTGCTCCTGTCACTGTTGCCCGGGATTGCTGGCTGAATCAGAAGTTCGCCTTTTGGTGTTTGTAACATCAAGGCATTATCGGATATCTTGCATTTGGTTAAACCGGCTAAAGCCCACATGTAGGGAGTTACAATAACTAATGGCGACAGAACAATGCCGGTAGCAATTAGGCCCCATCGTGGTTTTCTTTCTACAAGCGCACCTGCAAAAACCGTGTTACCGTTCATATCCTTAAACGAATGATCAAAATAAGGATACACTTTTCCTTCTTCGAAACGCCCTTTGGCTGAAATGCCCGGCTTGGAATTGTCGTTCCAGTAGGAGTAAGTTTCTTTGTATTCTTTACGGGAATGACCGTTTACATCAACAGTAAATACGCCAAAATAGGGCACTTTTGCAATGTGCTTCATCATATACACACCGTCCCTTTTTGGGTTCAATATCATCCCCGATAAATATGGCTTACCTGAAACCGGATGGTTTCCCCAGCCGGTTACTTTCAGTTCATG
The DNA here is from genome assembly GCA_028288675.1 of Flavisolibacter sp. Classification (GTDB taxonomy): domain Bacteria; phylum Bacteroidota; class Bacteroidia; order Chitinophagales; family Chitinophagaceae; genus Flavisolibacter. The sequence continues at coordinate 22,919 of JAQBNG010000142.1, read as the reverse complement.
TCCTTGTTTGTCCTTTAACTCCCATTTGTCATACTCATCACCCTTGTTGAAGCTGTAGCCTTTCACTTCCCATCCCCCTTCATCCATGCCTGTTTTCTTTTGCGAAAGAACGTATACATCTTCACCTGATGCAAGCAGGTTATCCCCAATGTTTTTACCAGCCAGCTTTTTTATCCATAACTGAGTTCCTTCGCCGTCAAAAGCAGCAAGGCGTCCTTGATTATCGTCCTCGAAATAGCATACAAAACCTTTTTGGGTAACGTTAGTAAGCCTAATCCCCTTTTCAAGCCCCATAGTGGTTACAACAGCACTGCCGTTGCGGTACCAGCTTTTTAATTCAACCGCTGTTTTAATGGAAGCTGTTTTAATTACTTTACCCTCAAGGGTTAAAAATTGAAAAAAGACAGCGCTTGCAGCTGTTGGTTTTGCCGCTTCAAAATCCTTGTACTTTTTAAAGCTTTTACCTTTCATTGTTCTAAAGTAACCGAGGCAAAGAACATCCTGGTCAAACGACACGGCATGCATCTCAAGGTTCTCTTCCCTAAACTCAACCTTGCCAATATCATTCAGGTTTTCATCCATAATTATGAGGCGGTAATTAAAACTGTCTTCGCTGGCTTTTTCCAATTGCGAAAGCGATAAGTAACCAACTAAAGATTGGTCCTGGTGTATCGGTAGCACCTGGGAGCGAATCTCTTCGCTTACCTCCTTAAAAACTTTCGATTGGGAATGAGCGAACAAAGCGGCCATAGAAAGGGCCAACAAAAAAAACTGTTTTTTCATAGCTGGATTTATTATAATTGATAAAGATTAAAGCTTATTTAAAATGGCTGGCAAACTCACAGTACATGCTGCCATTGTAGGTTTTGAGGAAGTTTTTTGCTGCGGCGCTGGCAGCTTTATCAGAATTGGTATCCGTTGTATTCAGGGTGGCCATCAGTGCTTTTAAACCGTTGGCATCAGCAGGTAATTTTTGCCAAAATTGGAGTGAACGGAAAGTGGCACAAAACTGTTCAAGGTTATCTCTTGGCATTTGCTCCAGCAAAGTTTGCAGGGCATAATAGTCTTTTGAGATATACTCTTTAGGAACAATGCCAATGGCCCGAAAACGGTTTAATTGCCTGTCGGCAAAGTATAACCCCTGCAAAATATTGTGTATCATAAAGTCGTACCATGCATCTGTGCTGCCTTTGTCTTTTTCCAGTAAAATGCGGTACAAACATGCGGTGAAACTCATATTGTCAAACAGGTTCCATATAAGTATGCGGTTAGCTTTTTCTTTGATTGGAGATGGAACAGGAGTAAGTTTTATTCCGGCATCTGAAGCTTTTGCCGTAGCGGCATACCGGGCGGCGCAATCAGGATGTGTTTTTAGAGAATCATCCATGCTGACGGTGTCGCGGAAATTATAGTTCCGTGTAGAAAGGCCTTTTGCTTTTTTCTGTATCCATGACTCGGCAATCTGTAAATCATGACTTGCAAAATAATCTTTCAGCGGGTGACGAAGCGGTTGTTTGTATTGCCCGTCAGTACTGTCAAGACGAAGAAAAAAACGGGCATCAAAACCAATACCGCTATTCTTTAGTAATACGATAGCCAGTGAATCTGCATCGCCTTCATGGTAGCGATGGTGACGGCTACGGTCGATGGAATACCCCTGAAAAACTTTTTTTAAGCGGCTATATCGTTCATATTTTTCTTTTAAAACATCGTTCAACGACTGTTTATATTCTGGCGATGTAAAATACTCTGCCTGCTCCCGCATGGATTTATCGGGGTGCTGCAGAATATTGTGCGATAATTCATGGGCAATTACCAAGGCAATCTCTTCCCTGCTTTCAGCAAAGCAAATCAGGCCGGCATTTACGGCAATGATGTTGCCTCCAATGGCATACGCATTTACGGCAGAACTTCTGTCGATAAGCAGGAGCGGCTGTTGCTTCAGCAATTTTTTGTTGCTGTTAGTTAAGCTGGTCAGGATTTCATTTACGTAAGTATAAAGCTCCTGTTCTTTTATATAGTTATTGTTGTCAATAGCTGTGGCAATGTAGACTGTGCGGGCATCCCAAAGCTCTTTATATTTTTTCTGGGTTGATTTTTCGTTATATAAAGCCGGGCAAACCCAAAACTTTTCTAATGAGTCTTTTTGGCGGGAATAAGCTGTTTGCGAAAGGTCGTTGTAACTGTATAAACCGTTTTGCTGCGCAGAAGCATCGTTGGCAGGAAGGCTATAGAAAAATAAAAAAAAGGGGACCAGGCGTAAGTAAATGCAGTCAGGTAGGTTCATTGTTCTTTAATAGGTTACTGGATTCGGTGGCCAAAATAAAGTTTTTGTTTCGCTTGTGCAAGCCTTAATTGATCCTATCATCAATCTTTTTTACAGGAATAAAAAAGCAGGTATTATCCATGCAAAAACGGGCAATGGTTGTTGTAGTCATCAAACCCTACTTGCCGTATTTTTGCCGCATGAACCTTGAATACAAACACTTACTCCCCGATACTTTTTCTCCGGAAAGCCGTGTATGGATCTATCAAAGCAGCCGGATGTTTCTTTTATCCGAAGCTTTGGAAATAGAAGAGTTATTAAAAGACTTTGTTGCTGAATGGGCCTCGCATGGTGCCAAAGTAGATGCCTATGGAAACTTGTTTTTCGGCCAGTTTATTATCCTGATGGCTGATGAACGAAGTGCTGGTGTAAGTGGTTGCAGCACCGATTCGTCAGTGCGGTTCATAAAGGAACTGGGTGCAAAATTCAGCGTAGATTTTTTCAATCGAATGAATCTTGCGTTTATTGTAAAAGACAAAATACAAATGCTTCCGATGAACCAGCTTTCGTATGCTGTGGAAAATAACTTTATAGATGCTGATACGCTGTATTTCAACAATCTTGTTCAAACTAAAAAAGAGGTTGAAGAAAAGTGGATCGTGCCGGTGAAAGATTCCTGGCTTGCGGCTAAAATGAAGTTGCAAAACGCTACTACTAAATCTTAGTTCTTTATTAAATTTAGTGTTGTGGCTTTTGCGTGAGGGATAGAAGCGGAAATCCTTTTTGGGCCTTTGCCTGATGCTTCGACAGGCTCAGCATGACAAAGGGCAAAAAAGATTGCAGCGGATAGCCCGGCCCGAGGCTCTGCGAGGGACATGCCCAACTTGAATTATTTAATCTTGTTCAGCTTATCAATGGCTGCTTTGGTTGCCGCAGAAGGTTTCCTTACTGACTTACTAAAACTATATCCAACACTTAACCGGTAATTGCGTGTTTGCGTTGTACTGTAATTCTCCAAAGCGAAGTTGTTTCCATAAGTAAATGAGCGGTTTTGCTGTTGCGTGAACGGATCAATGAGATTCAGCGTAAGTGTAATTTTTTTGTGCATTAGTTTCGCCTGCAGGCCAAGGTTCATGCTTACGTTACTTCTTACGGTTCCCTGCGGATTAGCAAACCTGTTGAACGTAAAGCTTCCAGTGGCCGTGTATAATTCTTTAAACGTATAATTTGTATTAAGGTTAGATGTCAATGAGCCACCATCCCTGAACCGACGGAATGTTTTATCGTAATCGCCATACACATTATACGTATAGCTGGCGCTTACATTCAGCCGGAGCTTTCTATGAAAAGTATAGCCACTCCAGGTACTCATCTCATACTCTTTACGGCCGCTGATATTTTGCCATATGATTTCAGTAGTGCCGTTAGGTAGTAAGTTCCGAATCTGGCTATAAATGTCTTCAACGTTATTATAGCCAAAGCCTACGTTTGTATAGAGGGAACCTTTATTTTTTCCTATAACCAAATCGAAATTATGCGCTGGTGAAGCCAGCAATCCCGGGTTGCCGGACCGGATATTGTACGGATCGGAAAAATCTCTGGTTGGGTTAAGTTCATTAATGCCTGGTCTGCGCAAGGTGCGGCGATAAGAAAAAGTAAGGTTTACGTTATTGGCCCATGTCCTGTTCAGGTTGGCAAATGGAAGCATTGTCCAATAGCTGTTTGAAGTGTCTCTTCCTGCTTTTAGCAAATCAAAATGTATCCTGGTTTCTTCAACCGATGCTCCTGCAGTAAAACTAAAAGCTGTCCCTAATACTTGCTTTACCGAACCACGAAAGTTGGTGATATATTGATGAAAAAGAAAGTTATTGCTCAACAAATCAAGCGGAAGCATAGCGCCGTCGCCTTTTCGTTTGTATTGCGCATCAACATCAATGTCAGAGAAAGATTTAGTATAAAAAGAACCCAACGACAAAAATGTTTTTTGATTGAACAGCGGCCTGTCGTAAGATATACGGATATTATATCCCTTGGAGGTATTATCTGTTGCCTGTAATTGTGTGGAGTCGTTGCCGGGGGTGAATGTATAGTCAGGTGATAAAAACTGCTGATAAAATAAGCGTTCATTTATATTTCCGGAGTAATTATAGGATGTAAAAATCCGCAGCACTTCACCCTGACGCTTTGTTTTAAAAGTGTAGGTCAGGCTAACGTTTGGATTAGAATTAGAACCTGAACTCGTAATAGCTCTCTGACTTAGACGATAGAGTGCATCAAAGCGGTTAATGTTTCTATAGATTATACCGTTTGTATTATCGAAGCCTGCCTGGTTGTATTGCAGAACAAGATTTAACAGGTGAGACCTGGTTATTTCATAGTCAATGTTAGCCCTGAAGTTAGGGCGCATGCTTTGGTTGGTGTAGTTATTTACTGTATTAAAAAAATTAATGGAGTCACTATAAATGTTTTGCCTGCTGGAGTAGCCATTACCAACAAACTCGTTACCTGTTAAACCCGCATTTACGTTAATGGCTAACCCATTCTTGCGGTAGCTGAAACTTCCGTTGCCTCCTGCTTCTCCCCTGCTTCCTGCAAACAAACTTAAACGACCGCTAATACCTACCGTACCTTTTCGCAGTGTTATATTTATTACGCCGCCTTGCTCGTTAGCATATTGAGGTGGCGGGTTTGTCATCACTTCAATTTTTTCAATAGAGCTGCCGGGTAACGATTCCAGCAAATCCTGCAACTGTTGCAAATTCAGCTCAACCGGCTTATCATCAATCAAAATTTTGGGTTCCTTTCCCCTTACTAAAATCTTACCATCTGGATCTTTAGTGACCAAAGGCACCTGGGTAAGTAAATCACTGGCATTGCTACCTTGGCTTAGCGCCGATTCACCTGCGTTGAATGTGATGTTGCCATCCTTGCTTTGTATAAGTGGCTTTTCAGCATAAATAATAATTTCATCTAAATCGTTTTGCTGCTTTGGCTTTAGTACGATATCAGCCAAATTAAAATCGGCACGTTCGGGCCTAAAATAAATACTGTCAATTGTAGTGGATTGCAGGCTGATATAACTTAACCGGAGTTTATAGTAGCCAAAAGGAATATTAGCGATGTTGAACAAACCTGACTTGTCGGTTAGCGAATTTATTTTGTTGGCACTGTCACTAAAAGAAACTAGTTGTATGGTGGCATTCTCAAGAGCCTTTCCCTTATCATCCAGTACAGTTCCGGTAAGTGTCCCGTTCTGCGCCTGCACAAAGCAATTAAGAAGGGTAAAACACAATAGCCAATAAATCCTCATTGGCCAAAGTTATCCTATACTGTTATTTAAACTATTTAGTTGTGAAGAAGTAGGGTTAATAAAGGTTAATCTTCAACGATAACCGTAGTTTCCATTTCTGAGGAATGGCCTTTTCTTCTACGCTTATGCCTGCTTCCATTTTTAGTGAAAATAAGTAGCAGCGAGGCTATTGCGGCCACGTAAAAACCAATTTCCATACTAAAAAAAAGTTTCGAAGCCGTAATATGATCGTTACTGGCTATTCCGGTAAACACTAAAAGAACAAAGAAAAAAACCAGGAGCACTAACGGCAATCCAATAATTGTAGTGCGAATACGTGCTTTCATGGCCGAGCGGATACATACCACTAAAGTGATTACAGGAATAAAAATAAGAGGGGTTATAATGATGAGCACATCAATTAAAGTTATCTCGGCACGGGCTTCTGCTTCGGCAAAAGCCAGCCCGATGAACTGAAAGCCACTGGTATTATCATATGCAGGTATAAAGAAAGAAATTAGATTAAGTATAGCAAGCGGTAATCTGTATTTGTTAGACAGGGTTGGCACATCAGTAGGTTTTCCGAAAAATACTTTTATTAATGCTAACTGCAAAGGGTTTGATAAAAACAATTTTCAGTTTGCTGTCATCCTGTCACCAAAATTCTTATTCTTTATCTTTGGCGTTCTTTAATCAACATGGAAGAATTATTACTAACAAAAAAGCATGATGAGCAGAGGCAGGGGGAGGCTTACCTGCCTTCTTACAACATTGCTGCTAAATACAGCCGTCTTTTTTATATAGAAAGCTATGGCTGCGCTATGAATTTTAGCGACAGTGAAATTGTGGCTTCTATTTTATCGGCTGAAGGTTTTGGCGCTACGTCCCGGGTTGAAGAAGCAGATTTAATTCTGGTGAACACTTGCTCTATCCGCGAAAAGGCAGAGCAAACAGTTCGCAAGAGATTGACAGAATTTAAAAAACTGAAAGTTGCCAAACCCGCTACCCTTGTTGGTATTTTAGGCTGTATGGCCGAACGCCTGAAGTCAAAATTGTTGGAAGAAGAAAAGCTGGTTGACATTGTTATTGGTCCTGATGCTTATCGTTCGCTCCCCGGATTAATTTTAGAAGCGGAAGGCGGGCAAAAAGGCGTGAATGTTTTGTTGAGCCGTGATGAAACGTATGCTGATATTTCTCCTGTCCGTTTAAACAGCAATGGCATTACCGCCTTTGTAAGTATCATGCGCGGCTGCAATAACATGTGTTCGTTTTGCGTGGTGCCTTTTACCAGGGGAAGAGAAAGGAGCCGTAATGCATTCAGCATTATACAGGAATGCCATGATTTGTTTAATGCAGGATACAAAGAGGTAACCTTATTAGGTCAGAACGTTGACAGCTATTACTATACAACCGATGCATCAGCAACTCCTGTAAGCTTTGCAAACCTTTTAGAAAGTGTGGCGATGATCTCGCCGGATCTAAGGGTTCGCTTTTCAACTTCGCATCCAAAAGATATTACAGATGATGTGTTGCATACAATGGCTAAATACGATAACATTTGTAAGCACATCCATCTCCCTGTACAAAGTGGTTCATCGCGACTACTACAGATGATGAACCGTAATTATAGCCGCGAATGGTATATGGCCAAGGTAGATCGCATCAGGGAAATTGTTCCGGGTTGTGGTATTACCTCTGATATTATCACAGGCTTTTGCACGGAAACAGAAGAAGATAATGAGGCTACTATCAGCCTGATGAAATATGGTGAGTTCGATATGAGCTACATGTACTTCTATAGCGAACGTCCGGGCACATTAGCCCATCGGCGCTATAAAGATGATATACCCGAGGCGATTAAAAAAAGAAGGCTGGCAGAAGTTGTTGAAACCCAGAACAAACTTTCGCAAGACAGTAATAAAAAAGATATAGGCAAAACGTTTAAGGTTTTGATCGAAGGAGATTCAAAAAAAACCGGCAGTGATTGGAAGGGCCGCAGCTCCCAAAATAAAGTACTTGTATTTAGTAAAGCGAACTATGATTTGCACCCCGGAGATTATGTGAATGTAAAAGTTAATGATTGTACGCAGGCAACATTGCTAGGTGAAATAGTAAATTAATAGCTTAACTACCTTGGGCTTTCTTTTTAGGTATTGAAAAGTGTAGATTAAGAATAGTAGCTCCCTTAAAATTGAAGAATTTTAAAAAGATTAAAACAGAATGGCTGACATACAAAGTATAAAAAACAGGTTTGGCATTATAGGCAACTCACCTACTTTAAATTATGCACTGCAGGTGGCGGTGCAGGTATCCAACACCGATTTAACTGTTTTAATTGTTGGAGAAAGTGGCGTAGGTAAAGAGGCGTTTTCCCATATCATTCATTCCCTTTCATCGCGAAAGCATAACCCGTTTATTGCAATCAATTGCGGCGCCATTCCTGAAGGTACAATAGACTCTGAATTGTTTGGACATGAGAAGGGCTCTTTTACAAGTGCTGCAGAGAGCCGTAAAGGGTATTTCGAAACAGTAAACAGCGGTACTATTTTTCTTGATGAAATTGGTGAGATGCCTTTGGGTACACAGGCCCGTTTGCTTCGTGTGCTGGAAAGCGGTGAATTCATACGAGTGGGCTCTTCTAAGGTGCAAAAGACGGACGTACGTGTTATTGCCGCCACTAATAAAGATCTGTTGGGACTGGTACAGCAAGGCAGGTTCCGGGAAGATTTATACTATCGTCTCAATACAGTTCCCATTCGTGTTCCATCATTAAAAGAACGAAAAGAAGACATTGTTGTTTTATTCAGAAAATTCGCGGTTGATTTTGCGGAGCGTTATAAAACATCTCCTGTTCAACTAGATGAAGGTGCAAGGCAACGCTTAACCAATCACCCCTGGCCAGGCAACGTCCGTGAGCTCAAAAATATGGCAGAACAAATTTCAGTTTTGGCTGCAGATAAATCAGTTACTGTAAATGAGCTTTCTAAATTTTTGCCCGACGCCTCCTCTGGAAACCGGTTGCCGGTTTTAGCCCACAATAACGGCGGCACACATGAATTCAACAATGAAAGAGAAATTCTATACAAGCTTTTTTTTGATATGAAGCGTGACGTAACAGAATTAAAAAAACTGTTTATGGAGGTTTTGCAAAACCCTTCAGCGGCAATGCAAAATCCCTCTTTTCTTGCCGAAGTAAAAGACTTGCATCCGACAGAAAATAATGCACCTGTGCTGGTAGGCAATTCTTCTGCGCAGCCTGTTATTATGCAAAATAATATTCATGAGCATGAAGAGGTGGAAGAAAGCCTCAACATTATGGATAAGGAAAAAGAGCTTATTATAAAAGCATTAAAAAAACATCGTGGCAAACGTAAAGATGCAGCACTGGATTTAGGAATCAGCGAAAGGACCCTTTACCGTAAGTTAAAGGAGTATGATATTGATCAGTAGAAATGTCGGTTCAAAAATTTAAAACAATGAGGTTACTAAAGAAAGAGCATCTGGCAAATTTTAAAGCTGCAGTCTTAGCACTGTTATTCGCTTTTCTATTCATACTGACTTTTGCCTTTTCATCCTGCAAGGTTTCCTATGGCTTTAACGATAAGACCTCAATACCTGATAGCGTAAAAACCGTCAAAATAAATTACATCAGTAATAAAGCGTCTTATGTAAACCCGCAATTAAGCCCAAATCTATCTGATCGCTTACGCCAAAAAATTCTAAACCAAACAAAGCTTGCCAGCACGAATAATGAGAATGCCGATTGGGAAATAACGGGCGAAATCCGTGATTACTCAATTAGTACAACGGGGGTTACATCTACAAACGGACAACAGCAATCTTCTATCAACCGGTTAACGGTTGGCGTACACATCACTATCAATAAACGAATTGATAATAAAGTGGAAGAATATGATGTTAGCCGCAGCTTTGACTTTAGTGCCCGTCAGTCATTACAAACGGCAGAAGCTTCGTTGCTTGATGAAATGATTCGGAGCCTTACCGATGAAATTTTCAATAAACTTTTTTCCAATTGGTAATGTAACTTGCCGTTTATGAGCAATAGAATACATGCCCTGGCTCAGCAACTCACCGGTAAAGTTTCGGTTGAAGATTGCAGTATAGAAGAAGTACGGCAAATCGCTCAGCGCTACCCTTATTTTGCGCCGGCGCAGTTCTTATTAGTGCAAAAATTACAGGAGAGCAATTCTCCGGATTTAGAATCACAGCAACGAAAAGCAGTCCTTTTTTTTCCTGATCCATTGATGTTCGATTATTTTATTTCATCAGATAATTTTTATACTGATGGAATTGTTGCTGAGGATAATATAGACCTGCAACCTGTAATTATTGATCAAGGTGAAAAGCATTCTGATGTAACAGATGGCATCACTGATACGAAATTGGTTATAGCAAGTGATCCTATTGAGAAAGTTGCTGTTGTTGAAGAAGAAATCACAGGTCCTGCGAATGATAATCAGGCCATATCTTTTTCAAAAGAAGGGTTATCTGAAGAAGTAAGCGCCGGGCAAGAAATATCACAACAGATTACTGACAGTACAGAGAACCTAGAAGTTTCCGATCATTCCTCTCAAAATTATATCCCTGAAGATATAAGTGTTAGTAATGCTGCAAGCATTACAGAGCTCCAAATAGAAGATGAAACCAGGACAGCAGCTGATGCAACAGAACACAATGTAGCCGCAAATGTGCCAACAGAGGAACTTGCCTTCGAACCTTTCCATACTGTAGATTATTTCGCTTCGCAAGGGATTAAGGTCTCACAAGATGGCTTACCAAATGACAGACTAGGCAAGCAGTTAAAGAGTTTTACTGACTGGCTAAAAACAATGAAGCGCCTCCCGGCTGCACAAATAAACGGGCAGGTAGAAATGATTGCAGAAAAAAAAGTTGAAAACATGGCTAGCCGTTCTGTATCGGAAAGTAGTGTTATCACAGAAGCTATGGCAGAAGTGTGGGCAAAGCAGGGAAATAAGGAAAAAGCAGTAGAAACTTATAACAAATTAAGTTTGCTTAATCCTGCTAAAAAAGCTTTCTTTGCTGCCAAAATCGAAAATTTAAAGACCTCCTGATATGACAATTTTATTTATTATCCTGATTATTATAGCCTGTGTTGTTTTAAGTTTGATCATCCTAGTGCAAAATCCTAAAGGTGGCGGTTTAGCTGGCAACATAGGTGGTTTTAGCAACCAGTTTATGGGTGTTAAGCAAACAAATGATGTTCTGGAAAAAGGTACCTGGATATTCGCCGGTGTTATAGCCGCTCTTTGTATCGCTTCCACTTTATTTATCTCCGGAGGCCAAGGCATCGACCGTACACAGAATTTAGGTAATGGCAACACGCCAACACAGCAGCAGCCTGTTGCTCCTCAGAACGGTAGCCAGCTTCCTGTACAGCCCGGTCAGCAACCACGATAATTTTCGCTATTATAATTATATTTATTTGGCCCTGTCAGCAATGACAGGGTTTTTTATTTACTTTGATTTTTTATGAAAAGAATACTAAAAGTTATATTGATAGCAATCGTTGTTATCACTGGAGTAGCGGCATGGATTATTTTAAGCTCCGCCACTGGATTTAGTACCAAAAACGAATACCTGTACATCCGAAAAGATGCTGCTTCGAGAGAGGCTGTTCTGGATTCTATAGAGAAGAATAAAATTGTTACTAATTCTACTGCTTTTATCTTTTTAGCCGACCGTTTAGGCTACTGGGAAAATATCAAACCTGGCAAATACGAAATCAAGAAAGGCACTAGCTTGCTGGATATAGTCAGAATGTTACGCAACGGACGGCAATCCCCGGTGAACCTTGTTATCACGAAACTTCGTACAAAAGAAGATTTTGCCCGCTTTACAGGTGCCCGTTTTGAATTTGATTCAAGCGATATAATTTCTTTCTTAAATAGCGCCGATTCTTTAAAAAAGTATAATGTTGATACGGCCACTGCGCTATGGATAGTTTTGCCTGACACTTATACGTTTTTATGGAGCACCTCCCCTTCGGTTGTCTATCAAAAGTTGTATGCGGAATCTAGGAAATTCTGGACAGATGAACGGAAAAGCAAAACGGTTGCACTGGGACTTACTCCAACCGAAACATATATTTTGGCTTCAATTATTGAAGAAGAAACAACCAATAACAGTGAGAAAGACACAATAGCAAGCGTTTATCTTAACCGGTTGAAAAGAGGCATGCCCTTACAGGCCGATCCAACCTTGAAATTTGCCGTCCGGAATTTTGCCCTGAAGAGAATTGCGGGAGATATATTAAATGTTGTCTCCCCCTACAATACTTATCGAAATAAAGGTTTGCCTCCGGGGCCAATTTGCACACCATCGAAAATTACAATTGACAAAGTTTTGAACCCGGCCCATACAAACTATCTCTATTTTGTTGCCAACTCAAAATTAAAAGGCCATTTATTCAGTGAAAGTTTTGAAGAGCATGTACTAAAAGCAAACAGTTACAGGCAGGAAGATAAAATACGCCGACAGATGGACTCTTTACTAAGACAGCAATCGGTTAACTAAATTTAAAAACAATGTTTATAAGATGCTACTGTGGGTGAATGTTGGCGTTTCTATAATAGTCAGCGGCAATCGAATTATTAGTGAACCTTATACAAAGACCGATTTTATTAATAACGTTTTATGGCTTGTGAGCTTTTTGCTTGTTATTGTGGAATAGAATAAACTACCTGTGTTGATTTATCAGGTTCCTCCAATATTAAATTACATATGGTGTACCGGGCCTCTGATCCTGCTTATTTGTAAAACAATTCTTCATAATATCGCACAAACGAAGTGCCCCATTTGATTGTACTATAATCAATGTCTATAGGTTCATATTCTTGTTGAATTGCCAATGCAGGAAGATTGATTCCGATGCCCAATGCTGCAACACTCGTACCCTGGATTCTTGGATTGATTTCAAGCAGTTGAAATTGATGACTTACATCTTCTTTTACTTGTAAGCCAATAGGCCCGGATAAATTGAGCGTCCGAAGTATCTGGTCGCAATAGTTTATTATTTCCGCATGTTTAATAAACGTGCCTTGTATGGAAATGCCAGCATTTATTTTTGTTCGGCTGCGCGGTAATATCAGTTGCGGAATTCCTTTTTGTACGATGGCATCAATGGTAAACTCCATTCCCGGGAGGTATTCAGAAACTAAAAGTTCCGGAAATTTTTTTTCAGCGAGTATTTTTGAAATGTGATCTAGAGTGCTATAAAGATGATTGGGTTTAGAATAAAATAGTAAATCAAATTCACTTTTCTCTTCCTGTAATATTCTAACACCCCTGCTACCATTTGAGAGAGTGGGCTTTATACAAACAGGCAATTTTGGGTAGCCTAATTGTTGTGCTGCATCTGCCAACTCTCCCAGGGTCGTTACAATCTTAAATTCAGGAACATGGATATTGTTATTCACCAGGTGTTGGTAAAGTGCACCTTTATCATTGGCTGTGCAAAGATCTTGGTAACCAGATACGATAACGTGAATCCCATGTTCTAAAAAAAGCGCCTTTTGTTTTGCAAAGTGAGAAAGCTCAGAAGTAACCAAAGGAAGAATGGCATTAATGCGATTTTCAATACAGAAGCCTAAAATAAACGAGATGAAATTTTCGTCTGCAGCTTTAGGTATTTGTATAAATGGCTGACCTAAGAACCTTCCGCTGGCAAAGGCATCTGCATCGCAGGTATAAAGGTCAAATGAAGAGTTTAGTAGTAATGCTTTTATAATTCCGGGCCCCCCCGGCGCACCTGCACCTGTTAATAAAATTCTGGTTTTTCTCAATTGTTGCTATTAAATAATCCAACGGATAAGTTCAAAAGCCTCTGCATAACGATGACCAGATTGTACCCCTCTTACTGTAGCCAGTGATCTTATGAAGTCATGATTTGCATATGGCTTGTGTGCCTGTGATTTATATTCCGACAATGCATCACATTTGCGTTGCAGGTGTTTTTCTTCTAGTGAAACAAAACAGGAGGTATTAAAAGAATAATTATTCCATGGTAATTCATAACATAGTATACTGCAAAATTTGAAAGCTCTTATGCCTTCGTTAGTAATTGTAAAATGATCCTGATGAATGTCGTTTCGGGTCGGCATAAAAACTAAATCAGGTGAAATCTCTTTCTTAATTTTTAGAATATCATCCAGTATATCCTGGCGCCTATAGTTGAATGTCCTAACATCATAATCCAGTAAGATGAGGTTTTCGGTTTCGATGCCTAATATTTTCGTGGCTTTTGTGACCTCATCTAATAATATATCAGCATCAAAGGGCGGCGGCACTGATTTTTGGCATGCAGAAAAAGCAACATAATACACCTCATTCGTTTCGACTAATTTGCTTATGGTGGCACCACAGCCAAATTCGCCATCATCAGTGTGTGGGGCAAGAATAAGTATCCTCTTACGTTCTATCATACCCGGGTAATTTTCTTTTGAAAACTGAAATGTAAACTTAAACGAATTATTCTGGTGCACTACTTATACTCCTGCAGTGAATATCTTGATAATAAAATCTTCATCGGTTAATACGAACGTTTCATAGTCAAATCGCGTAAAGCCCTTCTTGCTCTTTATAGTTTTTATTCAACCATGCTTTCATTTCAGCTTTCAGGATTTTCTTTGGTAGCTCTTCCTGCAAAAACTCTATTAGCTGGTCGCTCTTATCTTTTATAACTGATTGTAAAAAGGGAAATTTACAAAGCGGTGTCAATGGTAAAGAACCTTTAACGTCTGCACGAAGCTTTGCATAGATGGTGATCCTAACCTAGGCGGTTATTGTATGCCCATTGACCACTTAATGATTGATGCTCCGACTTATCTAATTTTTGGTGATCATAGTGGCCGGCTATTGTTTTTTGCCGAAAGCATTCATATAAACATACTGCACAAGCAACACTAATATTTAAAGAACGAATCATTCCTACCTGCGGTATTATAAAATTGCCATCTGCAAGAGTCCTCACTTCCTCACTTACGCCACTGTGTTCGTTTCCAAAAACCAGGGCGGTGCTTTTTGTCATTTCTACTTCATATAAACTTACTGCATCAGCCGCCAGGTGAGTCGTTAAGATGCGGGCATATTTTTTCCTCAAGATAGCAAAACACTCTGCTGCATTTTCAAATTGGTAGATTGTAAGCCATTTTGCGGCACTGCTACTACTCTTCTTACCCCATTTTTCATGAAGGGGAATTGTAGTGTTAAGTATGTAGATTTCTTGTACTCCTACCGCATCGCAGCTACGCATCACCGCAGAGATATTATGAGGATCAAAAACATTTTCCAATACGATAGTCAAATCGTTTTGCCGGTGGGCCAAAACACTTTCTATCCTGGTTTTTCGCTCTGTGGTCATAGTATGAATATTTGAGTTAAAAGAAAAGGATAAACCAAATTGATTTATCCTTTATGGGTCGGGACGACAAGATTCGAACTTGCGACCCCTAGCACCCCATGCTAGTGCGCTACCGGGCTGCGCTACGTCCCGAATGAAAAGCAAAAGTAGGATTTCTAAAAAAACTGGAAGAGCATTTATTCTAGGAGTTTATAATGCTATAGCAATGCCCAACCACTTACAGTTTTTATAAGCAGATGATGGATGGAAAAATTAGTTTGGTGAAGTTTATTACTCTAACAACTTAGCAGAAAAAATCTTTTTGTTCTGAAACCTAACAATATATGCATATAATAAACATAAAGGTTATCGTAAGTCAAAAGTGCCGTAAGTTAATATTCCAGTCCTATTGCCTTTATACTTTAGTTTCTCTTAAGTGTATTTTCCTCATCCTGTTTTGGTATTTGTACTTGATAAAATACTTTATTTTTTGTTTGAAAGAAATATTGCAAACGTGCGCTGATCAACGCTTTTATGTAAATCCATAACCATTATTTTGGCTTCAACTCAATTCCTGCATGGCAATGTAAGTGTTACTATTAGATGCTTTTACGAGTAAATCAGTAATTTTTGTTACGTTCCCATAATATGTAACAGTGCCTGTTATTTATTAGCTATGCAAACAGTTATTATAATGAGTAATGAAAAAGAGAAGGAATTCTTTTTCGGTTTTAATACTATGCAAAATAAAACTGAAATATTACTTTTCGCTTCCAATATTCAACGATTAAGAGACAGCAGCCCAATAGAGCCGAGCTGCGTGTCTCAGAATGGCAAAACTTTAAATCTAAACATGAAGAACCTCCTACTCCTTATGCTGCTGGCCGTGTGCTGTGGCCATGTTAATGCCCAATGTGGTTCAACTGGCTACACAGAGCCACAATTTGCTATCGCAGTTCAAAACCCAGCTTGTCCGTTAGTTGGTGAAATCACAGTTACATCTGCTTCAGGTGGTGTAGTTCCTTACAGCTATACATTAATGCCCGGAAATATCACCAACGCGACAGGTATATTCCCAAATGTTGCAGCAGGTGCTTATCAGGTGCAAATGAAAGATGCTTGTGGAACGATCCGTTCACGACAGGCGACAGTTACACCATACAACTTTACAACATCGTCAACAATGACGCACTTGGGTTGTAAGAATTTTAGCTTTACAATAAACTGTTCAGCGGGCGGCCCGGCACTGGAATATGGCTATGCAGTAAATGGTAGTGTCCCGATAATATGGGGCGATAGTTCCCTCATCAATCTGAACCTCGAACCTCAGAGCATCATTTCACTATATGTAAGAGATAGCTGTGGTAATCAAGCCGTTAGTGACCAAATAATCCCAAAAGAAATGATGGGCTATATCAAAGTACTTAATGAAAGGATAGAGTGTACATTTCAGGAAATCTATCCAGAGTATTATGGCTTCAACGCCCCAAATGTTTGCTTATACAAATCACCTCAAAATACACTTGTAGAATGTAAGCAGGCACCAGCAAACTATAATGGAGGTCTCTTAACTAATTTTTTCAATCTTCCGTTTGGACAGGACTATTACGTTATTGTGCAGGACAGTTGTTACAGGGATTCGGCATTTTTTAAGGATAAGACCTCTGCGGGTGGTTCACAACTTGATCCGTTTGCATGGCACTGTACAACGTTTGATATGCACTCAGATGGTAACAACACAGACAGCGTTTGCCTGTATAGGCAGATAGATAACTCACTTGTTGAGTGTAAAAAATCTATGCCTCCGTTCATGGGTGACATTAATCCTGCAACAGGCTTAGGATGGAAGTACGGCGGTGCAGAGTTCTATAACTTGCCCTACGGCAGCTACTACTCAATCATCTACGATCCCTGTGCAGATACGTTAGTGCGTATTGATACAACGGTAGTTTACCCACGCAATTTTAGTAGTCAATTAAACTATACATGCATGGTATATGTCTCTGCTGTAGGTGTAACCTTTGATTCTTCGTCCCAACACCCTTTTACGACTTCTATTTATTATCCGGATGGAACAGAGGCAATGGTTCACACATCAAATAATTCAAGTAGCTATATCAGCTTCCCCACCTACCCGACGGCAGGTACAATCACTGTTGTGCAGCAAGATGGATGCGGTTACAAGGATACTTCGTTGTTATATCAGCCAATGTTGCTTCCAACCCGAACAGTAACATATACAGGAGGTTGCCCGGGTATAAACGGAAACTCGGGAGGAGGAGACATTTTATTAATAGGTGACAGGTATGCCTATGGCGGTAGGGGCAATGGAGCACCCGTTGCTACTGTCAACATAATCAAAAGGGATGGCATACCCGTAAATATTCCGCAAAGTCACACATTGTGGAACAACTCCACTCAGCTTCAAGAATATTATTTTACTAATCAAACAACAGGTATTTATGTACTCGAATCAACAATCGGTTGTGCCGGATATAAAGTGTACGATACAATAGAAGTCAGACCCTATATTTATCCTTTGCAGAATCAAACAAATATTTTACAATGTGGAAGCAATCCATATGTATTTAAAGATAGCATTACGGGGGGAGTACCACCGTATACTTATGAGATCATTTCAACAAACCCGTACATGGCATCATTGATAACTGGAAGCCAGTCTTCAAATTCATTTTCAATACCGCCAGGCACAAATTTGAATACGATAACTATTCAGGTAATTGACGCTTGTGGAAATTCGAATACAAAAGAATTCCCCGTCAATCATTTAGGAACTTGTTATCCACTTCCAACAGACAGTCTTAGAATACAATTACAGGCCCAAAACCAGATGATTAAAATTTATCCTAACCCTTCAGGTAAGCAGTTTTACATTGCGTTCTCGCAAAAGAAAAAAACAAATTATCAGGTAGATGTTTATAATGCAACAGGCGTAAAAGTTTTCAATGGCACGTTCAGGGACGTTGATACAAGAAACATGGTGATAAACGAGAGTCTAAGGACAGGTACTTATATCATAAGTATTATTGATTTAAAAAATAACCGGCAATATTATTATAAGCAAATGGTCCAATAAGAAAGTGACCCCTGCAATTAAATGCTTAAGTTGTTTTTAACCCTCTACACATTTCAGTTTAAGCAAAGCAAAAAAACTTTTGAATTACCAGGTTTGTAAACATAGAGTTAGCAGCAAATTTAGTGGATCGCTTTATACTGATGTATAAGTTGACCGTGTCTGTAGTTATGGATGCCAAAAACAGCTGGTATAACTGGCTAGAGCTGATGTTGCAGAGGTTTTGAAGAAAGTTCAAAAAAGCGTTGCTGGTGTGCGCCAATTTGGATGTTATAAGGTGGGAACGAGCAGGTAAACACTGTTATAAGTGCAGGCAATATGGATTTTTTACAACCTATCAATAAAGCCGTAAGTCAGGCCAATAGATTTACCTGTTTTAAATTGAGTGGTGGGTCGGTGGGTCGTCAGACGATCAGGCAATTGGAAAAGACAAGTGGCTATAAAAACTTCATCAAATTGTACCTTCACCCTAGAAACATCTTTTGAGTTTTTTCCATGATACTTACCAATAAAATGAAAGAGGCAGCCATTGAATGGCTGCCTCTTTCATTTTATAAGATTCAATCCTATTGCTGGCATGTTGCTCTCCAATCCTTTGCCTATTCTCGCTTAGACTGACAGGCGAATAGTTAAACCTGCTCCCAAATAATTACTACCCATTTTTTGTATCATTACCTGTACACATAATCCAATTCTTTTAATAAAATAGCCCTAAATTAAGGCTATAAGAGTGTTCTTGTTTAGTTATGCTGTAGCTGGGGAAAGACTTGTAATGAGCTCTTTTTCCTTTGTATGATGAAGAAATTTAATGTACTGAGGTAATTTCCGTAATGGCTTTAATAACGATACTAAAAACGCAAAAGGAACCTGATTTTCTTTAAGTGCCAAATAATCTCGTCTGTTTGCCCTGATTCGCTTTTTAAAACTTCCATTACTCATACCCCCTTTCCTCATTTTTACAATCAGCTCAGAAAGATAATAAGAACTGATGCGGTATTTATAAAGATAGCGGGTCATTAGCTCAAAATCAGATGCGGAAAAATAATGAGTTTCATAACCTCCTAATTGTTCAACAACCTCTTTACGTACATAAAACGTCGGGTGGGCAGGCATCCAACCTGTATTAATTAATGCCCGCTTGTAAGGCATTCCCTTCCAGGAACGATGGATTCTATTGGTTTCCTCTGCATCAACATACAAAAGGTCCCCAAAGATTGAATCCACTTGCTGCTCTTTAAAACACAAAGCTATTTTTGATATCACATCCTTTGATGCTAACATGTCATCACTATTCAGAATTCCTATCACATCGCCCGTTGCCATTTTCATTCCTTTGTTTATAGCATCGTACATGCCATTGTCTTTCTCAGAGACCCATTTTGTAATGCATGCAGAATTTTGTTCAATTATTGATAAGGTGTCGTCAGTTGAGCCCCCATCTACAATAATGTATTCGATGTTAGAATAGTTCTGATGATAAACCGATTGAATTGCATTTTGGAGAAACCGAGCAGAGTTATAGGTGACCGTGATTAATGATACTTTCATTTCTTTCAGTTAGCGATGATAAAATCTGTTTCTTGACATGATAAACTAGTTTCGCAATTAGATTTAACTTAAATGCGCAGCATAGCAACCATTAAGGCTAAGATTTTCCACGGAAAGAATCAGGATTAAAGTACGGTGGCTTTTCGATTATGCGAGTTATAAAGCTAACTAACACAAAAAGATAGGATTGAATACGGTGCTCAGAGGATATGTAGACAGGAACTAAATATTAAATCAAATATACTCTAAATTTTTTAATCTTGTAGTTTTAAAAAAAATTTATTTCAAAGCGAGAATGAGCTCGGAGGAAATCTCAAGAATTAAAAAATGTATTTATGAGAGGAACAGCAGCAATCTTTCTTTTTTTAATCAGTGTAGAAGGATTGCCTTGATAAATGGCATAGGGCTCAAGATCTTTTGTAGCAATTGAGCCCACTGATAATACAGCATGTGATTTACAAGTAACACCGGGACAAACTATTGATTTGGCGCCTATCCACACACCTTCTTCTAACGTAATAGGTTTAACGATAAGATCAAAATAGGGTAATGAGTAATTATGATTGCCTGTTAAAAGATAAGCGCCTTGCGACACACACACATTGTTACCAATATATACCAACGCTAAGTTATCAATCCATACCCGCTCTCCTATCCAAATATTATTTTCCATACGGAGGTTCCATGGATATTTTATAGAAATGTTCGGTTTTAGCACAACCCCACTTCCTACCTTGGCTCCAAAAGCACGAAGAAGAAAAACTTTGAAAGAAGAAGGGAGAAAAAAACTATTTTGAAAAAAAATAAGGCTGGTAACATACCACAAAAATCTTTTGAAAGCATTCCCGGGCTTATACCAGCTATTGTTATAACAGGAAAGATCTGTTTTCATGGCACTGCTATTGGGTTTAAACCTACTCTTTTGGAGCGATCATATAAAAAGATCATCAAAAAAATACAACAATAGGCAATAATATTATAAAAAGAATGATGGTCAACTTCAAACCTGACTTCGCTGTTTTGATTAACGGCCAATATCAAAAAGAAAATACGCAAAACATTTAACGCCCATAATATAGCCCATCCAGAGATAAGCCATACCACAGTGACCTTTAACCCCCTAGGGTTAGCAAGAATAAATGCCGCCCAGAAACTAAGAACACCGTAGCCTACGCAAGAGTAAACCATCCTCACACTTCTTCCACCCGTTAGTCCCAAGGTGTATTGATCGCTCCAGGTTGTTGAATGCCCAAAAAACTTTAGTATGTATTCGGCACTCCACAAAATGGAACGCCGGAGTGGTGTAATAAAATCAAGATAGCTTGAAACAAATGGGCTATACAAATTTTCCTTAGAGGAAAGGCCTATAATAATTAGCGTACCGAAATAGAAAAGAGAAAAGACCCCTCCAAACTTCAATAAGTAAATAAAAAAAGGTTTTGATGAAAACTGTCTCATACACGGCTAATGGGAGATTGGTTCGCAGGCTTTAAACTATGTTGATGTATAAAATAAATACTGTTTCAAGACTACATTATCGTAAATGTCGAAAGACGACTGAAGCCAAGTTTTTATCCAAGCCATACTAATCAAACTACTTGTAAGTTCTTCGTATCAATAGTAGCACTAAGTTTTAATCCCATGCTTTCAATTAAAACCTTTGCCCTGTTACCCAACACCTCCAGCACTATACCGCGGTAATTCACTAATATCCCATTTCTAATTACAACTTGCTTATTTGGTTTCAGACCAACATCTTCTATTTCAATAGCTGAAAATTCATGAAGAAAGCGCTGAATTATTTCAATTTCTTCCTGCCTCACAATCGCAGGCTTTCCATTCCAGTAAACGAAGTTAACAACACCATCAGTTTGCTTTACTGCTAATTTTTCCATTTCAGCTATCTGCACAAATACATAGCCTTTAAATAAAGGCTCGAGAATAGTTTTTTTCCGGTCACTCCATTGTCGAACTACTTTGTTTAAAGGGCAATAAACAACAATGCCTTTTTCACTTAAGTTTTTTGCAAGTTTCTTTTCCCAGCGTGGTTTCGTGTATAAAGCAAACCAATTTACTTCAGGTGTTATCATGATTTGTACAGACATTTAATTCTTCTCAAATCTAATATCATAACGTCATATACAAAAGCGAAGAAAACTTTAGGTGACCAAATGCCAGAAAGGGTTTGAAATGCCAACAGTGAGAAACAGATTACACCTTTGCTAAAACCAGCGACTTTGGGTGCTGGTTATTTTTTGTTTTTGCATAAAAAATAAAAATAAGTCCAAGCAAAGCAGCATAACATAAATAATTGAACAGGTCATGTGCATTGGTACCTAAGTACTCGGCTATAGTCCATTTGTCTACCATAGAGATCATCATGACAACAACTCGAATGCAATTAAGTAAAAAAACTGTGATGACACCAATAACCGACCAATAGACTTTCTGCTTAAGTTTCATTTGGTGTGCACATACAAAAGCAATCCAGAAGCTTTTAAGACCTAAACCATAACATGCCCAGGCCATTTGAAGAAATGAAAATCCATCTTGCGAAATCAGCCGGTCATCGAGTACTGTTGTATTGTAACCGATCAGAGATAGTAAAAAATGCCCTGTGTTAAGCACTGCATACCGAATAACTAGTGGAAAGTTTAAATAGTGATCAACAAAGGGGTAATAGGTACCCGTAGGGGCGGAAGCAGCAATAACAAACGTGTACGTCAAAAAGAACAAGAAAAACAAACCTGCAAAACGAAGATAATAGCCAAAATCGAAATAACGGAGCGTGTTTTTAAACATAGTGCGGAAAATAAAAAAGCCGGCAACATAAATGTTGCCGGCTCAGAAAAATATGAGTTAAGCTACAATTTCAAGTTCTTTTTTACGTCTGCGAGCTTTAACAGCTGCAATTGCACCAGCACCTAAAACAGCACTTAGTCCTAAATCAAATGGTACGTTCTCTACCCTTAAGAAACTTACCGAAAATTCCCCGGCATTACTACCAAAAACATTAGGAAGTAAACCACCCGCAAGTGCGCCCTGAACACTAGCCGCATTAAAGGCATTGTTTATAGCGTTGGCTATAAACGATAAAATACCTGGAGGATTAACCGAAGGAACCGTAGTAACTTGATAAGTGTACTGAAGACCAGCACTCACAAATGTAACTTGAGTACCCACATTTAGTGTTTGACCCGGATTTACATTGGTAATTGTACCAACAATGTTGTTACCATTGATGGTTTCATTTACATTAACTTGGGAAAAGGCAACTGAACAGGCAGCAACAACTCCCAACGCAAGGAACATTAACTTCTTTTTCATTTCTTTTGTTTTTTTG
>JAQBNG010000087.1 GCA_028288675.1 Flavisolibacter sp. | reverse complement strand
GATCGTTACCGCGCCAGCTTTGCCAACAGTTCTAAAGCCGACCTTTTCATCAGTATTCATTGCAACTCGGCGGGCCGGTCGCCAGGTGGATGGAATGAAAAGCGTATAGTGGGCTATGATGAAAAAGTAAGTTTTACAGGTAAGAAGAAAAAGAAAAAAAAGGTTACAAAAATTCCTATATACGAAAGCTATTATGTAACCAACCAAAGCAAGGGCACGGAAACTTTCATCTGGACTGCTAAAGAAAATTCGCATAAAGAACAATTGGTAGGAAGCACCGGTGAATTTGCCGATAGTGCAGACGACAGTTCTGTAGTAGAGGAGAATGATCCTGTAATTAATGCGTTAAGGCTTCTATACACAAAAAAGTATTTCTTAAACAGTTTAAAATTAGCCGAGTTAGTGCAGCAGGAATTTTTGAAAACAGGCCGTATCAACCGGGGTGTTAAGCAGAGAAATGATGTAGGAATATGGGTGTTGCATGCCACGGGAATGCCAAGCATTTTGGTAGAGGCAGGCTTCGTCTCAAACAAAGAAGAGGAAGAATACATGAATAGTGAGGAAGGGCAGAATGAGATCGTAAAAAACATGACGGATGCGGTTAAACAATATATCAGTGCATTAGATAACCCTAAAAAAGGGCAGGATAGCGAAACGTTGACCCCTCCTAACAATGTAGCGGCTATCTTGCATCAAAGAAGCTTAAGGCTCTTATTGGTTTAGTAAAAACTAGTTTCAAAAATAAATCAGGCATGCTGAAAAAAACTTTTTTAATCGTAACCTTATTTTCCTTTTCTGCTGTGTTAACATCTTTTACGCCGGTTAAAAAGAGCCAGCAGGTTTTAAAAACAGTTATTATAGATGCCGGTCATGGCATCATGGCTAACGGCGGGCACAATGGTGCAAAAGGAACCTACTCTTACGAAGATGATATTTGCTTAGCCGTTTCTAAAAAACTAGTGGCGCAGTTAAAACAAACCTATCCGGAAATAAAAATCATTGAAACAAGAGGTTCCGAAAATATTGTTTCTCTGAAAGAAAGAGCCAACATCGCGAATCATAACCGCGGCGACCTTTTTATTTCCATTCACGTTAATGCAATGCCTCCCATTCACCACAAAGAATTGGCAGGATACAAAACAGAAGTGTATTACACGGGCAAAGGCAAGAAAAAGAAAAAGCGTACAAGAAAGGTTGCTCAATATCATTATTACACCACGCCAAATACAAGGGCAAAAGGCACACAAACCTACATTTGGGGAGCGCATAAAGCCGAGGATAAGGAAGTAGCGGTTCGGGAAAACGCACCTATGCTCGCTGAAGAAAACTACCAGGAAAAATATGGTGATATTGATCCTAACTCCCCGGAGTTTATTGCCTTGTCGTTAGTAAAAACAAAACAGTTTGGTCAGCGTAGCGCCATGCTTTCACAAATGGTAGAACAAGAGTTTGCCAAAGTTGGTCGCATCAGTGGCGGGTCCAAGCAAAGACAAGTAGGCATTTGGGTATTGCAGGCTACAGCCATGCCCAGCATACTGGTAGAAACAGGTTTTATTACCAATCCGGATGAAGAGCAATATCTGAACAGCAGCGACGGCCAGCTTGAGTTGGCGGGAAGCATAACCAAAGCTGTTGGAAGTTATATTACCTGGCTTGAGAAAAAACAAAACCCTGCAGCTAAGGTGTCTGCTTCAATTCCCTTAACGGCATCTGAGGCTAAGCTGGAAGAGTCTTTTTTAGAAGCTCTTGATCACCATTCATTTGCTGGTACAAAACTTACCAAATAAATTTTACTGAACCGGTAGCAGTCAGGCTCCATTGCCAGCCGTGTCGTTATATCCTATTATAGGCAACCGTCATTCTTTAAATACCCTGATCATTTTGCAACTCTAAATTGTTATTGCAAACTTCCATTGGATTACTGGTATGGTTTTTTAACTGTTCCGTTGCGCTTGTATGTTCTTAAAATAAAAGGTAAAAGATTTATTGTTTATTTTGGAGCGCCATAGGTAATAAAACCAAAGACGAAAACAGATTATTCATGAAAATCTCTAATGAAGTTAAAGTAGGAGTACTGGCTGTAGCAGCGATAATTGTGTTGATTTTAGGATTCAACTTTTTAAAAGGCGCCAATGTGTTTTCGAAGCCTTTTACATTATATGCCCGCTTTCCAAATATCGGCTCACTTGAAAGATCAAACCAGGTAAAGATCAACGGCCTTGCCATTGGCACTGTATTTAGTTTTACACCAGCCGATAAAGAGGTTAATACGATCATAGTGGAATTGCATTTAGATAAAGAGATATCGATTCCTAAAAACTCCATTGCCTTTATAGACGGTACTGTTCTAGGTTCAGCATTTATTAATGTTGAAAAAGGCACTACCGGCGGTTATCTTAAAACCGGTGACACCATTTCAACTCGGTTGGATATGACACTTTTAAGCGATTTAAAAGCACAAATAGCACCAACAGTGTTACGTCTTAACGAGACATTCGATTCATTAAAAGTTACTATTGGGGCATTAAACAGTGTTTTTGATCCCAGCACAAAAAACAACCTTCGTGAATTAATTACCAACCTCACATTATCGTCTGCCGAACTTTCAAAATTATTGGGCGCACAGGGTAGCGTGTTGGGACAATCGTTGCAAAATATGAATTTGGTAACCGGTAACCTTGCCCGTAATAACGATGCTATTACGTCTTCCATTCGTAATGTGGAAGTCACTACATCACGTTTTGCCAATGCCAATATCGAAGGGATGGTATCGGCCTTACAAGGCGCTGTTGGCGAATTGAAAAATACTATTAGTAACATCAATTCCGATAAAGGCACATTAGGGTTATTAATGAATGACCGTAAGCTTTACGACCAGTTAAACGGTATTACAAGTCGAATGAACCAAACAGCGCTTAGTGCGGAAATCTTGTTTGATGATATTCGTCTTCATCCGAAACGCTACGTTAATATTTCAGTGTTCGGTGGCAAGAAAGGAGGTGAGCCTATAACTTCGCCTTCACTGAAGGATTCCACCCCGGTGAAACAATAATGAGGCTTAAACAAACCTTTTTTCTAACACTGTTCCTCTTTTTTTGCATCGCTTTATATGCACAGGTACCGGTAGCTGATACTATTCAAATTGTTGAAATATTACCTGGCGTTCGCAAACTTGAATTTAAAAAACTTCCCGATGGGACGCAGGTACAAATATTAGCGGGCAATGTTCGTTTGCGACAAGGCACTACTCTTTTTAGCTGCGACAGTTGCGTATTAAATAATGTAACAAAAACATTTTTAGCTTTTGGCAATGTGCATATAAACGAAGGTGATACCACCCAGATATGGTCGAACAATCTGAGGTATTTATACGATCAGAAATATGCTTACCTAACTGGTGCTGTAAGGCTGAACGATGGACAGGGAAAGCTTACTACCAACACACTTGAATACGACGTTGCCCGCAAAATAGGGCATTATAAAAATGGTGGAAAAGTAGTAAACAAAACAACTACAGTCACCAGCCAGGAGGGAATTTACTATACTGACATCAAGGACATTTATTTCAAAAAAAATGTGGTGATGAAAGACCCTGCCAACACGGTCAAGACGGATTCCATCCTTTACAATACAGAAACACAAACGGCTTCGTTTATTGCGAAAACAGTAATTACAGATACAAGTGGAAGAGTGATTACAACAACTGAAGGACGCTTTTATGTTCCGACCGGCAAAGCCGAATTTACACAACGCACTACCATTGTAGATAAAGCGTTAACTGTAACCGGCGACGAAATTATATCGGACGATTCAACAGGCATCATCCAGATACGTGGCCGTGGAGTTTTAATAGATACATCAAAAGGCATTAGCATTTTGGCTAATAGCATTTTCGCTAACAAAAAAACAGAAGCTTTCCTGGCAACTCAAAAGCCGCTGATGATTGTAAAGCAGGATAAGGATTCTATATACATAGCCGCCGATACTTTATTCTCTGCCCGGCTTAGTGACTTGTTTGTAGATACATCTAAGAATGCAAAAAAGACAAATCCCAAAGACAGCACCAACCGTTATTTTGAAGCGTACCGGAACGTTCGTGTGTTTTCCGATTCAATGCAATCAGTGAGCGACAGTTTGTTTTACTCGTTTAAAGATTCTGTTTTTCAACTCTTTCAAAACCCTGTAACATGGAGCCGTAAAACACAGATCACAGGTGACACGATCTACCTTCATACTAAAAATAATAAACCCTCCTTCATAAGAGTTATGGAAAACAGTTTCATGATTACCGAAGTGCAGCCGGGAGTATTTAATCAAATTAAAAGCATACGGATGAATGGCTTTTTTACCAATGGAGCATTGGACTCAGTAAGAGCTAAAGGTGCAGCCGAATCAGTTTATTTTCTCCAGGATAAAGACAGCGCTTTCTCCAGTGTAAATCAAACCACCAGTGATGCCATTGATATTTATTTTGATAGCAGTGAATTGCGTAAAGTCGTGCTCCGCAGTTCTGTGAAGGGAACTATGTATCCTATCAAACAAAAGCAACCTTCAGAAATGAGACTTGAAAAATTTCAGTGGCTGGAGGCGAGGAGGCCTAAGACTAAGTACGAGTTGTTTGAGTAGGCACCGGAGCTTTTTATAATGTATGAAGAAAAGAGTTTTTAAATTCGCCATGCAGTTTTCTTCAAACCGCTGCGGTTTTTCACATGCGATATTTCTGTTTTAATTGTTACTCCCCTTTTTTGCAATCAGCAGCATTCTTTTAAACGAAAAAATACTTCGTAATTTTTTTGTCATTTTGTGCAGCATTTTCCCTTATTTTAGTGCCCTTAATCCCGATTGCTTTACATTATGACCTTTCCTTTACTAATGCTTTACTTGCTAAGAGTTCACTTACCTGGTGCTGATAAAACCCAATCAATTCTTACTATATAAACCCAACTGGCCAATCCTTTTATTTAAGGGTTATTGTAAAACATTTAATTCCTATGAACCTCCAAAATCGAACTATTGCGTTTGTAGAACGCTGTTTATAGTTAAAAAACAATTATTGATTATTAAAGACTAAAATGAACATTATTATGAGAAAATTCGTCTGTCGAACTGTTTTTAGTGCGATAGCTTTATTTCTGTGTTTTGCATTTAGAGCGCAAGGACAGGACAACACCGTTTCAGGTACAGTGCTTTCCGACGACGATGGAACGCCAATGATTGGTGTAACAGTTACAAATACGTCCTCGAACCAGAGAACCCAAACCAATTCAGTGGGATATTATTCCATTGTAGCTGCAAAAGGGCAGATTATAACTTTCTCCTTCGTAGGATACTCTGGTAAATCAGTTACAGTAGAGGAGAACAGGTTGATTAACGTTCGCATAGTGCCTTCTGATAAAGATCTTCAAAATGTAATTATAACCGGCTACGGCCAGGCAAAAAACAAAAGAGAATTAGCTTACCAGGCCACAACTGTAAAAGGTGAAGACCTTGCACAAACAAGAAGGGATAACTTTTTAAATGGCCTTGCTGGCCGTGTACCGGGTTTAACAGTTACTTCTACTTCGGGCATGCCTGGAGCAAGTACACAAATCATGCTTAGGGGCGGCACCTCTATTGGAGGTAATAATCAGCCGTTATTTGTGGTTGACGGTATGCCGCAAAGTAATGGCTCGGTTGATCAGACTGATATTCCCGGTGCCTCAAGTACCGCCTTACCTGGTACTGCAAACCTTTCCCTTGCTAACCGCAATAGCGATTACACAAACCGTATTGCTGATATCAATCCCGATGATATTGAAAGTGTTACCATTTTAAAGGGGCCGGAGGCGACGGCACTTTATGGATCTGATGGAGCCAGCGGTGCTATTGTCATCACTACAAAAAAGGGAGCCAGCGGTAAAACAAAAATTACCTATTCCAACTCTTTTTCAATTTCCGAAGTTTACAGGTACCCACAGGTACAACAAGAATATTCAAGAGGAACTAATGGAGCGTATGATCCTACAGCTTACAGTACTTTATACGGATATAGATTTTGGGGACCGAAATATGACGAGGACACGAAATTTTATAATAACATAAAGAACTTTTTTCAAAGAGCTTTTAGCCAGCAGCACAACATCTCCCTGGAAGCCGGCTCTAATGAATTGAACTATAGGTTTACAGCTGGATACGCTAACTATGGCGGTGTGGTGCCAAATACCAATTTAACAAGATATAACTTCCGGTTTTCTGCTTTTGCCCAATTAAACAAACAAATTAAATTAAATACCACTTGGGCCTACACCTCTTCCAATAACGATAAAGCTTCAAAAGGTCCGGGAACTTTTTATACTAATCTAATGACATTTCCTACCGATGTGGATGCAAGTGATTACATTAATTTGGATGGTACAAGGAAGTCAATTCGTAATGTTTCGCCGGCTGCGGAGTTAAACAATCCTTTTTGGGATGTGAATAAGAATAAGTCTAATGATAAAAATTACAATTTAACTGGTAACGTTAACCTCACAGGAACAATCACAAAAGGGTTGACTGCTACAGCCATTATTGGTATTAATCATTATACCACACTTGGCACCCTGGTTTACCATCCTTTCTCAAGGGAAGCGTTTTCGCTTGGGGGTTATTTATCAACCTATGAGCAGGCTTATAATTCCATAAATGGAACGGCCAGGCTTAATTATCGCACTACTGTCAATAAAAGGTTCACTAATGACTTCTATGCCGGCGTGTATGTAGAAGATAACAACTCTGTTTTTAATTCGCAACGCGGGGAAAAATTTTACGAGACGGATTTCATCTCTATTAATAATACAGATCCTACTTCAAGAATTGCCTCTCTTTCCCAGTACGAAACGAGGAAGCTCCGTTTTTACGGTGGTTACACTTTTGGGTTGGATAACCTCTTGTATATATCTGCTACAGGTACACGGGAAGGGGTATCTACACTTACGTCTAAGTTCAGGGACTTGCAACCTTTCTTTACTTATGGCTCATTGTCGGCAAGTTTTATTGTATCCGATCTTGAATTTATGGCACCAACCAGAGGTTGGTTGAGTTACGCTAAGCTCAGAGCCTCTTACGCTTCAACGGGTAAAGGACCTTTGTCGCCTTATATTATTGATAATTCCTTTAACAGCGTTACTTCCACAGGCGGAGGTTTTGCATTAGGCGTTACAGCTAATAATTTTAATTTAAAACCTGAATTTTCTAAAAATTTTGAAGTTGGTGGCGAATTTAAATTCCTGAAAAACAGGATTGGAGTGGATGTGGCATACTTTAATAACAAGGTAAAAGACCTTATTATAGCTAACCGTATCAGTTACGCAACAGGAGCTATATTACGTTGGGTTAACGGCGGCGAATTATCTGCCAAAGGATGGGAACTGCAATTAACCGGAAACCCAGTAAGAACAAAAAAGGTTAACTGGAATATCACTGTGAATTTTGATAAAGCAAAAACTGTTATCAGCAAGCTTCCCGGCGATCTGCCTTATTATTACGATTCCGATACCTGGGTTTTTGGCAGCGTACGTTCGCAGGTGGGTGTTGGCCAATCATTAGGAAATCTTTCTGGATTTACGTTTGAAAAAAATGATAAAGGCGACCTGTTAATATCTCCCACAACCGGTTTGCCTATTCAGTCTATCACTGACTATGTTCCGATTGGCGACAGGCAGCCTGATTTTAAAGTGGGCCTTATCAATAGCCTTATGGTTGGCGACTTTTCCCTGGCCTTTAACCTTGACTTTAGAAAAGGCGGTGCTGTTTTTAACGCCAATGAAATGATGATGACAATTAATGGTGCCAGCGTAAGAACATTAGACAGAGAACAGCCAAGAGTTATAACAGGCGTTTATAAAGACGGCTTTGAAAATTCGGCCCATCCAACCGTAAATACAATTGCTATCAATCCTTATTTCAGAAATAATTATTATGATGGTGTTTTTGCCGAGTCGGATTATATAGAGAACGTTAACTGGATGAGGATGCGGGATATTACATTGGGCTACCAGTTATCAACTAAATTACTGAAGCGTCAAAAGGTCTTTAAATCTGCCTCCGTATATATTACCGCTACTGATGTTTTCATAGTAACTAACTACTCAGGAATGGACCCTAATGTAAATGTGCTTAACTCCTCCAACACCAAAGGATATGGTGGTGCAGGCATTGATTATGGCGCCATTCCATCACCGCGTACCATTAATTTTGGAGTAAAATTCGGTTTCTAAAAAAATAAAAAAGAGTAATGAAAATTAGATTCTTATATATAGTAATGGCAGCTAGCCTGCTTACAGGTATTACAAGTTGCAAAAAATTTCTTGATATTAATTCCGATCCGGACACAACACAAGAACCATCCAACAGTTCTGTATTGCCGCAATGCCTTGCAGCCATTCCCACTGCATTGCAATCTGACGGCGCACTTTATGTTGCCAAGTATGTTCAGAACTGGCTAACAGGCTCAAGCGCCAATGCGAACATGTACGACCAGCAGGGTTATAGTTTTGCCGGAGGCACTATGGCTGCCACATGGAATATGACCTACTATGCATTAGGGAACAATCTGAATTATATCATAGAGAACGGCCAAAAGAAAAGTCAAAATGATTATGTTGGTGTCGCTTTAGCACTTAAGGCATGGTCGTTTCAACATACAACGGATTATAATGGAGACATCCCGTTTTATGACGCGTTTAAACCGAACACGTTTGTGTTTAAATATGATGCACAGGAGCAGGTATATAAGGGGGTAGATTCTTTATGCCGCACTGCCTTAACTTATCTTGACCGGGCAATGAACGAGCCGGCATTGAATACGTTAGCCAAAGGAGATTATGTTTATAATGGAGACGTGAGCAAATGGAAAAAATTTGTGTATGGAATTTTGGCTAGAAACTGGCATCATCTATCTAACAAAAGCACCTACAATGCTGATTCGGTGATTTCATATTGCGACAAGGCAATGGCAACTGTGAACGATGATTTTGTAGTGCCGTTTGACGCTACAATAAATAATAATTCCAATTACTTTGGCACCTTTCGTGATAATATGAGCACTTTGCGCCAAAGTAATTTTGTTGTTCGTGTGTTGGATGGTACGGCGTTGGCTGGCAGCAATGTAAAGGCCAACAGAGATCCTCGTATGGCTTACATGTTATCGGCCTCTAACGACACTAGTAACGGCAACGGAGGATTCAGGGGTGTTGATCCGGGCCAAGGCGACCCGAATTATGCACTGAACCCACCATCAAGCTATTTGGTAAATGGGCTTCCTCCCACCTCTGGCACTGCCCTGGCCAATTATAATAATGCAAGGAAAAAAGTAGCTGTTGCCTGGGGTGACAGTACCTATACAAACGTTAGCCCCGGTGTTTTTAATAATGCAACGGGCAAATACTTATTCCAAAATAAAGCGCCGTTTCCTGTTATGACCTATGCGGAAATGCAGTTCATAAAAGCTGAAGCGGCCATTCGTTCAAACAACAGCGCAGTAGCTTATACGGCTTATAAAAATGGAATCAATGGTCACTTTGATTTTATAAACAGAAGCTACAATGCTGTTCGCGGGGCATCTAATATATATGGAGTTAACCCTATTTCAGCAGCTGCAAGAAGCAGTTACCTGGCAAGTGCCAACGTAAAGCAAACTGCACCGTTGTTAACGAGGACTGATATTATGCTTCAAAAATATATTGCGTTATGGGGATGGGGATTTTTTGAAACCTGGGTGGATATGAGACGTTACCATTATATAGATCCTGACCCTGCTACCAATCTCCCGGTATATAATACTTTCACGCTTCCTACTGCATTATTTGGCAACAATAATAACTTACCGGTTTACAGGGTACGGCCGCATTTTACATCGGAGTATACTTACAATCGTTCCGAACTGGAAAGGTTGGGTGTTTTGCAACAAAATTACCATACTATCAAAATGTGGTTTAGCGAGCCATAATCAGGATGTTGACAAACTATAAATTTTATTATTCTCTTTGATAATCAAATAAAGAAATGAAAAAAATAACTATATCATTCCTTACTATAATTTTTGCCTGCGTTGCCTTTTGGTCGTGCAAAAAAAACGTGCTAACTGTTTCTCCGTATGAGTACACAGATGGACTGGCATTATTGAAAATAAATTATTCCTGTCCGTACTTTAGAAACCCTGGTGTGCAAGTAAAGATCAACGGAGAGAAAGTGAGCAGTTTGATCACCTACTCTACTCCTTACCCAGGCGGTGGGCTTAACACTGGTGGAAATACCTATGCTGACTATCTTTCAGTAAAGCCCGGTTCAAATTCGGTTAGTTTGAGTATTCCGAAAATTGGTTCTACTGAGGATTCAATTTTACTATATAAAACCGACGTTACTTTAACAACTAATGACTACCAGACGCTTCACTTTACAGACACTGCCGCCAGTACGCAAAGTGTCTTGACTAAGGACGCCGCTAATAAACCCGACTCAGGCTTTACGCAGTTCACCTTTGTAAACCTGATCCCGAATTCTACCCCCCTTGATTTATATTATGGAACAACTAAGGTTGCATCTAATGTCCCTTTCAAGCAAGCTACCGAACCTTTCCTATTGCCCTCAGGAGGAACGGCTTTGTCGTGGACTTTAAGACAAGCCGGTGGCACCGCTACCCTGGGCACTGCATACACCAGTGCAAGTACAACAGCCAACCAGCGGGTTTTTACAGTGTATGCACGTGGATATGTTGGACCGGCAACAACAGATATAAGAAGCGCTAAAATTTCCTTTGCCTATAATAAATAGACAGGTAAAGTAAATTTTGTTTGGTTCGGCCTGTTAAACACATTAGTGGTATTCACAATTGTTTGACAGGCTTTTTGTTTGTATCTATTCTATCTTACCGTCCCGGAGTATAACCAAGGCCAAAAGCACAACTTATATTTACTCAATAGCAATTTCCTGTTATGAAATATGTAATAGCAACCATTCTAATTGTTTTCACTGTAATAGTAAGTAAAGCCCAGCCTGCAAAATCATTATCAACTGATTCGGCATTAGCTGTCTTTAAGAACCTTTACCCACAGGAAAAAGTGTTCCTTCAAACAGATAAAGATGTTTACGTTTCAGGAGAAACGATCTGGATGAAAGCCTGGTGCGTAATGGAAGAAGTGCCCAGCATCTTAAGTAAGATACTATACGTTGACATAGTTAATGCCAATGGCCAGGTAGTGATGAAAAAGATGTATTTGCTTGATAGTTTAAGCAGTGCCGGAGCTGATTTTGAATTGACTGAATCAGTACTCACAGGCACATACTCAATTAATGCCTATACGTTATGGATGCTTAATTTCCCAGAATTTATTTTCAGAAAGAATGTGTTCATCTATGGACAGGATCATAAGGCAGCAGCCAACTCTAAAAAGAGTGCTAATCCAACCTATAATATCCAATTTTTTCCTGAAGGCGGAGACCTGATTGCAGGAATAAACAATCGTATTGCTTTTAAAGCAACCAATAGCAACGGTTTTCCTTTTGCTTTTCAGGGCATTATCGCCGATAAAGATGGAAAGAAAATAACTGACATCCATACTGAGCATGATGGCATGGGCACTACGGAAATTGCTTTTGAAGTTGGAAATGAGTATACAGCTATTATTCCCAGCCTTACCGACAAAAGAAGCAAAATAAACTTCAAGCTTCCAAAAGCAAAAGAAGAAGGTGTTGTATTGAAAGTGGAAAATACAAATCCCAGCCGGCTTTTTGTCTTATTAAACAGGGCAGAAAAAGGAAAAGAAAAATTCAGCAGTGTGAGAGTCGTTGCATCCATTAACTATAACATCATATTTTCCAAGGTGCTTGATCTGGACAAAGGCGAAACCGCTATTACAATCAGCAAGAAAAACCTTCCAGCCGGAATCCTTCATATCACAGTATTCGACAAAAATAATTTGCCTCTTGGCGAGAGACTTACATTTATTGAGAATTACAGCCTTGCAAACCCAGCACTTGTTATTGAGCACAAAGACCTGAAAGCAAAAGCCAGGAATCAATTAAGTTTTAGTCTTGATAGGGTGGCGTCTCCTTCGGTTTCCTGCCTTATCACCAGTTATTTGCCCGGCGATAGCATTGCCCGTTTTGGTGAGAACATTGCCTCTTCGTTATTGGTTACATCTGACCTTAAAGGGTATATTCATAACCCTGGCTATTATTTTAAAGATAAAAATTCCTTCACCCTGCACTGCCTTGATCTTTTATTAATGACACAGGGATGGCGAAGATTTGACTGGAATAAAATACAACGAAATGAATTTTCTGCCTTAAAATATCCGGTCGAATCGGCAATTTCTTTTAGAGGTTCCGTTTTTAAAAGTGATAGCAAAGAAAAAGTGACTGATGGCAAAGTTTCCTTTATTATCAAAGGAGTTGATTCAACCTCCATACTTGCAGAGGCAAACGTTACCGATAAAGGAGAGTTCTTATTGAACAACGTCAATTATGTAAAGAATGCACTAGTAGCCTACATGGGTACTAATAATAAAAAGGCGAACTATATTGTAGATGTAAATTTATTGCCCAACTATATAGACAGCTTAAAGTTGTCAGGCAATAAGCCTTTGATAAATCTTGATACCGCTGATGCCAATAATCAGAATACTGCTCTTTTAAAATATTTGAATAGCCGGCTGAATGCGTTAGATGAAGACATGCGTACAAGAACGTTAGAGGCAGTTGTAATAAAATCGAAGAAAAGGACACCGGAAGATTCCTTAAATGTAGCCTATGCAGGCGGCGCCTTTTTGATGGGAAAATCTATCGATCCATCTGCTTTTAAAAATTACCGCACTATTTGGCAAATGATACAAGCTGCGGTGCCTGGGGTAAGCGTAGAAGGCAATCCATTTGACCCCACTGTTACATTCAGTAGGTTTGCAGCATTGGGGAGTGGCTCTTCTTCTCAATCTTCATCAGAAAGTTCTGATGGAGAATTAAGCCAATCTATTGTTATGGAGACGGGAGGAGTAGCGTATTTTTTAAATGAAGTAAACGTAACTAAGGATGTCATTAATACGTTGACTGTGGATGATGTAGCCCTAATAAAAGTTTTAAAAAATGAAGCAACCGCATTGGGTGCCACACAAGGGGCAATAGCTGTTTATACCAAACAAGGCGCAGTAGCAGGCGGAAGCATTTATGACAAAGCCTATGCAAGGCAAAAGCTGGAGGGTTATGCCATTAGTAAAGAGTTCTACCAGCCGGATTATACTTTCAACCCAGCCTTACAGGAAAGCGATAACAGGTTTACACTTTATTGGAATACCAAACTACTTCCAGCAAAAGACGGAAAGTTCCGCTTTCAATTTTATAATAATAGTATTGGAAACAAAGCAAGAATTGTTATACAGGGAATAGATAAAAACGGGGAGTTGATTTATAAAGAAATGATAATCGAATAGTGAATAGTAAATTGTATAACAATCACTTATTAGCACAAATACCACTTAAGGTTTACTCAGATATTCTCGAACCAAAAACAAAGGTTAAAGACGAGGTAGGGTTGTTAAGTAGAACCGGCGCTTTTTATAGCGTGCTTTAGAAGTTCGTTTTAAATTCTTCCTGCCGGTTTTTTCACCAGCAACATTTCTATTTTACTTCTTACTCCTCTTTTTTGCCATCCCCATTATTCTTTTAAACAAAAAAATGGCATCGTAATTTTTGTCATAGTGTGCAGCATTTTCCCTTATTTTAGTGCCCTTAACACTCGATTGCTTTACATCATGACCTTGCTTTTACCGATGCCGTACTGGCTAAAAGTTCACTTTCTGTCGCTGATAAACCAATCAATTCTTACTATATAAACCAAACCCAACGATCCTTTATCAAAAGGTTCTTTTAAAGCGTTCCTATAATTCCTATGAGCCCCAAAATTGAACTATTGCGTTTGTAGAACGCTGTTATAGTTAAAAAACAATTATTGATTACTAAAGCTTAAAATGCACATTATGAGAAAACTGCTCTATTTAGCACTCCTTAATATGGGATTGCTATTATTATGTTTTTCCAGCTTTGCTCAGGAAAGACCCGTGTCAGGTAAGATCACATCTGGCGATGAAAATGCTCCGCTTGCAGGAGTAACAGTTACAGTAAGAGGTACAGGCAGAAGTACACAAACTGATGCTGAAGGAAGATTTGTTATTTCAGCAAACACCGGGCAAACCCTTCACTTTAGCTATGTTGGATATTCTGCCCAGGATTTTACTATTGGCCAGGAAAATACTATTTCGATTAAGCTTGGAACATCTGCAGGCAGTACACTGGAAGATGTGGTGGTAGTCGGTTATGGAACGCAAAGAAAGGGAAATCTTACAGGAGCGGTTTCTACAATTGATGTCAAGAAAACACTTTCAGGCAGGCCGATAGCAGATGTTGGAAGA
This sequence comes from Flavisolibacter sp., assembly GCA_028288675.1. Taxonomy (GTDB): domain Bacteria; phylum Bacteroidota; class Bacteroidia; order Chitinophagales; family Chitinophagaceae; genus Flavisolibacter. The sequence continues at coordinate 2,924 of JAQBNG010000087.1, read as the reverse complement.
GGGTTGCAGGGAGCAGCCTCTGGCCTTAGTGTAACTATTCCAAGCGGAGAAGTTGGGTCTGACCCGATTATCAAAATAAGAGGACAGTTAGGATCATTACAAGGTGGAAGTGCTCCTTTAATATTATTGGATAACGTTGAAATACCCAGTATTCAAGTGGTGAATCCTAATGACATTGCTTCTATTACTGTTTTAAAAGACGCGGCTTCCGCTTCAATTTATGGTTCCAAGGCGTCGTTTGGTGTTATATTGATCACTACTAAAAAAGGCTCCGGAACCGGCAAGCCTCAAATAAGCTATTCCAACAATTTTTCCAGGCAAAATGTGTGGAAAGATCTTAAAATGGCTGATGTAAATGGCCTGAAATATACGGTAGACGCTGCAGAGCGGATAGGCACTACTACCCCTGTAGGCGCATTTTATTATGTGGATAGGGCAAGCTACCAAAGAGCTGTAGCATGGAAGCAAAAATATGGCAATACTATCGGGCCGAACGACCCAACTGTTTTTGGAAGAGACTGGTATGTTCAGGGAGCCACCAATCAAAAAATGGGTGTGAGAACGTATAATCCCTATGACTATATGGTTAGGGAATGGGCACCCACCCAACAGCATGATCTATCTGTAGGACTTACATCAGGAAAAACTTCTTATAATTTAGGCCTCGGTTTATTAGATCAAAGCGGAATGCTGAAACCCGCAAAAGTTGATAAGTTCACACGCTACAATGTTTCACTGAAAATATCAAGTGAGATTAATAAATACCTTACTATTCGCGGAAGTGCATTATACTCGAAAAGAAATAAAGAATATGGTTACGCTACCAACTCTACGACTGCAGATCCGTGGTTGTATTTATACAGATGGAGTTCATTATATCCTTTGGGTAAGGATGAAAATGGAGACCCGATCCGAAGCCCTGAAAGCGAAATAGCTGCCGCAAACACAGCCAACATTTTACAAAACTATACCAACTATAGCCTGGGGTCAACTGTCAGTATTACAAACAACTGGAAAGTAGATTTCGATTACACTTTTTCCAACCAGGAAGAAATATGGAAAAGGCCGGGAACAAGGTTTACCATGAGAGATTCATGGGTAGCTCCCGCTGCCCGGTTCGATGCCGGTGGGAACCGCATATACGTAAATCAGGAAGGGCAAGTTGTTCCAAGTACGGAACCTGGTGCTATAGCCGCTTTTGACCTGACAAAACAAACTTACACCGCGTTGGGATCGAACCCGGATCATTTTGGCCGGACAGCTACAAACTTTTTTAGCCATACCATAAATGCATTCAGCACTTATAACCTGAATTTAAATAAAGACCATGCTTTTAAATTTATTCTGGGTGTCAATCGCGTAACGGCCACTACTGAATGGGAATCTGCTCAAATAACGAACCTGTTAGATATAACAAATCCACAATTTAGGTTTGGCACCGGTACGCCAACTATTGATGGGAATAAAACTTGGGAATCGCAGTTGGGATATTTCGGACGCATCAATTATGCATTCAAAAACAAATATCTGCTGGAAGGAAACTTACGTTATGATGGATCTTCAAAATTCCCTGAATTCTTATGGTGGAGATGGTATCCCTCTGTTTCTGCAGGCTGGGTAGCGAGTGAAGAAAGTTTTATGCAATGGACAAAACCTGTAGTCAGTTCTTTTAAGTTCAGGGGATCCTGGGGTACTATTGGTGACCAGAGTGTACCGAGTGGTTTATATATTTCGACTATGACCAATGGGCAATCAACCTGGATAGGAGCCAATGGGGCCAGGGTATTTTCCGTGGGTACGCCCTCTGCAGTTGCCGCAGATATACAGTGGCAGGATATTGAGAGCAAAAACCTTGGTGTGGATGTTGGCATCTTAAGTAATAAGGTCAACCTGTCTTTTGATCTTTTTCAAAGAAATACAAACAATATGATCGTGCCTAAGGAAGGTATCCCCTTAACTTTTGGAGTAGGCGCACCACTAGGAAATTATGGCTCCCTGCAAACACAAGGTTGGGAAGTAGCGCTTGATTTTAACCATAGATTTACTAACGGCTTGGGCATTAATTTCAGAGGGAATATCTCCGATGCAAAAAGCATTCTAGCTTCTTATGGGTCAGGTACACAGGTTACCGGTAACTATAATGGCAAAGACATAGGAGAAATCTGGGGATATCGTACAGACAGACTGTATCAGAAAGAAGATTTTGAACTGGATGCAAACGGCAAGCCGATAATAATTACGCTTACATCAGCAGAAAGTAGTTTATATGCCGGTAGGCAGGCTTTTAAATTAAAGGCCGGTACCGATGGGAAAAAACCGGTTTACCAGGCTTTTTTACAAAACACAGCAAACTTTCGATTTGGGCCTGGCGATGTTAAATTCAAAGATGTGAACGGCGATGGCGAAATCAATAATGGAAAAGGAACTTTAGCTGATCATGGCGACCTTGAAATGATTGGAAATTCCAATCCGCGTTATGAGTATGGATTCAGATTGGGTGCTGACTATAAAGGTTTCGATATAAGCGCCTTTTTCCAGGGTGTTGGAAGCCGTAAGATATGGGGAGATGGATTTCTAGCCATTGCAGGCTACAACGCTTCTGATGGAGCAATGCCCGAGGCAATTGCAGGTAATTACTGGAGTCCTGAAAACACGGGAGCCTTTTACCCTGCCGCATATAATAATGCAGCCAGTAACACCGCCAACAATATGCAGGTTCAGGATAGGTACTTGTTGAATATGGCTTACTTCAGGCTTAAAAACTTTACTGTTGGTTATTCCCTGCCGCAATCGATAATTAAAAAGGCGTGGATCACTTCGTTTAGGGTATATGTGGGCCTTGAAAACTTTATTACCTGGGATAATTTAGGCGATCTTCCTATTGATCCTGAAAGTATAAGTGGCTACTCCATGTGGAATACAAC
>JAQBNG010000075.1 GCA_028288675.1 Flavisolibacter sp. | reverse complement strand
GCCATTTCCCTATTTTTGCCGTCCGCTTTTTAATAGCTTGTGATTTTAATATGGACCCTTAGCTCAGTTGGTTAGAGCGTCTGACTCATAATCAGAGGGTCGCTGGTTCGAGCCCGGCAGGGTCCACCAAAGCGGGGAAGAGCAAATTTGATTTGCCTTTCCCGCTTTTCTTTTTCTCCGAAAGCCTTGCCAGGCTTACAAAGTAGAGGAACACGCTATTTACTCTTGCGGTTCTAACTGTATCATTTTTCTTGTCGTAGTAATCCTTCAGGAAAGAGCATAAACTGAAGTTTTTGTTTGTCGTAGTAATCGCCCAAATCCCACAGGGGCTTGAATTCGGAAGCAAATCAAGGGCACATTCTACTACATTTTCCAGGTTCGAACACCCATTTTGGCCCTGGCTATTTGCCGCTCAATTTCACGTCTTTCTTCCTTTGCTTTCTCTGTGTACTTCAGACAAATTTCCTTGGTTATTTCCTCTTCGATAAAGCTTTCCTCGAGACGGTTCAACTTCTTATCTATTTCAGCAAGTTGCTTTTGCATGTTCCCGCAATCACTCTCCTTTTGCTCGTTTAATTTTCTGAACGCTTCTATTGTGTACTTAATTAAGTGTTGCAGCCCTTCCGTCGCAGGAATGGGTATAATCATCCAGCAACGTTGTAAACTGAGGATGCAGGTCATTGGCCCTTTTGTTTACCCCGCGGCCCTTTGTTCTACACTTGTAATAGAATTTCTGGTTTTTATGCGCCAAGTAGCCGGCCAGGTGACCTCCGCACTTCTCACAACGGATAAACCGCTTCAGCGAAATGCTTTCGTTTTCTACTGTCATTTTGTAGCCGTGTAGGTTGGCTGACTGCACTTCATTGACTTTCAAAAAGACTTCTCGTGATACCGGAAGTTTCTCAAGCGCTACGCTATTTGCAGAAACAATAGGATACGTTTTATTTTCCACTCGTCGGGATTCTGTCCCTAAGTCTACAAAACCTAATCGGGGGGCTTTTTGAGGCGACGTAGAAGTGTTTAATGATGCCGTCGCGGTCAACAAATCGCCGGAATTTGAAGTAGAAGATTTTTTAGCTTTAGCCATTGCCTGAATTAGTGCAAGTGAAAGTGAACTCACAGAAAATCTAAAAAAGCAATATCCCGGAAAAAAGAATACTGTAGATTCTTTTTTGAGCACTGAAATAAACTCAGCTAACTTTATAAAGCTGTTTATGTAAACAGGCATAACACAATTTTCTTCTTTAGTTTGTGATCAGCTAATATGGAAAGTCCATTACCATTAACTCAGGATCATTATCTCTTTGGAATTCTAGACCGTATTACCGATGGCTTCTATGCGATTGACCCGAATGGCATAGTGCTTTACTGGAATAAGGCCGCCGGAGAAATGCTGGGGAAATCCAGGGATGAGGTCATCGGTAAATTGCTTTGGGAGTGTTTTCCGGATAGTAAAGAGCTGAATTTTTACACCCTTTATCAGCAGGCATTTAAGGATCAAAAAACCACTCACTTTGAAGGATACTATCCTCCACGAGACATTTGGGCCGAGATGAGTGTGTATCCATCTGCCAACGGCCTTTCCGTATATTTTAAAAACATCAATGAACGCAAGCGGCTGGAAAGGGAACTGTTGGAACAGCAGCGCGGGATGACATCTGCAGTCATTGCAGCACAGGAACAGGAACGCTCCCTGATCAGTCAAGAACTGCACGATAACGTCAACCAACTGCTTTCCTCAGCAAAGCTCTATGCCGGTTTAGGCCGTGACGGCGTGGGAGATGCGGCCGAAATGATGGGAAAATCCATCATCTTGGTGCAGACGTCTATCGATGAGATTCGTAAGCTTTCCAAGCGACTCTCCGTATCTTTTGTCAGCACGACATCGTTGGAGAAGACTATAAAGGAATTGATTGAGACAGTTGCTGCTTCCAACCAGCTGCCAATCACGTTCCATACTGAGCTTTTCACTTCTCTAAGTGGAAATGAAGAAATAAAGCTGGCTGTATACCGCATTTTGCAGGAGCACCTGACCAATGTGGTCAAACATGCAGAAGCGAAGCATGTGGAGGTAACCTTGCGGCAAAGTCAGGAGAAGGTAACCCTGGTTGTGGTGGATAACGGCAAAGGATTTGACACCGCACAAAACTCAGACGGCATAGGGCTGCGGAACATGCGCTCTCGGGCAGAGAGTTTAATGGGCATTTTCTCCATTGACAGCCAGCCTGGCAAAGGGAGTTCCTTGTTTGTGCAGTTGCCGTTTCACCAGATATAACAATTGCTCAATTGGCAAATTTGGAAATCAAATCTTACAGCCGCCTGAATTTTTGGCGTAATTAGTTTACTTCATTCAATTGAATTATTTAATTAGCAGTTGCTTCAGCTTATAAAGCAACTGTAAATCAGCTTTGTATTGGTTCGATAATTCTCCAATGTGGGCACGTGTTATCGTATAATTACGAAGTAATTTTTCTTAAACTGTCTCAGAAAAACACGTCAGCCGCTGCAATGATAATGGCTCCAAGTAGAACCCAGGTAACAATAGTTGATAGGTTAAATTTTTTATTACTGATGCTTTATAATTAAAGGAAAAAAATTCAGACTTATTGTCGGAGTTCCAATAATTTGAGAAGTACAAATTGCGGGGATACTGGAAAAGCTGATATTCCTCAGTCATTACCAAGGCTAAGTTAAGTACCCGTGCTATCCTTTTTTGATAGCAAACATACTGGTGCAAATCGGGCACAGTACCCTTCGGTGTATCGAAAGTCTCCATTCGTTATTTCAGATACCCTATTAAATAGAAGTAAAACATTTTGATTAGTACTTTGCTATATTAAGAACATCAACCTTTTATAAACATTTAAAACAATCGTTTTCTTTAAATCTTCCACTAAAAAGTTCGAACTCCCGCTAGTCCTGTGCTGCTATCTTTTGTAGTTGTAAAAAACGAGAAACGATAATTCGATTTCCCTACAGGCTACCCTGGTATTGTGGGCCAGGTAGGCAAGGTTTCAATATAGGCATAAAGCAAAGGCATTTTCCTCACCTAATGGAACTGGCTTCACAACCACTTCACGGTTTGTATTATTTGACGGGTCAGACACCGTTAATAGCACATTCTTTCCTGCTTTACGATTTAGCTATCGAAAGATAACTCGTGAACAAACCTTTAGTTTAAGAATTACGTGGAGCTTACCGGACAAGAGTCGAACCAGTTATTACAAGATCTAATTATGCTTTTACAACTTCTAGCGTTAGTAGCATTCATTAATGCGTGAACGACTATTACTCTTTTGGTTCGATCCTTTAGATACGTGTCCGCAAAGTCAATCTCAGCTACTGAATTGACTACCGATTTTGTACTAATTACCTCTCGCTACCACAACATCCGCTATACCGGCAATCTGACCCGGCTTTTTACTCCATGCTCACCGGAATAAAAATCAGGGGAGTAGGTAAACAGGAGGCGCCGGGTGGCGAATAAGTAAAGCGGATCGTCTGCACCTCACCGTTTTTTGCTGGTTCAAAAACCTGTATTAAAATAGCTTCCGGGGCTCCTTTCGTCCGCAACTGATCCGACGGTAATTGTATGACACCTTCTTTAAATTTCCCTCTGCTTACTACCATCGTATTCGCCATACCGCCACACCATTGTCCGTTGTTAGAACGGGCATTCCAGGTAACCAGTGCAAGCCCTTTTCCATTGCTGCTTTTCCATTTCATTTCTACCTGGTACATTACGCCATAGTTGCCTGCAAGCTTAGCCAGTTCGCCTGTGCTGGCATCTTTGCCTACTATCCATGGATCGTCTTTTCCATCAGCCAAAATAATTGCCGAAGCTTCACTCTTTGTGTCAAATGTATCCTTCGTTATCACCAGGTAATTGCTTACCCCAAACAAGCCTCGCCCTGCATTTGTATGCCTTGATGAAGCAACGGTATTAATGCGTGCAGCGGCCTTAGGTCCTGCTGTTTCCGGGTCTGTTTGCAACACTGAAATTTCGGCTGGCTGGTCAATCACGAATTCATAAAAACCATGTACCAGTTCGTCATACTTTACTTTGTTTTTTTCCAGCTTTTCATCAATCGCTATAATCTCACCAGGCTTTACCGTCCTGCCTTTCTTTTCGGGTTGAGAAGCAAAAAAATCGGCTAACCCCTGTTTGCCTGCCATGAAATAATTAGTGGTTGGCTTCTGAGAAGAATACTTCAACATGCGAATCGTCATATTGGAAGGACCTGTATTCTTAATGACAGCAGTAATCTTCCTCTCAATTTTTTGTGGCTCCTTTACGCCATTTACATTGTAAACGTATAACCTTACAGAACCAGGTTGTACTTTTTCTTTTATAGCGATTATCTCAGGAACGCGGATGTATTCCGGGTCGTCGGATATTATATACTGGGGTCCCGGAGCAACTATTGTTTGGTAAGAAATTGACGGAATTTTTTCTGTAAGAAAACCCGGTAATTCTACAATGCGACCCTGCTTTGCTTTCAGTAAAGCCTCTGCATTTTGCGGAGAAATTTTCTGGGCTTTCAAATCGTTGGCGCCCACGATGATAGTGCAGGCTGTTAGAAAACGTAAATACTTCTTAAAGGAAAATAGCATAGGTACTTGTTTAAATTTTAGTATTATCTATCAATAATGGAATCGAACGAAAGCCTCCATCGCTGCATATCTTGTTAGGCCTAGTTGTGCATACAGATCGGCAGTGGCTGCGTTCCGGTCTTCCGCTCTTTGCCAGAATTCCCTTGCGTCACTTCCCTGGAAAGGCACGGTATCTTTTTGCGACTGGTGAATAAAAATTCCGAAACGCTTTTGTCTTACCTGGTCCGGGCTCATTGGAATGGCCATCTCAATCTCGCTGATGTCCCACTCCTGCCAGGCACCCTTGTACAGCCAAAGCCAGCAGTCATTGATCCATTCATCACCCTCTGCTTTAATCCTTTTCAGGGCTTCAAAAACAACGTCCAGGCAAACCTTATGCGTACCATGAGGATCTGCAAGGTCACCTGCGGCAAATACCTGGTGTGGCTTTATTTCACGTAAAAGTTTAATGGTGATCTCGATATCTTTTTCGCCCATCGGCGCTTTTTCAATGGTGCCGGTTTCATAAAATGGAAGATTTAAAAAGTGAATATCCTTTTCCTGCAAACCCACGTAACGGCAGGTAGCTGCTGCTTCGCACCGACGGATCAAACCTTTGATAGACCGGATTTCCGCTGTATCTATTTGATTCGATCTTTTGTTCTGCAAAAAAGCACGGGCCTCCTGCAAAACTTTTTGCGCCAGCTTGCTATCCGAACTAAAAAGTTGTTCGAAGCCAACGGCGAAATTGAGAAACCGGGTGACAAATTCATCCGTCACCGCAATGTTACCCGACGTTTGATAAGCAACATTTACTTCGTGACCCTGATCGTATAAACGTTGAAAAGTTCCACCCATACTAATGATATCATCATCGGGATGAGGAGAAAAAATAACCACCCGCTTTGGATAGGGTTCAGACCGTTCAGGATGAGCGGGAATATCAGAATTGGGCTTACCTGCCGGCCACCCTGTGATGCTGTCTCTCAGCATATAAAAAACCTGCAGGTTTATTTCATATGCATCCCCTTTCTCCACCAGCAGATCACTTAATCCATATTCATTATAGTCATTATTAGTTAGGCTCAATATTGGCTTTTTTAATGCCAGCGCCATATTCACAACTGCTTTTTTAATTAGTGCAGGTGTCCATTCAATATCACTTGTCAGCCAGGGCGATTTAAAGCGGGTAAGTTCGGCTGCCGCCAACTCGTCTACTACAAAAGTTACATCATCATGTGTCTGCAATAAAGAAGCAGGCACCTGCTCGGTTATATCCCTTTCTACTGCTTTTTGAATCACCGGGGCTTTGGAGCCGCCCCATCCCATTAAGATGATCTTTTTAGCTTTTATGATTGAACTGATACCCATGGTCAGTGCCAGCCTGGGTACTTCGGCAACACCTTCAAACTCGTACGCATTGGCTAAACGGGTTGAGTTTTCGAGGTTGATTAATCTGGTCCTGGAATGGATACTGGAGCCAGGTTCGTTAAACCCTATATGACCATTAGTACCAATGCCAAGTATCTGCAGGTCAATTCCACCCGCATCAGCAATCGCCTTTTCGTACAATGCACAATTTTCTTTTATTTTTTCCTTCGACACTTCCCCATCCGGTATAAAACAATTGGCAGGATCAATGTCCACTTTATCGAACAAATGCGTTTTCATAAAGCGGTTATAACTCTGAAGGGCATCTTTCTCTATAGGATAATATTCATCAAGGTTAAATGCAATGACGTTCAAAAAGCTTAATCCTTCATTATTATGCAAACGCACAAGTTCAGCATACAATAATTTTGGTGTAGATCCGGTAGCAAGACCAAGGATCATTTTTTGACCTATAATTGCTTTTCCTCGAATAGCAGAAGCCACTTCCTGCGCCACCCATTTCGCCCCTTCAACAGGTGATGAAAAAATACGAACGGGAATGCGTTCAAGCGAATCCGTAAAATCTATATTCATAGTTTTTGTAATCGAATTTTTGTAGGTAAAGGAGTTTTTAATCGAGAGGAAATAGTCCTTATAAAAAATTTTTCTTTTTTAAATAATTCACCCACACCACATAAGCCGACGGCTTCAGGTGTATACCGTCGATAGTAAGATTTTCTTTTAAAATTTCCGGCGCATCTTCAAAGACCGGATGAAGGTCTATGTAAGTGATTTTGGCTTCTTTCGCCATTGCCTGGATAGCAGTATTCAATTTTATAATGGAATCTCTTTTACCTTTTAAATATTCTGCCTTCAGGATCTTTTCATTAAGCGGCAATACACTCTGCACAAATAATTTTGTTTTTGGCGAACCTGTGCGAACCTGTTCAATGATGCGCCTGTAGTTATTTGAGATGACATCAACAGGCAGTCCTCTTCCAATATCATTTATACCAATCAGCAGGAAAATTTTTTTAGGCTTGTATTGAATAACGTCATTCAGCCTGGCTAAAACACCGAACGTGTTATCGCCTCCAATTCCCCTGTTCATAATAATTTCACCAGGCAATAGTTCAGACCAGACCCCACGTTCTGTTATACTGTTGCCTAAAAAAACGATGGCTTTTTTCTGTCCGCCCAAGCTGGCAAACAAATCCATTCTGCCCTGGTAATAAGTATTGTTATAACTGCTGTCAATCTTCTTCTGAGCCAATAGAAAGTTGCCGTTTGTTATCAACAAAAGCATCAATAAAATTTTCCTGTTGATCATACCCAATCCAATCATTATAAATAGTTGTTTGAT
>JAQBNG010000052.1 GCA_028288675.1 Flavisolibacter sp. | reverse complement strand
ATTACTGTTGCTGTTGCTTCCAAACTTTCAAAGATCTTGAATCAACCTCCCAACTTGAAACTCAAGCCAGAAGCGATTTTGAAGATGATAAGATTATGAATCTTCAGGCCTTTTGCCGCACCTTAATTGTAGTAGAAAAGAGCTTTTTTTGATTCCCTTATTTCGATTGGGAGTGCAAATGTAAGAGCTTTCTTTATTCTAGCAAATTTAATTTTCAACTTTTCAATTTTTTAACAACTGAACAGTTATTGAATTTGCTACTACTTATCCTGATTTAAAGAACTGCTTTTTCGATTTTTTTTCGGACTGCAAAGATAAGGTTGCTCTGCAATTCGTTCCAAATCTTTTCTTCATTTCTTTCACAAAAAACTGTGAAGGAATTTTAGATTTTTTTCGGGGAAAACCATCGATCAAAAAGCGGCTGCAAATATACGTAACTATTTGACAACCAAAAAATTAATTTGAAAAATTTTCTAACAACTTCAGATTTTTTTTCTATCAATTTTATTACTAATGAACTGTTTCAAAAAGCGGATTGCAAAGATAAGAGTGATGTATAATACACTCCAAATGTTTTAGAAAAACAGTTGCTAAAAATCCGTGAAAGGCAGTGCTGTTACAGGTAAATAGTTTTGGGAATAATTGACTCTTTTTAGGTAAAGGCCGTGTGATGGTATTGAAAAGCCACATTTCCTCTCCTCTACAAAAAGACTTTCAAATTCCGGAAGCGATATTTGCCCTCTGCCAAGCTTTAAAAGAGTAGCCGTTATTGATCGTACCATACCTCTTAAAAACCGGTTCCCTTCTATATTATATATGAGTAAATTTTCTTTAAGCTCCCATTCGCTTTTTGAAATGGTGCAATTGAAGGTATTTACCTGGGTATTTGTTTTAGCAAAAGCAAAAAAGTTCTGTTGGCTTTTAAGAAAGACTGCTCCCTCCTGCATATGATCATATTTAAGCTTATATGGATAGTAAAGAGATCGGTCGGTTAGAAATGGATCCTTAAACCGGTGTATCCGGTAACAATATTCCCGGCTTAACGCATCAAAGCGGGAATGCGCATCTGCAGGCATAGGAAAAATATTCCTGATGGCAATGTCTCTTGGGAGAATTGCATTTAACTTATAAAGAGCCTGAGGGTGAACAGGTTCTTCAAAATCGAAATGAAAAAAATTTTGGATGGCATGTACCCCGGCATCAGTGCGAGAGGAGCCAGTTAGTTGAATGGGAATGCGCTGGAATGTTTGAAAGGCCTTCTCAACTTCAGCTTGAATGGTATTTGAGTTTTCCTGAATCTGAAAGCCGCTGTAGTTTGTGCCTTTATAAGCCACTTCAATAAAATAGCGCGGCATGGCTTACTCTCCTATTAACGCTTTAAAGCGCTTTAAATAATACTCGTCTTTTATTTCGGACTGCAAAGAGGAGAATCCTGATTTGTCTGAAACATAATTGTAAGACGCATCGAAGAATTGATATTTCGCCGCTGAGGTAAGGAACAAAGTGCTGAGGTATCGGATTTGCTCTGATGTAAAGCATTTGTTTTTAAATAGCTTTTTTGCTTCGGAAATCATTTCTTCATCATTAGATTTTGCTGCCATGTTTTTGCGCAGCTTCATGAAATCCCTTTCGGAAGCACTATTTTGACAAGAAGATGTCTTTACAGAAACAGCATAAGGCTTTTCTTTACCTGTTTCTGTACCGGAATCAACTTTAAGCTGTTGTGGCTCTGAAATAGTTATTTGCTCTTTCTTTTTGATTTCAGAGAGATTAGCAGTTTGAGCATCTTCGTCAATTTTGCCTTTTGAAGGCGGGATTAAAATCCTGATGGTATCAACCCTGTCATCGGTTCTGTCAAAATAAACTATGCCGAAGCCTTCTGTGGTGGAGCTTTCGGAGTGACGCCTTATAATGGAAGGTTTAAATTTTGCCACTGAAGTATTATCAGCCGTGACTTCTTCTTTTACAATGGGTTGTTTTGTTTCTTCAACTGCTTTTGTTACCGGTTCTGACGCTGAACTATCAATTTTGGTAATTGCCTCAGCCTTTTTTTCAACCTTTATTTCTGCTGTTTCAATTGGCATGGTAGCTACAGCATCTTTTCGCTTCTCCTCAATGGGCTTACTTTCTTCCGTCTTTACGCTTACAACTTCTTTTTGCTCCAGCGTTGGCTTCGGTTCTTCTTTTTTAGCTACGGGGACTTTCAATAAATCCGGGTCATCAGCAGCCTTGGATAATACAGAAGAGAACTTGTCAGATTTAGTTTCGTAGACCGCATTATTCTTATTGCCAGATACTGATTTAACAACTGAAAGATCCTGCATATCGAACAGCGCTAATCCCTCTGGAAAATTTTTAATCAAATAGCCTTTATCATTCTGATTAACTGAAACAGCAAATCTTGTCTCGGGCTGTGTACTTTTTGCAAAGCCAACACTTAAATTATAAGTGCTGTCAGTAAGATTAGGAAGAATTAGATAACCGGAAGTTGCTGAACTGTAAATCTTGTCGGACATGCGCACATAAAACGGCGACTGATCATCGGTTTGCAGGTAAAGGAAAAATACCTTTTGCGCCGAAGCAGCAATAGATAAACATGCAACAAAACAAGACAGTAACAGCTTTTTCATGTGAACCAAAATTAATGGAATCGGATTTTATGAAATGTAAAAGCTTTTGAAAATTAAGGCTACTCACACCCCATCCGCATAACTCCCGGCTAAGATGGGCTTATTGTTGAATAGTGATAAGAATGTAAAAGAGTGCGACGCAACAAAAGTTGATAGTAGTACGTTCGCCGGGAATAAAAAAACAAGCTATAAAAAAAGGACTGTAGATATTGTGAACCTATACCTAATATTATTTACCAACTTCCACCAGCGCCGCCGCCGCCGCCGCTTCCACCGCCAAACCCGCCGAAACCACCACCTCCAAAGCCTCCGCCTCCGCCGCCGCCGCCTCCAAAGCCACCACTACTTCCCCGGCCCAGCATACTGCCTAAGATCATTGGCCCAATCCAGCTACTGCCCCTGCGAGACATGTAACCACCGCCACTATTACCGCCACCTCCAAACATTCCCAGCATGACGAAAAGAATAATAATACCTACAATTATTTTTCCGAAGCCCCCTCCTTTTCCCTTTGCATTTCTACGATCCTGCGCCGGTGCTTTATATTCGCCCGCTGCAGCTTTAATAATTGAATTCGTAGCTGCATCGAAACCCCGATAGTAAGCCTCCTGGCGGAAATTTGGGGTGATGTCATTATCAGTAATTGTTTTAGCAGTAATATCAGGCACTGCGCCTTCAAGGCCATAGCCCGTTGCAATCCAGACTTTACGATCTTCTATTGCAGCAAGAATTACGATACCATTATTCTTTGTACCACCTACGCCCCATGTCCGCAAGATGCCCAGGGCTACTTCATCTATTACATAATCGCCGGTAGTTTTAAGGGTAACAACCGCTATTTGATTGGAAGTGCTGTCATCGTAAGCAACTAATTTGGCTTCTAATGCTTCTCTTTGCTCGGGAGTTAATACACCTGCAAAATCATTTACCAATCTTGGGGGATTTGGCTTTTTCGGGATGACGTCATCGATCTGCGCAAAGGCACAAACAGAAACCAACAATGTTATAAGGAGTGCAACTTTTTTCATTCTTTACCTGCCAAAAATAATTTCATCCGGCAGCTCGTTTTTATCGGTATCTGAATTATAAGGGAAATGAAGTTGTAAAGCTTCGCCCAAGTCTGTTATCGCTACGCAGATGCCATCCACTAATTTCGCAGCCCTGAATTGCTGAAGCATTTTTGATACTTCTGCTTTCCAGTACTCTTGCCCTACTTTTTGGTGAATACCTTCATCGCCAATTACAGCTGCTTGTTTATCATCAATTGCTATATAAATTAAAGTAGCATTGCGCAGGTCCGTTTTATCCATACTTAACTGAATAAAAATTTCCTTTGCCCTATCAACTGCATCCATGAAGCGACATTTCGATTCGATAAACAGGCGCACCTCGCCACTGGTGCGCTGTTCAGCTTTTTGAATAGCAGCTACTAACTGCTGCGTTTCTTCAGCAGTAAAAAATTCTCTCTTTTTTTGCCAGGGAAATCTCACTATCGTCTGGTTGTGTCAAAGTTTACAGCTGGCTGGCGCTGCTCATCGAAGTTTACGTTAGGGGCCCTTTCAGAACCTGGATCTGCCGCGAAACCTGCTCTTGGGCCAAAGCCCATAATACCAGCAAATATATTAGTTGGGAAACGGCGGACTTTTGTATTGTAAGTCTGCACAGCATCGTTGAAATCGTTTCGCGACACTTTAATCCTATTTTCAGTGCCTTCTAACTGAGCTTGCAAGCCCCGGAATGCATCATTGGCTCTAAGTGTAGGATACTGTTCCACAGTAACTAATAACCGGCTAAGTGAACCGCTTAATTGCGATTGTGCCTGCTGAAATTTTTGAATATTTTCCGGAGTCAGGTTCTCAGGGCTTATTTGTGTAGAAGTTGCTCTTGACCTGGCACTAATAACATCGTTCAATGTGCCTCTTTCAAAATTAGCTTCACCTTTTACAGTATTCACTAAGTTAGGAATCAGGTCGGCCCGGCGTTGATAATCGCTTTGCACTTTATTCCAGGTGTTCTTTACGCTTTCGTCCTGGCCTACTAAACCATTATAGCTTCCGCAGCCAACAAAAACAAGTATCAAAATAATACCCAATACAATCCAAAGTGTCAGGTTGCGTTTCATGTTTCTTTTAATTTTAAATAAATGTAGATTAAAAATTCAGTGCACTACTATCAAATTGTGCACCACGTGTAGCAATATGCTCCAGTGGCAGAAAAATTAGTACAAAGCTTTAGTACTGACTTACTTTCATACGACAAATTGGCTTTCATGAAATATACTTACCTGCTATTATTGGTAACCATTCATATATATCCTGTAGAAATAAAGAAGAAACAGGTAATACAATAATCCCTGTTGAAGTAAATGAAAAGTGCTTACACAGAACCTTCAATTCCCGTGGGAAATTTTATGGGGGCCGGATAACTTTATAAACGGGAAAGTATATATCTGAACATCCAATGGAAGTAATGATAAAATAATTGAGATAAGCAGAAAGCCATGAGACGAAAAAAGCGAAACGTGAGACAAGAGTTCACTTTATTGTAAGTGTTTCTGCTGTCTCACGTCTGTCTGACCTCTTACTTCAATGCATTGCCGCAATTCCGGGCAACTCTTTTCCTTCAAAATATTCCAGCATAGCGCCGCCACCTGTAGATACATAACTCACTTTATCAGCAAAGCCGAACTGGTTTATAGCGGAAACACTATCACCGCCGCCTACAAGTGAGAACGCACCATTTTCTGTTGCTTCTGCAATAGCGATGGCAACAGCTTTTGTACCATGTTGAAACTTTTCCATTTCAAAAACACCCATAGGGCCGTTCCATAAAATGGTTTTGGAATTATGAATGACCTTAGTAAACATCTCACAAGCCATCACTCCAATATCAAGGCCCATCCAGCCTTCCGGAATATTGGTGCTTAATGAAGATGATATACTTGCATCTTCCGCAAACTTATCGGCGATGATAGAATCGGACGGCAGATGAATACAAACACCTTTTTCTTCCGCTTTTTTCATCAGGTCTTTGGCTGTTTGCAAGCGATCTTCCTCGCAAAGCGATTTACCTATATGACCACCCATTGCTTTGTAAAAAGTATAAGCCATACCGCCACCGATAATAATATCGGTAGCTCTATCCAAAAGGTTTTCAATGATCATGATTTTATCGGAAACCTTTGCCCCGCCTATGATTGCAGTGAATGGCTTTTCAGCGCTGTGTAAAACCTTTTCTGCACTCTCCACTTCGCCGTTCATCACGAGGCCAAACATTTTATTATCAGGTGAGAAATAATCGGCAATAACGGCTGTAGAAGCATGGGCACGGTGTGCCGTACCAAATGCATCATTAATATAAATATCACCAAGTTTGGAAAGCCGTTCTGCAAATGCTTTTTCCCCTTTTTCTTCCTCTTTATAAAAGCGAAGGTTTTCCAATAGTAACACCTCCCCTTCCTTTAACTCACCTGCCTTTTGCATTGCTTCCTCTCCAATACAATCACTTGCAAACTGTACTTCTGTACCTAGTAATTCATTAAGATGTTTTATTAAATGCTTCAACGAATATTTTTCTGTTGGGCCATCTTTAGGCCGGCCTAAATGCGACATAAGAATCACAGAACCACCATCTCCTAAAATTTTTTTAATAGTAGGTATGGTAGCAGTCATTCTTGTATCATCGGTGATATTGAATTTATCATCTAACGGCACATTAAAATCCACACGGATCAAGGCTTTCTTTCCTTTGAAGTTGAAGTCTGAAAATTTGCTCATGGTTTACTGATTTTGATTCTTATTTCGGATTTATGTGATTCCTGATTCCAAGTAGAGAGGTAATTACCTATATATTGGCAAAGCCTTTTATTAAGGATAAAAAAAGGCTCTCTTTGAAGAAAGCCTTGTAAAATTATAAAAACTGTTATGCGTTAAGTTTATTTATTTATCAACCCTGCAAAATGCTTTACCGTACGCACCAGTTGCGACACATAACTCATCTCGTTGTCGTACCAGCTAACTGTTTTCACTAGTTGCTTATCGCCGGTGCCAATCACTTTTGTTTGCGTGGCATCAAACAAACTGCCGAAAGAAGTACCAATGACATCTGTGCTTACTATTTCATCTTCGTTGTAACCAAAGCTTTCATTGCTGGCCGCTTTCATCGCTGCATTCACTTCTTCAATAGACGTTTCTTTCCCTAAAATCACATTCAACTCTGTAAGCGAACCTGTAATAACAGGTACACGCTGCGCACCGCCATCAAGTTTGCCTTTTAATGCGGGTAATACTAAACCAATTGCCTTAGCTGCTCCTGTACTGTTAGGAACAATATTAGCTGCAGCTGCTCTTGCCCTGCGTAAATCGCCTTTAGGATGTGGTGCATCTAATGTATTCTGGTCATTGGTGTAAGCATGAATAGTAGTCATTAACCCGGAAATAATTCCAAATTTATCGTTCAGCACTTTGGCCATCGGCGCCAAACAATTAGTAGTGCAGGAGGCACAGGAAATAATGGTTTCGCTGCCATCTAAAATATCATGATTTACATTAAACACAACGGTCTTCAAATCGCCTGTAGCCGGTGCAGAAATCACTACACGTTTAGCGCCAGCGGTAATGTGGGCCTCTGCTTTTGCTTTATCGGTAAAGAAGCCGGTACTTTCAATTACTACATCCACGCCATGCTGGCCCCATGGAATTTGCGCCGGATCTTTCTGCGCATAAATCTTTATTTCATTCCCGTTTACTACAATAGCATTTTCGGTAGAAGTAACATCTTCGTTAAAGCGGCCCTGTGCCGAATCGTATTTTAATAAATGAGCTAATACAGCCGGAGAGGTTAAATCATTGATGGCTACTACATCAATCCCTTCCATATTATGAATTTGACGAAACACCAGGCGGCCTATGCGTCCAAACCCGTTAATGGCAACTTTTACTGACATATTGAAAAGGTTTTAAATTTTAAAAATTCGGGGCGAAGGTAAGGAGTTTCAGGTTTTCAGTTAGGGGTAACGATAAGCCTTTACAATCGCACATTTAACCCCACCATCCAGTTAATCCCTGCCATAGGAAAATAATAATTCTCCGTTGCCAGTTTATTGTTGCTGTAATAGCTGAATGTATAGCCATTGGGTTCATACTTTTTATCGAACAAATTGTTTACCTGGAAGATAATATCAGCGTTTTTCAACCAGCCTTTAGTAAAGGAATAAGCAGCCCTTACATCCTGTGTGTAATAAGCATTTAGCCTGCGGGCAGCGTTGCCGGTATTGTCTAAATATTGTGTGCCAACATATTTACTCAGCCAGTCAATGCTTAGCTTTTGCAAAGGGTTAAATGTTATGGTTGCAGCACCCATAACATTTGGCGAGAAAGAAATATCAGCAGCTTTGTAAACAGACGATTTTTGACCGCCATTATCATAGTCGTCAACAAATTCGGTAAAGTTTTTAACCTTGTTCCGGCTTAAGGTAAGGTTGGCTGAAGCTTTCAGCCATTGAGAAATAACAGCAGCTCCTTGCAGTTCTATTCCTGCCCGATAGCTATCATCAATATTGGTTCTTGTATAAGCGCCTACATCATTGATCTTGCCGGTTAAAACCAACTGGTTGCGGTATTGCATATAATAAAGCGTTGCGCCAACGCTTGTGTTTTTCCATTTTTTTTCTACACCTAGTTCCCAGTCCTGCAAATTCTCTGGCTTCGGTGCTTCGCTGGCAGCAGCTTCAAAATCATCACGAACCGGTTCCCTGTTACCGATGCTGTACGATGCAAAAAGAGTCCAGTTCTTCATCGTGTAAGTAAGTCCGGCTTTAGGGTTAAAAAAACGGTATTGCTTATCTACATCGATGGTTGGGTTATTTCTAAAACCATTGATACTATAGTTTACCCCACGCAATTGCAGGTCGGTAAAAGCCTGTAAATTTTGGGAAAGCCTGTATTGCAATTTTCCATAAACATTCCAGTCATTTTTGATAGCGTCATTGTTGTACCAAATATGGTTGGGATCGGTTAGTCCTTGCTCGGCCCAAATGACTTTGCCAAAATGATTTCCGAGGTAATTCGACAAAGAACCACCGATGCTCAATGTGCTTTTAGCAGCCACATATTGCGAAGAAAATACAGCGCCATAGAAATCATTATCCAACCAAAGCTGGCGGATCAAATCTGAGTTAGTAATGGTGCCGCTTCCATTGATGATGGGGGGCAAACCATAATCACTGTAAGATTCGCCGGCCTTATATTGTTCATAATAACCTTTGCCTTTTATATAAAACAAGCTCGTGGTAAAATCCCATTTAGCGGAGAGCTTTTGGGTGAATAGCAACTGGTAATGATCTTGATTATAGTTGTCTGTTTCATTGCTGTAAGGCACGCCTTGCTTTTCTGTACCTGCATAATTAACGCGGCGGTTACCTTTTAAATCTACTTCTGCAACGCCGTTCCATGCCTGGTAGGTTTTTTCCTTTCCAGAAAAATTGGTAAAGCGAACAGACGTTCTATCATCTATATAGGCTGTTGATAAATAATAAGACTGAAGGTCTGTTTTCGCTCTTTCGATATAGCCGTTACTCTTAATTTTTGAGAAACGAACATCAGTGGTAAAATGGCCTCCAACTAACCCGCTGCCAAACCGGATATTATTTTTCATACTTGAGAAAGAGCCATAGCTGTTATTACTTTCAAAATAAGCAGCCTTAGACAGATCATTGGTGCTAAGGTTGATGGTGCCGCCAAAAGCACCGCCGCCGTTTGTTGATGTGCCCACTCCTCTTTGTATTTGTATACTACTGGCAGAGGAAAGAATATCAGGGAGATTTACAAAAAAAGCTCCGCCACTTTCCGGGTCATTAAAAGGAATGCCATTGATTGTAACATTGATGCGGGTAGCATCGGTGCCGCGTATGCGGATGCCGGTGTAGCCTATTCCGTTACCTGCGTCGGAATTGATTACAACCGATGGAGTTTGACTCAGAATAAACGGCAGGTCCTGCCCTAGATTTTGGGCCTGGATCTGCATTTTGCTAATGTTGGTTTTTGCAAAAGGCGATGTGGCGCCTGCACGGATGGTTTTTACTTCAACCGGCGCTAAATCTGCCGTGTCTGTTTGTTGTGCTCTTGCTGCAAGAGCAGAAATAAAGGCTGTGAAAAAAAGAATCCTTTTCATTTTGAAATGCTTTAAAAAAATGAAAGGGAAAGCTGTGAAGAGAGGAGGGGTTTGGAATTTGGAGTTTAGAGTTTGGAATTGCCGGCGCCAGCAACCCTAAACCTTAAAAACTCCAAACCCCAAACTGGTTTGCTCCCTGCGCAGGCATTACCCTGATCAGGTCTTGCGGGTTTGTTCTCAGCCTCTTCTGTTTTAAAAAGAAGTAGCACCCCGGTAACACTGAAAAAATTGATATCGGTGCAAATGTAAAGAAGAAAAAGATTTTTAACCTGTAACTTTTAAGCCTTCCTCATCGTACTACTTCAAAACCCAAAAATGAAAAAATATTTTTCTTTTTTCCTGCTGCTTTTGATCGCTTCTTTTGCTTACAGCCAAAAAATTATCAACGATGCCAATGCCGAAGCCAGAACAATTGGCTCTTTTAGCGGCATATCTGTTTCTTCCGGCATTGATCTTTTCTTGTCTCCAGGGAATGAAGCTTTAGCCATCAGCGCATCTAAACCAGAGCATAAAGAGCGAATAAAAACCGAAATAAAAGACGGTATTTTAAAGATCTGGTACGATGGCAAGGGATTTTCCATTTCGATGAATGGTGACAGAAGATTAAAAGCCTATGTTTCTTATAAAACCTTGAAAAGCCTCGAGGCTTCCGGCGGTTCGGATGTGATGATTGACGGTTCTATCAAAGCAACTGATTTTACGTTAGTACTTTCTGGCGGGAGCGATTTTAAAGGTGCTATTGACGCCTCAACACTGACAGTAAAACAAAGCGGCGGCAGCGACATCAATATTTCCGGTAAAGCAACTAACGTGGTTATTGATGCGAGCGGCGGAAGCGATTTTGATGGCTATGATCTGGTAACAGAAATATGCGATATAGAAGCTAGTGGCGGCAGCGATGTACAAATAACCGCCAACAGAGAACTTACAGCAAAAGCCAGTGGTGCCAGCGACATTAATTATAAAGGAACACCTGCGGTTAAAGAAGTGAAAGCATCAGGCGCCAGTAGCGTAAAAGCAAAATCATAAAAGTCTCTGAACTGGAAATATTTCTGAACTGGGATTCATGAGAAGAATGGGATATAGGATTGTTTTTTCTTATCCCATCTTTTCCACTCATCCACTCATCCTTCCTATAAATCTCAGTTCAGATAATGCCGAATAGAATTACAAAGTGTACAAGAGTGCGACGCAAGAGACGCTTAATAGTAATTCAACTGCTTAGTACAAAATTACACAGGTCCCGTTTAGCTAGTAACGCCTTCACGCATACTAATTTCCAGCAATTTTTCTGCTATTAATAAATCAACAGGCCTTGTAATTTTTATATTATTCTCCTCGCCTTCTATCAATGATATTTTTAATCCATAGGCTTCCACCACGGTTGCTTCATCGGTAAAACGTTCCTTGAAATCAATTTCAAAAGCCGGCTGTAATATGCGGCTGTGAAAGGTTTGCGGCGTTTGCACCAACACAATTTTATTCCTGTCAACCACTTCATTATCATTCAATTCTTCATTCAATAACCGCACACTATCTTTTGCTATAGTTACCGGCACGGCGCTGCCCATTTGCAAAGCATGTTCGTAACAGCGATGAATTAAACCGGTGCTTACAAGGCAGCGTACTGCATCATGCACAAAAATTATAGCATCGCCATGAACGAGACGCAAACCATTCTGTACAGAATGAAAACGGGTTTCGCCACCTGCGGTAATTTGAATACGGTTGTAATCGAAATAAGCATCAATGATTTCACGACCCAGGTCCGCATATTCTTCGGGCAACACAAGTACAAGGTTCATGTCCTCGTAAGCCTCTAAAAAAGTTTTGATGGTATAATATAAAACCGGCTTATGATGCAGCAGTAAAAACTGCTTGGGCACAGCGCTTCCCATACGATTTCCCGAACCTCCTGCAACGATAATAGCATACTTATTCATGGCAATAAAATAGAGGGGCAAATTAGTTTTTTGCTGCCAATTTCCAGCATCAATTTAGGGCCGCTTACTACTAACTTCGCGCATGGGCGTAGATGTACTCATCATTGGACAAGGCCTCTGCGGCACCTTGCTTTCATGGGCCTTGCATAAAGAAGGAAAAACATATTTGGTTATTGATGACGGCGCCGGAAACACCTCATCCAAAATCGCTGCAGGCATTATAAATCCTGTAACCGGTCGCCGCTACGTTACTACGTGGATGATTGAAGAACTGGTAGACTATGCCAAGATCGCTTACAAAGAATTGGGCGAATATTTAGATGCGCCTCTTATTTTTCAGAAAAGTATAATTGATTTTTTTCCTTCGCCGCAAATGCGCAATGCTTTTGTTGACCGTATTACCGAAGATGATACTTACCTGCATGCATACCCGGATCAAAACAGTTTTAACTCCAGCTTCAATTACGATTTTGGCTGCGGTGAAATTCGTCCGGCATATATGGTGAACGTTCAAACCCTGCTTGCTTTGTGCCGAAAAAAATTAATAGATGCAGATGCCTTACTACAAGAATCCTTTATAGTTAAAGAATTAAAAGTTGAACGGGATAGCATCTCTTATCAAAACATCACTGCAAAAAAAATCGTTTTTTGCGATGGCATCGCTTCCGCTGAAAATCCCTGGTTTTCACTCCTGCCATTTTCGGCTAACAAAGGCGAAGCACTTATTATTGAATGTGATAGCCTGACTACTGAACATGTTTTTAAAAAAGCGCTGATGCTGGCGCCGCTGCCCGTTGCAAATACATTTTGGCTCGGTTCTAATTACCAATGGGAGTTTGAGGATGACCAGCCATCTGAAAAATTTTATAAGCAGGCTACCGAACTATTAAACAACTGGCTAAAGAAGCCCTATAAAGTTCTTGCACATAAAGCGGCTGTACGGCCTGCAACGCTGGAGCGCCGGCCTTTTGTTGGCTTTCATCCCCTGTATCCAGCCATTGGAATTTTAAATGGTATGGGCACTAAAGGCACATCGCTGGCGCCTTTTTTTGCGCACCAGTTAGCGCAAAATATTGTTTATGATTTTCCTATTGCGCCTGAAGCAGATGTTCGCCGCTTTAGCCGTATTCTTTCCAAATAAAATTTTAGCAGTTACATTTAACTCATTCAAATTTTTAGAAATGGATAAAGCCGTGGAGCCTCAATACATCATTCCTGCCAGCTATCGTAAAATGGAAAATATGCACATTATTTTCTGGCTGGGTAAAGACATTGCCTGGTGTATGATATGGAAACCAATTGGTATTGCTATGATCATCCCAACTTTAGTTATTTCTATCATCATTGCATGGCGAACACGAGCCATAAAATCTGAGTTAGCCCACAACCTTGCCATCACCTTTTGGATCTCCGCTAACTCCCTTTGGATGATCAGCGAGTTTTTTAATTTTGACACAATGCTTATCTGGCGAAGCTTTACAGGCAAGCACCTGGCACTGCTTCCTTTTTCAATTGGAGTATTGCTGTTAGCCCGCTATTATCTTTTTCAAAAGCCTAAAGAAGAAAAGACGGAAGTAGTTACAATGTAAAACCGCAGAATGTAAAATTTAAAATGTAAACCTGTTTTTACTACAGAGGAAAAAATTTCTTTTAATCATTCCTTTTTATGCGAAACAAAAGTTCAAGTAGAGCCGTAGGCTTAAAACATTTTGTAACAACGGATTTTAATCCGTTGCAGGTAATCCACGACAAAAGATAAAGTGCCGTAGGCACGATGCATATTCGTAAGCCTGTTTTAGCACAAACAGCTTATATGTACCGAACCTACGGTTCTGCATCCTTATTTCTGGTTTATCATCAACGGATTGAAATCCATTGTTACAATATTGACCGAGGCAAGGCCTGTGCATCTTCCTATCCATATAAATGATAATGAAGCACTACGTATAATTAGAGGTAAACCCTTAATTCGCATAAGTTATAATACGGACTGCTTCCTCAATTTTACATTCTGCGGTTTTATATTTTACATTTTATATTTTTTACAAGCTTTATCAAAAGGTTCACATCAATCGCTTTATTAAAGATGCTTTTTTGCGCTTTCTTCACTATTCCGGGCACAGAATATGGCTTTCCTTTCCATATAACATGCTATGAATAAATGCTACCTTCTGCTACGGAATAACAAAGAAACCGGCCCCTTCTTAATAACCGAGTTGCTTCAACTTTCTTTAACTGCCAATGACCTTGTTTGGGTGCAAGGCGAAAGTGCCGGATGGCGATATCCTTTAGAAGTAGATGAGTTGAAAGAAGCGCTTGTAAATGAGGGCTCTTCTTTGAATCCAACTGTAAGTAAAAACGCCGAACCTGTTGTTGCCAGCTTTCAGAAGGAAGACAAGGCATCGCCTAAAAAAATATTTGTTAGCCTGCCTACAGCAATAAAGAATCAACCGGCAGTTACAACACCATCTTTTGAAGAAAAAGCAGAAGCGCTTCGCCAAAAAGCTCTCAGCTTTTCAAAAGATAAAGAAGACATAACAGAAGTAAGATACACCCGGTCGCTCGACGAGATCAAAGAAGAATATACCGGATGGATCCATGAACAGAAAAAGAAGCGCAAAGGGTTTAGTATAAACCAACCGCTGGCTTTTACAGTTCTGTTTGCTGCTATCACGGCCTCCGCCTTTTTTGTGTTGCAATGGAATCCTAAAAAAGAAAAAGCTGTACCTACTCTTACGCTGGCCGCAAAGAAAGTTACGCCTGTTACAAAAAATAAGGCTGGTGCTACAGTCGCCACTAAAGAAGTAACTCCTGTTACAAACAGCCAAAGAGATACTCCTTTTGCCCATAAAGAAATACCGGAGAAGCCAGAAAGCGGTACCAGTCAACTTGCAGAGCAGGCAGTATCAAAAGAAATTTTTGTAAAAACCGTTGCAAAGCCATTAATAATAACAGATCCTTCGTTAACCATTCCTAAAACGGCTGAGCAATCGTCTGTTCCGTTACTAAAAGAAACGGTGCTGCGGAAAAAAGAGGCGGATATACCAATTGCTGACTTAATGGAAACTAAATCGCACTACATACAAAGCAAGGAGGGTATTGGCATATCTGTTCAGCTGCATAATAAAAGCGCTAAAAGCATAAGGGTGGCGGCTATTGATGTTATCTATTTTAATAAAGCAAAAGTGCAAACCGCTAAGGAAACGCTTTACTTCAGCAATGTGCAACCCGGTACTACGCTTACAAAAAATTCTTCTTACGTAAAGGCGGTATCTGCATCATATAGCATTGGATTGGTTAGTGCTGAGAGTGCCGGACTGTATGTTATGCAATAACGGCTTGTTAAGCTTCTGCATGGCATTATCCTTGTGAGTTCACTGAAAAAGAATTTATGAGTAATAGAACAAAGCGCACAATTGTTATTTGCGATACAGACATAGACCATTCCTTCACATTGGAAGGACATTTACATAACCGTAATTATGAAGTGATAAATATTACAGACGCTACGGAACTTATTGCCACAGTAAGCAGCCTGCGCCCTTCTGTTGTATTAGCTAACCCCGACATGCAGGGCTTTAATGAACACGATGTTTGCAAGCAACTTAAACAGAAACTAAATATCCCGGTGCTTTTTGTATTAGACAAAAATTCAACGCACAGGGCTGAGTTAGACGACTGCGAACCTGACGATGTTCTTACGAAACCTGTAGAGGCGGGCAACCTTCTAAACCTTATTGAAAAGCACATTTCCTTTTATCAATCGTAAACTATCATATTTGTAAAAATTTATTCTATGGCGTGTGATTTTTCTATCCCATTCTCCGGAAATGCGGAAGGTGTTTTAGCTAAGGCAAAAAAGGCGGTCCAGGGACAAGGCGGAAGCTTCAATGGCAATGAAGGTAGCGGCGACTTTACGGTTTCGGTATTTGGCAATAAAATTATTGGCAACTATACTGTTAGCGGGCAAACCTTGAACGTTCAGATTACTGATAAGCCTTTTATGGTTCCATGCAGTGCCATTGAAGGTTTTTTAAAGAACCAGATAGCATAATAAAGAAAGCCCTGCAAAACATACAGGGCTTTCTTTATTGCCGTTTTGTCCAGGCACGAGCAACTTATTATTACTTGTTTTCTAGGGTTTCCCGCCTGATCTCTTCCCCCAGTTCGCCATCATCAAATTCATCGGGGTCACCACCATCCATTTTCTGGGTTTCACCGGTTTGCGCTTTTTCTATTTTCGCCCTGTCCCTTGCATCCGATTCGGAAGGCGTATCGGTGAAGGCGTTGCCTTTGTTGGCTAACTCATCACGATAGGCTTTGTCAGGGTTGCCAATATCTTTCTGCGGGTCGTTAGTAGTATTCATATAATTTGTTTTAGCTGTGCATAACCATGAGAGATTTTTAAACCTTCTCACCTTCATTTACTGAAGTGCTTTCTTTTGCTTCGATTTCGTCATTTGCCGTTTGCGGTATCACCGGGTGACCATCTTTACCAACCTGTACAAAAGCGTTGTCAGTATTTTTTTCGGGAGCATTCTGCTGCGGAAATTTTTCTGTATCAGTACCCATATTTTTTTCTTTAACGATGCAAGAATTTTGCCGGGGTTTGCACAATCAGAATCAAATAAAATTTATAAAAAAAATAAAAAGGCTTTTGTACCAGGCGGATGGTATTATTATTAAGCTTTAGTTGCACAGTTTATGCTGAGGTCTCCGAAGTACACTCTTGTACGTTCTTATCGCTAGGCAACAAAATACAGAACCATTGCCAAGACTATTACGTCAAATTTGTCTATTTCAACCATTCTACTATTTCCCAACCCTGCACCGAGTTCTCCATGATCCATGCTGC
>JAQBNG010000041.1 GCA_028288675.1 Flavisolibacter sp. | reverse complement strand
GCTCTCTCACGTTCGCATATAGCAATCGTTTTTAACCGGGTATTCGTTCCCGAATGGCCCGCTTTAATTTTTTATGAAGGATGTAATCGAACAATATAAGAAAGAAGCAGAACAAGAACTGCAGGACATCCTGGATTACTGGATGAAGTTTGCTATTGATGAAACAGGCGGAGGCTTCATCGGAAAAATTTCACATGATAACCAAAAACATACCGACGCGCCGAAAGGCTCTGTTTTAAACAGCCGCATTCTCTGGAGCTTTTCATCGGCATACAATCTTACAAAAAACGCATCTTATTTGCCCATTGCTGAAAGAGCTTACAGGTACTTGCTTAACAATTTTATTGATAAAGAATTTGGTGGTGTTTACTGGAGTGTTTCATCAGCCGGCGAACCTCTTGATACTAAGAAACAGATCTATGCGCTTTCATTTGCAGTGTATGGTTTAAGCGAATACTACAAAGCCTCAGCTGATGCTGAAGCGAAAGAGGCTGCCATCAAATTATATTATGATATTATCAAGCATAGTTATGATGAAAAGCACGGTGGCTACCTGGAAGCGTTAAGCCGTGAGTGGAAGGAAATGGATGATTTACGCCTGAGCGCAAAAGATGCAAATGAACGCAAGTCGATGAACACCCACCTTCATGTGCTTGAAGGCTTTACCAACCTTTACCGTGTATGGCCCGATGAAGGTTTGAAAGAAAAGCTTGTTGAACTTATTCATCTTTTCTTAGACCATATTATCTCTAAAGAAACACTGCACCTTGGACTTTTTTTTGAAGATGATTGGAAGCCAAAATCAAAGGTTATTTCTTATGGACATGACATAGAAGCTGCGTGGTTGATACAGGAGGCCGCAGAAGTAGTAGGTGATAACCTGTTATCGCTGCAAGTGAAAGGTTGTTCACTGGAGGTTGCTGAAGCTGCGGCAAAAGGACTTGATAAAGACGGTGGTATGTGGTATGAATATGATTCAGCAAATGGACACCTGGTTAAAGAAAAACATTGGTGGCCGCAGGCAGAAGCGATGGTGGGCTTTTTCAATGCATGGCAAATAAATGGAGATAAGGACTGGTTGAATAAATCTTTAAGAAGCTGGCGCTTTGTGCAAAATTTTATTAAAGACAAAACAGGTGGCGAATGGAAATGGGGAGTTATGGAGGATTATTCGCTAATGAGTAAAGAAGACAAAGCAGGCATCTGGAAATGCCCCTATCATAACAGCCGTGCCTGTATAGAAATCATTCAACGAATTCACACTTTGAGCAACTAAAAGTATCGGGTCTTTATAATGCAGTCTAAAACTATTTCAATGAAAAATTTTATCAGTTATGCGGTTCTCGTGTGCCTGGCAGTCGCGATCTCCTGTAAAAAAGGAGGAACAGATGGCGGTGGTACCGGTGGAGGAACAGGCGGTGGTACCGGTGGTGGAGGCGGAACTGTAAGTCCTACTGATCCTGCGGTTGAAAATACCATTGGTTTTTTCTTGGACAACTGGTTACCTAAAAACTTTACGGTTCCAGCTTATACCGACACTCCATTGCCAGCCGCTGCCGCTTCTTCGTTTGTTACTATTGATGCGTCAAAAATTATTACAAAAGTGCCTGCATCTACTTTCGGCCACAATGCCAATATCTGGATGACGCAAATGTTAACCGAAGTGCCGCTTATGAATCACATAAAAAACTTGAAGCCTAATGTCATTCGTTTTCCCGGCGGCAGCATCAGCGATATTTTTATATGGAATGCACAACCGAACGCAAAGCCCGCCGATGCTCCTGCAACGTTATTGGATGCGGCCGGCACGGCAAGTGCAGCCGGTTATTGGTATGGAAAGAATACTGACTCCTGGACAATGTCGGTAGATAATTATTACACCATGTTGCAGCAAACGGGTAACGAAGGAATGATCACGGTAAACTACGGCTATGCGAGGTATGGAACCAGCGCAAACCCGGTGGCACAAGCCGCACATTTAGCCGCCGACTGGGTGCGCTATGATAATGGCCGCACTAAATATTGGGAGATAGGCAATGAATGTAACGGTACCTGGGAAGCCGGGTATAGAATCAATACGGCAACAAACCAGGATGGGCAACCTGCAATAATAACGGGTGCTTTGTATGGTCAGCATGTAAAAGTTTTTGTTGATTCAATGCGGAAAGCAGCACAGGAAATTGGTAAGACCATCCACATTGGCGCTTATCTTTTAGAGAAGCAACCGGAGTCATGGCAAACTGCAACCGACCAAAGCTGGAATACTGGTGTGCTAAGCCAAAGTGCTAACAAAGCCGATTACTACGTAATTCATAGTTACTATACCCCGTATCAAACCAATGCTTCGGCAGATCTAATTCTTGCTACGGCCAGTACCGGTACATCGGCTATGATGACTTACGTAAAATCAAGTATCACCAATTCAGGTTCAACCATCAAGCCTATTGCATTAAACGAATGGAACATTACATCGCAGGGTGCTATGCAACAGGTATCTTTTATCAATGGCATGCATGCAGCCATTTTATTAGGCGAAAGCTTGAAAAATAAATACGGCATGACAAGCCGCTGGGACTTTGCCAATGGTTGGGACAATGGTAATGATCATGGGCTGTTTAATATTGGCGATGAGCCGGGAGGCATCAGTAAATGGAATCCGCGTCCGGCTTTTTACTACATGTATTATTTTCAAAAAATGATAGGCGACCGCTTGCTAAGTACATCAGTAACAGGAACGAATGTGCTGGCTTATGCATCTTCATTTACATCGGGAGAAAAAGGTGTGATACTGGTTAATAAAAGCAACTCCGCAGAAACCGTTTTAGTGAGTATGGAAAATGCAAAACCCGGCGCCCGCTTTTATTGGTACACGGCAACCGGTGGCACTGACAATGGTGAGTTCTCAAGAAAAGTTTTTGTAAATGGAAATGGACCAACCGAAGCAACCGGTGGTCCTGCGAATGCATACACAACACTGAAAGCTAATTCCGCTATAACCAGTGGTGGAATTAAAGTAGCTATGCCGGCGCGGTCGGTGGCGTATGTGGTGATTGATAAGTAGAGAGCAGGAGACAGGAGACAGGAGTAGGGAAATGAAACAGAGATCGTTTACATTTTGCAATTAGTTCTTTTATTAAGCTGAATATTTATGCAACCGGCTGAAGTGCTACTGACATCGTCTGTTGTGTCACTCACTTTTACGTTCTGTAATTCTACTGAGCAATATTCATTCATTCTTCAAGTATTCGGCTTGGCAAATATGAAGCAGTTCTTGCCTTGTCATTCCGAGGAACGAGGAATCTTTGAACTGAATCGTAAACGAACGCTATAAAAAGTAAAACTGATGGCAGCATTCATCAAACCACAGTTCAAAGATTCCTCGTTCCTCGGGATGACAAGAACGGGTTTTTATTATAGCGGCCTGGCTGAATACTTAAAGAGTGGTTGTGTAATGGTGAATAGTGTTCCTATCGTTCAGGTTAAATGAGTAGCCAAATAGTAAGTCTTTTGTTTGGCCTCCTTAGCCTCATCCGGCTTCGCCACCTCTCCCTTGGGAGAAGGAAAAAGGAACATGATATTTTGCAGAGAAGGATGAGAGGTGAGGCTCTTTTGCTGCATAGCGATAAGAACCCTGAAGAGTGCGACGCAACGAAAGTTTAATAGTAGTAAAAAAGCCGGGTACAAAAAAAACGATATAAATATCAAACATGAAAAAATTAGTAGTCCTTGCCCTCACCATCATAACACTCAACTGCTACAGCCAGGGCGATAACTATAAGCAGAACTATAAAAAATTTGAAGACCTCGCACTTACGCCTCCAATGGGCTGGAATAGCTGGAACAAATTCGCCTGTAACGTGGATGAGAATATGATTAAGCAAATGGCAGATGCAATGGTAACTACCGGCATGAAAGACGCCGGCTACACGTACATCAACATTGATGATTGCTGGCATGGAAACCGTGATAGCCTGGGCTTTATTCATCCTGACCCGAAACGATTTTCTTCGGGCATGAAGGCGCTGGCCGATTATGTACATTCAAAAGGGTTGAAGTTGGGGATTTATTCTGATGCCGGATCGCAAACCTGCGGTGGCCGGCCCGGAAGCAGGGGGTATGAATTTCAGGATGCAATGACGTATGCCCAATGGGGAATTGATTATTTAAAATACGATTGGTGCAATACAGAAGGACTGAAAGCAGAAGGCGCTTACAAAACGATCACTGCTGCTTTACGCAAAGCGGGAAGACCAATTGTTTTAAGCATTTGCGAATGGGGTACCGATAAGCCCTGGACCTGGGGACAATCGGTTGGACATCTTTGGCGTACCACCGGCGACATTTATGATTGCTTCGATTGCATCAACGATCATGGTAGCTGGAAGTCGTGGGGCGTAATGCAAATACTGGATAAGCAGGAAGGCCTGCGCCAATATGCAGGACCCGGACATTGGAACGATCCGGATATGCTGGAGGTGGGAAACGGCGGTCTTTCCGTTACTGAAAACAAGGCGCATTTCTCTATATGGGCAATGCTGGCTTCACCCCTGATTGCAGGCAATGATTTACGTAGCATGTCGGCAGATACAAAAGCTATCTTAACCAATAAAGAAGTGATTGCTATCAACCAGGATCCGCTGGGTGTGCAGGGTTTTAAACATAGTATGAAGGACAGTGTGCATACATGGTTGAAGCCATTAAAAGGAGGTGGTTGGGCTGTATGTTTTTTAAACCGCAGTGTATTGCCAAAATCATTTCAGTACGACTGGACACCCGTAATAGATACGGTTTCTAAAAGGGAGTTGAACCCTAAAAGTACAGTGTACACACTGCGTGATCTATGGCTAAAAAAAGAGGCCGGTACCACTGAAAAACCGGTGAAGGCAACGCTGGCGCCGCATGACGTTTTAGTGCTTCGGCTGACACCAAAGAAATAAGTTGTTTAAACTGGTTGCTCTTTATCTTGCTACATAAAACATCAATTGAATTGCTATGAAGAAAGTGATGCTTGTCGTTTATGTTTTGATTTATACAGTTGCTAATGCAAATATTAGTTTGCCTGCTGTTATCTGCAGCAATATGGTGTTGCAGCAAAAATCTTCTGTGAAGCTTTGGGGCTGGGGAGGCCCGACAGAAAAAGTTATCATTACCACATCATGGAATAACAAAACGGATTCTACCAAAGTAGATGAAAATGCAAAGTGGCAGATAGCTTTAGAAACGCCAACTGCGGGTGGTCCGTACACGATAACCATCAAAGGCAATAACACAATCGTGCTTCAAAATATTTTGATTGGCGAAGTCTGGATCTGCTCCGGTCAATCAAATATGGAAATGAGCTATTACTGGGGCTTACCTCAAATGAAGGCCGACCTTCCTACAGCTTTCAATCCCAACATCCGTTTCTTCACAGCAGCTAAAACCACTGCTTTATCGCCGCAGGAAAATAACAGGGGCGACTGGGTCGTATGCGATTCGGCCACGGTAAAATCATTTAGTGCAATAGGCTATTATTTTGGGCGAAAGCTGAATGCGGATTTGAATGTTCCTATCGGTTTAATTAATGTTAGCTGGGGCGGTACACCGGCAGAAGTATGGACGCCTGCTGAAATTATTAATAGTGATTCGTTACTTAAATCAAAGGCAAAAAAAATCAGCCGTTCCAGCGGGTGGCCTATAACTCCCGGCTATACTTATAATGGCATGATAGCACCAATTATACCTTATGTTATTGCTGGTGCCATCTGGTACCAGGGCGAAGGCAATACCGAAATAGCATCTACTTACCACCCGCTTTTTACCACAATGATCAATGCTTGGCGGGATAAATGGAATAGCCAGTTTCCTTTTTATTATGTGCAGTTAGCGCCTTTTAAATATGGAAATAAAAACATTGCAGCCCTGCTCCGCGAAGCACAAACTAAAACACTTGCTTTAGCTAAAACAGGAATGGTGGTTACTACTGATTTAGTTGATGATACAATGGATATTCATCCAAAAAATAAAAAGGATGTTGGACTGCGGTTAGCTGCAATTGCTTTAACCGATACTTACAATAAAACCGTTCCAGGAGCTAAGAGCCCACTCTATAAAAGCATGAAGGTTGACAAAGAAAAAGTGACATTGACTTTTGATAATCTCTCTACAGGCTTAATGACGAAAGGCGGCCCGGCAATAGGTTTTTATATAGCAGGTGCAGATAAAATTTTTTACCCGGCGCAGGTAAAAATTGCGGCTGATAAAGTAGTGGTTTGGAGTAAGGTTGTCGCCAACCCTGTTGCTGTTCGCTATGCTTTTAGCAATACGGCTGTAGGAAATATATTTAGTAAAGAAGGCTTACCGCTGTCGCCTTTTAGAACCGATGACTGGCCTGTAGATTCTTCTCCGGATAAATAATTTCTTCATTCAATTTTTCTTATGCGATACTTTATTTTTTTATTTTTTTTGTTCAGCATCGGTGTAGTAAAAGCACAACCGGTTAAAGAGCATGGCCAGTTAAAAGTTACCGGCACGCTTATAACAGATGCAAGGGGTAACCCTGTTGTTTTACGTGGAATGAGCTTTGGCTGGCACAACTGGTGGCCTCGTTTTTATAACAAAGAAGCGGTTAGTTGGCTGGCTAAAGATTGGACCTGTAATGTAGTTCGTGCAGCTATGGGTATTGAGCCAGATGGTGGATACATTAAAGACCCACAAGGTTCAAAAGCAAAAGTAGAAGCTGTTGTGGACGGCGCTATTGCAGCCGGTATTTATGTAATTATTGACTGGCATAGTCACAATATTAACTTGAAGGAAGCCAAAGAGTTTTTTACGCAGATGGCAACTAAGTACGGTAAGTACCCAAATGTTATTTATGAGCTTTTTAATGAGCCCGACCAGGAATCATGGGCTGAAGTAAAAGCGTATTCTACCGAACTCATTTCCACCATAAGAGCAATTGATCCTGATAATATTATCTTGGTTGGCAACCCGCATTGGGACCAGGATATTCATCTTGTAGCCGCTGATCCAATTGCTAACGTTACAAACATTATGTACACGGTTCATTTTTATGCAGCCACACATAAGCAATACCTCCGCGACCGTTGCGATGCAGCACTCAAAAAAGGCATTCCTATTTTTATTTCTGAGTCGGCAGGCATGGAAGCAAGTGGCAATGGTCCGGTTAACGATGCAGAGTGGGAGAGCTGGATAAACTGGTGTGAAAAAAATAAGATAAGCTGGATAACATGGTCGGTTTCCGATAAAGATGAAACCTGTTCGGTATTAAAGAAAACGGCTTCCTCAACGGGTGGATGGAAGGAAGAAGATTTGAAAGAATCAGGTATCAAATCAAGAGCCTTGGTCAGGAAGTACAGTAAGAAAAACTAATCATTCATTTATAGATCATGGTTATCCGAAGTATAAAATTTGCCTTTATCGTTTGCTTGTTTCTTGGTTGTGCGTCTTCAAAAAAGAACGAAGGTGATAATACTTTACTAGCAAAAGATATGCAGCCTCTTGGAAGAACTGCAGTAACAAACGAGCAATTGGAATTAATTAGTTCAGCCTCACATTTCGCCTTCAGTTTTGAAGGAACAGAATGCCAGGTTTATGCTTCGCTTTCAGAGTGGCAGGATCATAATTACCTGCAATACGAATTAGATGGCCACGGTGTATACCAAAAAAGGCTACGCATTTCAAAGGGAGGTCAGCAGCCAGTCACATTAGTTATGCCTTCAGGTGGTAGACATACTATCAAAATTTATAAGGCAACGGAAGCACATACAGGTCCTGTTTTTATTCAAAAAATAATGGGGACAAATATTCAATCTATAAAGCCTTCCTCCGCTCCATTGATTGAGTTCATTGGCAATAGCATTACTTGCGGCGCTGCTGCAGATGCCTCAGAAGTTGCTTGCGGCAATGGTGAATACCACGATCAGCATAATGCTTACAATGCTTATGGACCAAGGGTGGCCAGGGCTTTAAAAACCAACTTTATTGTAAGCGGCGTAAGTGGTATTGGCATCTATCGCAACTGGAACACAAATGGGCCCAGCATGCCGCAAGTGTATGAGAAAACTGACTTTCAAATGCAAGGTTCACGCCTGTGGGATTTTTCTCTTTATGCACCAAAGATTGTAAGCATCGCATTAGGCACGAATGATTTTAGCAGGGGCGATGGTAAAA
Organism: Flavisolibacter sp.; assembly: GCA_028288675.1. Taxonomy (GTDB): domain Bacteria; phylum Bacteroidota; class Bacteroidia; order Chitinophagales; family Chitinophagaceae; genus Flavisolibacter. The sequence continues at coordinate 705 of JAQBNG010000041.1, read as the reverse complement.
AGCAAAGGGCACCATTTGATAGCGCAAGCTTTGTGAACAGCTATATAAAATTTGTTCAACTGGTAAAATCAAAATATCCCGGGGCGCAGGTTGCATTGTTAAGTAGTGCAATGGTTAGTGGAAGCAATCGCATCACTTTACAAAACTGTTTGACATCCGTAAAAAATAAAATTGATAGTTTATATTCAACTGGCAAACCGGTAGCGTTATATTTTTTTAAGCCTATGCAGGCAAGAGGTTGTAACGGTCATCCAAGCGTTGAAGATCATGTGATTTTAGCAGAAGAGTTGATCCCCTTTTTTAAGCAGCTATTATAAAACTAGCCCAATAAGGTTGACTTAGTAACTATAAATTCTGAAACGTTATCGTTACTTCATTTTAAGGTTGCATACCTAATAATAAGCAGCGGTTAACTGTCACAATAATTTTAGTTTCTTATTCGACACTATCTTTTAGATTTACAACTAATCATCTGCAAAGCCAGGGCAACACCAACCTTAATTCTTGAAACAACTTAGTATGGAACAATCAATCTTTCCGGTGGTTTGTTTTGGTGAAGTGCTGTGGGATATACTTCCTTCGGGACCACTCCCGGGTGGCGCTCCAATGAATGTTGCTTATCATCTTAAAAAGTTAGGTATAAATCCGGCCCTGATCACCAAAGTAGGAAGAGATGATTATGGCAGAAAACTAACAGCTATTCTT
>JAQBNG010000027.1 GCA_028288675.1 Flavisolibacter sp. | reverse complement strand
TCCATTACAAATAACCGGATGGGCTTATTGATCTGGGGTGCTGCCAAACCCACGCCATTACTGCCGTACATAGTTTCCCACATGTCTTCAATCAGCTTATCCAAACCGGGATAATCAGGTGTAATATCTTTAGCAACTTCCCGTAATACAGGGTGGCCGTAAGCAACAATGGGAAAAATCATTCTAATGCAGGTTGAGGATTTTGAATTTAAAATTGCCGCAAAGGTAAGGGTGCGTAAATCTTCGATCTGCAATCGCAAACCTAAAATTTGTTAAGGTACTCCTGCAGCATCATAGTTGCAGCTATCTCATCTACCAATGCTTTGTTCTGCCGCTGCTTTTTCTTCATACCCATTTCAATCATAGCTTTTGATGCCAGTTTGGAAGTAAATTGCTCATCCACCTCTGTTATGGGGATGGATGGAACGTGTTTTTGAAAAGCCTTAATGAAGTGGCGAATAAGAGGTGTTGCATGGGTATCCGAATCATCCATATTAGTGGGCATACCAATGATGACTTCTTCCACTTGTTCCTTTATAAAATATTCCTTAAGAAAGATCATCAACTTCGGTGTTTCAATAGTACATAAGCCGGTAGCAATAATTTTCATTGGATCCGTAACAGCTATACCTGTTCGCTTTTTACCGTAGTCTATGGATAGGATTCTGCCCAATTCTTAATTCTTAATTTTTAATTATTAATTCATGAAAAGGTCTGTAATAACAAAGATGGCAAAAACCACAGAAGCTATACCGTTAGCGGTCATGAATGCCAGGTTTACCCTTCGTAAATCAGTCGGTTTTACAATAGAATGTTGATATACCAACATACCAATAAATACCAAAACGCCAATCCAGTATAACCATCCAAAACTTCCAAATTTCCCTGCAGCAATAACAGCGGCGGCACTTAACAAATGCAAAACTTCTGACACCAGCAATGCCTTTGCTTTTCCAAGCCAGGCAGGGATAGAATAAAGCTGGTTAGACTTATCAAACTCTTCATCCTGCAAAGCATAAATAATATCGAAGCCGCTGACCCAAAATATTACTGCGAGTGAAAACAAAATAGGCAGCCAATGAAAAACTCCTGTTACCGCCAGATAAGCACCAATAGGTGCAAGCGACAAACCAAGTCCCAAAATTAAATGGCAAAGAGGCGTAAACCGTTTTGTGTAACTGTATCCTAAAACAACAGCCAGTGCAACCGGCGATAAAAAGAAACAAATACGATTAATAAAAAAAGTTGCCGCTATAAATAAGAGACAACTAATGATGGTAAATGTCAAGGCGTTTTTCGGTGTGATAATGCCTTTAGGAATTTCGCGAATGGCAGTGCGTGGATTAAGAGCATCCCAGTTTCTATCGAGGTAGCGGTTGAAAGCCATGGCGGCGGATCGGGCAGTGATCATGCAGAGGAGAACAACTAAAAATTTATAGATATAGAATTTATAGTTGACACTAAATAGTGACAAATTATCACCTTGCCAACTAATTGTACCATTGAGATTCCATTGACCCGTTCCATAGACAACTTCATGCTTGCTATTAAATGGCCATGAAATAAGTCCTGATTTTAGTCCCAAAAAAAATCCAATCAACGCAAAAGGCATGGCGAAGATGGTATGCGAAAATTTTATGAGGGATAAGTAATTCTTAACTGTTGACATAAATAATAAAACTGTGCAAAGAAAGGAATGGAATAGCCATTTTATAGAAGTCGGTTAGTTTGTTTTAATTCTGGCTCTTACCAACTCCCACAACACCATCCCTGCCGCCACCGAAACATTCAGGGAATGCTTCATACCCAATTGTGGTATCTCAATAACGCCATCGCAAAGTGCAATCGTTGCCTGCTCTACGCCGCTTACTTCGTTACCAAAAATCACAGCTATCTTTTCATCGTCCGCCACAAAAGAACCAAGCTTCCAACTATCCACAGCCTGCTCCACTGCATAAATTTTATAGCCTTCCGCCCTTATTTCTTCAATGGCATCTGCCACACTCTTAAAATGTTTCCAGCTTACACTTTCATCGGCGCCCAAGGCTGTTTTCTTTATTTCTTTATGCGGAGGTACAGCCGTGTAACCACAGATATAGATACCGTGCATGAGGAAAGCATCAGCCGTACGAAAGATAGAGCCTACGTTATAAGCACTGCGGATGTTTTCCAATATAATGACCACTGGTATCTTATCCGATTGACGAAACTCCTCTACCGATTTACGGCCCAATTCATCCATGCTTAGTTTTCTCATTGTGCACTTCTCCTGGGTTCAATTTGAAGTTTATAAGCCAGTAAAGCTTCGCCACGCATACCTTTCACTTGTCCAACAAATAAATTATAAAACCCAGTTGCTGTTACCGGGTAACTGAATTCAACGGTATCAATCCTGACAACTGACTCGCCTTTGTACTCCGCCTTCTTTTGCGTTGGCGACCAAGCCATCATCTCCAAGGAAAGGTTGCTTGTTTTAAACTGGAATACAATTGTATCCCCAACTGCTGCTTTAATTAATGCCTCAACCGGCGCAACTACAGCAACGTGGGTCTGCAAAAAAGATTCAAGATAAAGTGGTGATGTCCTAAAAATTTTTTCGTTAATGGCAGGCGATAAGAGCTGGTGCCTGCTTTGCCTGGGGAAGTGATTTAAAATAAACTTCTCTGGTGGAGTGAAGTAATAGGTTTCATTAAAGTCTTGTATAAACCTTGCTTTAGGATCATCTGCATCACCGCTCACACTTCCGCTTACCCATGTTGGATCGATCAATCGCCATTGATCGTTTATTTTCACCATATTCCAGGCATGATTGTCTGATAATTTCGACTGTTGCAAATAGACATCCCTTTCAAATGCTCTTGCTCTTCCAACCACAACTTCACACTCTATCTTAAACATATCACACAGCTCTTTGAGTAATGAAGCATAACCGCCACACACAGCTTTTTTATGGCGCAGTACATATTCCAATTGTCCGGCCTCCACGTTCTCGTTCTGCCAGCTTTTTACATCGTAGGCAATGTTGTTGGCAATCCACACAACAGCAGCCCGCAGCCTAAGAGAATCGGTATAAATATTTTGATAGATAAAATACCAAAGCTTCCTCAAGTCATCCCTGTTTTTTACTTTTTGGGTATAAGTGCCAATTAAGCTATCAACCCTTTGGTAAGGACTATATTGAGCGGAGGTTTTTTGCGTCAAGAACAATAAAGCAACAAAAAGAAAAAATGTTTTCATACTTGTGAAACGCAAGATAACTAGAAGAGACAGATATTTCCTGAATGGATAAAATGTTCTGTATCGAACCTATATCCCTCCTATTTTTGCCCTTACCACCATGAGCAAAGCAAAGACAGCCGAAACGCCGATGATGCAACAGCATACTGCCATCAAGGCTAAATACCCTGATGCGATCTTGCTTTTTCGTGTGGGTGATTTTTACGAAACCTTCGGTGGAGATGCTATCATAACCGCACGGGTTTTAGGCATTACGTTGACAAAAAGAAACAATGGCAGCTTATCTGAAAATGAGCTAGCCGGTTTTCCACACCACGCCTTAGATACCTACTTACATAAATTAGTAAAAGCCGGTTACCGGGTAGCAATCTGCGATCAGTTGGAAGACCCTAAAACTGCTGTAGGAATTGTAAAACGTGGTGTAACAGAGATGGTTACGCCGGGTACTGCCACCAATGACAAACTGCTTGACTTTAATGCCAATAACTTTTTAGCTGCCATACACTTTACAGATACAAAATACGGCCTCGCCTTTTTGGATGTTTCCACCGGCGAATTTTTTATTGCAGAAGGCGACCGCGAATATGCCGATAAATTATTAATGGGTTTTAAACCTGCCGAAGTTATTTTTCAACGCCAAAATGGTCGACGGTTTAAAGAAGAATTCGGCTCCCGGTTTTATACCTACACATTGGATGAATGGATCTTTGCCTTTCAATATGCAGAAGAAGGATTGCTGAAACATTTTGACACACATTCTTTAAAAGGATACGGCATAG
>JAQBNG010000233.1 GCA_028288675.1 Flavisolibacter sp. | reverse complement strand
GGAAGCGGAAGTTACCTTATACAGGCTCTGGTAGCGGCAGTAACCGGTGTCCTTTTCTTTTTCAAAAATATCCGCATGTATCTGATAGATAAATTCAATCGGTTGTTCCGAAAAAATCGTCTTAATGACTGATGACAAGGGTGTACAACATGCTTCCTCCTACCGGGATCCGTCAGGATATATTTTTACTTACAAACAGGAACTCTACAGACAAGTCAACCTGTCCTTCCAAAATGATTTTGAAGTTTTTATCAACTCCGGTTTATACCACGATTTAGTAAAAGCAGGATTGCTTGTCCCGCACCAGTTGATACAGCAAAATTTTACCGGCGATTCATCATGGTTTACAACGATAAAGCCTGAGCCTGTTCCTTTCATTTCATATCCCTATGAATGGAGCTTTTCAATGTTAAAAGATGCAGCGCTTCTGACCATAGAACTTGTATTGAAGGCATTGGAATATGGAATGATACTGAAAGATGCTTCACCTTACAACGTGCAACTTTATAAAGGGCAGATGGCTTTTATTGATACTCTGTCATTTGAAACCTATACTGCTGGCGAGCCCTGGATCGCCTACCGGCAGTTCTGCGAAAATTTTATAGCGCCCCTTTCGCTTATGCACTATACAGGCCTGCCAATGCAACAATTATTGCTTGCCCATCCCGATGGTATTCCATTGCAATATGTAAAGAAACTACTGCCTTTTAAAAGCCGGTTCAACATTCACTTATACCTGCATATTCATTTGCATGGATCGGTAACTTCCAAAGCTTCAGATAAGCCGCAAAAATCTTTTCTGTCAAAACAAAAGCTGGTTAACCTGCTAAAGGGTTTGCAAGATCTGGTAACCTCGTTTTCCTTTAAAAGGAATGAAAATGTTTGGGGGAACTATTATGAAGAAGCGGCAACAAGGCCAAACTACCTAAGCGAAAAAAAAGAGATCGTTGCCGGATGGATCCAATCTTTGCAGGATATAAAAACAGTGATTGACATTGGTGGAAACACAGGTGAATTTGCAGCTTTAGCGGCCGGCAACGACAGAAAAATTATTTGTGCTGATGGTGAACACCATGCTATTGAATCTCTATACAACAAGGTGAAGAGCAAACAATCGCCTGAGATGGTTCCTTTAGTAATTGATTTTACATCTCCTTCTCCTGCTATCGGTGTAAACAATTCCGAAAGAGCGTCCTTTTTGCAACGGGCTTCATCTGACCTGGCAATGATGCTGGCCCTGGTACATCATCTTGCTATTGCGAAAAACATTCCTTTTTATAAGATAGCAGAAATGTGTGCAGGCCTGGGAAGATATTTAATCATTGAATTTGTTCCGAAGGAAGATGAAAAAGTGCAGGTGCTTTTGCAACATAAAAAAGATATTTATGATGGGTACACCAAAGAAGCTTTTGCTAATGCTTTCGCCGTCCACTATCGTGTGATAGAGAAACGAACCCTATCTTCATCGCCCCGAATTATTTACCTAATGGAGCGTTTATGAAGAAAGGTTTACAGGTTGCTTCAAAAGAATTTTTTCTTTTTTTAATGCCGCTTTTTTTTGTTTTGCATGGTTACATTAATAACATGCAAGCCATGCAGTTTTCGGAGGCGATTGGTTTATGGCTACAAACAGTACTTGCCATTTCTTTGATTTTATTAATTGGTTTATTAAACTTTCGTTCCTTACGAAAGGCATCTGTTTTTGCTTTTAGCATCATGTTTTTTCATCTGTTCTTTGGTCCCCTTCATGATTTACTTAAATCATTATTTCCGTCAATCTTTTTGTCAAAGTATATCTTCATTTTACCGGTTTTGTTATTTTCCCTTATCGCTTTAATGATATATTTAAAGAAGACAAAAAGAAATTTTAATAGATTTTCTCTTTACTTGAACGGTTTGTTTCTTTTACTTATTCTGTTGGAAACCCCAAATTGGATTATTGCCCGCAAACACCAAAACCAGGTAGCCTCTCTACCTGGAAGCAGCATTTGTGATACTTGCGAAAAGCCTGATATATACTTAATTATTGCGGATGAATATGCAGACTCTTCTTCCCTGCAACAAATATTTAATTTTAATAATCAGGACTTTCAAACCAGTTTAAGAAACAGGGGTTTCTATTTTATTAAAAACAGCAAAAGCAATTACAATTTTACGCCGTTTGCTATGGCATCGTTGCTGCAGATGGATTATTTGACCGGCATTGAAGGCCATAATAGTAGTATGGCAGATAAAAACCGATGTTACCAGTTGATAAATAAAAGCAGCTTGTGGCATTTTTTACAACAACAGGGTTATGAAATAAGCAATCATTCCATTTTTAATATTGCGAACATACCAACTGCCGCACCCCAGAACTACATCCTTATTGGGAAGGACATGATCCTCTCTCAAACCTTTTTGTCGCGGTTAGATAGAGACTTGAGATACCATCTTGTATTGAGTTTTAAAATTGAATCAGAAATTGAGCGTATTGTTTATTTTATCAACAGGTGCAATAACCTGTTATTAGGCCGCCTGCTCCAGGAGACGGCCAAGGTATCGGCGAAGCCAAAATTTGTTTATACTCATCTCACCATGCCACACTACCCTTATTATTTTACAAAAGAGGGAAAATTAAATAAAATTGAAGTTTTGAAAGAGGGAGAACAAGTGCGCAAAGAAGAATACATCGGGTACCTGCAGTACTCGAACTCTATTTTTTTAAAGACAATAGATACTATTTTGCAAAATTCAAAAAAGCCTCCTATTATTTTGTTTATGGGAGACCATGGGTTCAGGGAATTTACTGATGGGTTTGAAAAAAATGCACCCTACTATTATCAGAATCAAAATGCAGTTTTGCTCCCTGATAAAAACTATAACCAATTCTACGATGGCATTTCCTCCGTTAATCAATTCAGGGTCTTATTGAACACTTCTTTTGGCCAGCAAATTCCTTTGTTAAAAGACAGTACCATTTTAATTTATGAATAATAGAACTATCTAAGTGATAGAAATCGACAGTTGGTAAAACTTCTGTTGATATGAGGCCGTGGGGCAAACTTGCTGTTTTACTGATGTATCCTATTTTTCCTTTTTGTAGTATTAAAACTTTTTGCACGAATGAAAAGGCTTGAAAAATTACTTACAGAGTATGTGAGAAAACAGGCAAAAATTGATGTAATTGAAATGGAAGAAAAAAAATAAAATTTACATTCCC
>JAQBNG010000073.1 GCA_028288675.1 Flavisolibacter sp. | reverse complement strand
CATCTTCGGCATATAAAATAGTGTGCTTGCTGGTGGTCATCGTGCGATTTGTAGCGGTAAAAATAGTAAAAATGGAAGGCAGGCAAAAATGGATTTCAATGGATACTCCTTAACCTCAGCTATTGGAATTCCGAATCACCCACAAAACTTTTTCTATCCACTTTTTCCCAAATGCCAGATTGTTTTTTAGTAGCAAAACGATAGAACCCTACATATTGCGATAGAATCATAAATACAAAATAATATGGGATGAATAAACTTTTTATAACTGCTTTTTTGCCTGCAAGTATCCCTCCTAAAATCGCCAAAAAGTAAAAGCAGCTTTGAGCCCAGAAAAAGACTTCATAAATCCACCCGGAATCACTAAGAAGCAGGCCGGCATTTATTACAAAAACAATTGGTAATAATAGTGGACAAACCATCCAGCGCAGGACACGATGCGATATATATTGAAAGGCAACCCGGAAGTTTCTAAATGGATTGAGCAGGTCTTTTAATAAAAATAAAGATTGAAAGCATCCAGCACTTATTCGAATTTTTCGTTTTTTTTCTTCGCCCAAAGAGACCGAAGAAGTTTCAATGCCGTAAGCCTCGCTTTCGTACAAAAACCGGTAGCCCTGCTGACATACCCTAGCGGAGATGACAAAATCGTCCAGGATGATAGTTGACTCTACGGGTTGATATAACTTTGTACGTATAGAAAACAATTCACCGGCAGCGCCGACTATCGTATAAAAATCACCATTGGCTTTTTTCAATAACGATTCGTATTGCCAATACAAACGCTCACCAAAACCTACCGCTGAATGCTCGTTATCCGCAATTCTTTTTTCACCGGAAACCCCGCCTGTATTTTCATCGGTGTAATGTTGTACCAGTTTAATAATGCTTTGCGGATGCAGTAAAGTATTGGCATCGCTGAACACAACATAAGGGGTTGATACCTTTAGCATCGCCCTGTTAATAGCAGCCGCTTTGCCCTCACGTAAGGGATGATGAAGCAGACTAATTTGCGGGTAGCCGTTTAGGATGGCATCTGTAGTATCCGTGGAGCCATCAGTAACAAAGAGAAAAGAAAGCAGGCCATCAGGATACTCAAGGCTTAATGTATTTTGAATCTTCTTCTTTATAAAAGCGGCTTCGTTATAAGCCGGTACAATAAGCGTTACAGGTGGGAAATAAGTGCTATCAATTATTCTTTTCTTTCTTGTTATTGCGGTAATTAATAATAGCAGTAACCCATACCCGATGTAAGTGTAAAAAAGAATGAAGATCGCTACCCAGAAAACGGTTTCCATTAGTGGTTATTGCAGTGGGAAAGATAAGGATGTGCATCGTCAGAAGGGGTATTAATTTGAGTACAAAAAGTGTAGCACTACACAGCCTTCTCTACCCAGGCCTCATTTTCCTTCAGCAAACTTACCAACTCATCCACCGCAACTTCACTCGGTACATTGCGCTTTACCACTTCTTTTCCTTTGTAAAGTGTAATTTTTCCCACACCGCTGCCCACATAGCCAAAGTCGGCATCGGCCATTTCGCCAGGACCATTAACGATGCAGCCCATAATGGCAATTTTAACCCCCTTTAAATGATTGGTTACTGCACGAATTCTGGCAGTAGTTTCCTGCAAGTCAAAAAGGGTTCGTCCGCAGGAAGGACAGCTAATATATTCTGTTTTAGAAACACGGGTTCTGGTAGCCTGCAAAATGCTGAAAGCGGTATTATTGATGAAGCTCTCAGGACTGTTGTTTTGTATATAGTTCCTGCCAGCCACAATTGCCGATTGCTGGTTGCCGGTTGCCAATTGATAGCTATCTCCTGTCATTCCAAAACAAACTCCATCACCCATGCCATCTAACAACAAAGCACCGGCTTCGGTGGCATAATGAATGAGATGCTCGTCGGCAGTTTGCCAGTTACTGTCAACAGTGATAATTACAGGATTCTTTATACCCCGGTTCAGTAGTTCAACAAACATCCTGCGCACCGATTGCATAGAATTTTTAGAGGTACTACTCAGACACAAAACCACCGACGAATCTTCCGCAATCGTACTTAAATACGTAAAGTCATTGATTGCCGTAGCATCACTAAAACAATCAATCATTACAAAATTGATGGTGCTTCGGAGGTCTGATTTTACATAGCCTCTATCATCCCAAATAGGAAAATACTTTTCCTTGTCTTCTGCCTGCATCCATGTGGCAGGATACACAATCACTTTCATGGTTCCCGGCAAGGCAAAATCTAAAACATGGTGGCCGGTAAAAACATAGTCAGCAGCAGCGTCACCAATTGTCCACTTGTCAATGGCTTCATTGTATTTATAACCAATGCTTTCTAAATCTCTTGGAGTAATAGTTTGCAGCTTACTCAAGTCAGCTACTACCACGGGTACATGATGGCCGCCGATGTTGGAGACTTCAAACGTTTCTCTGCGTTTGTATTCAAATGGAGAGTAGGGTAATTTTTCAACCTTAAATGCCTCTGATTGCTCATTGTTGATTGCTAATTGCCGATTGCTATATCTCTTTACCAGATCCCTGCACACCGGTATTTCCAACTCAGGATCTTCTGTCAACGATACACGGATCGTATCGCCAATTCCATCCTCCAATAATGTACCTATACCCACTGCACTTTTAACGCGGCCATCTTCGCCATCACCCGCTTCTGTTACACCAAGATGCAACGGATAAATTTCTCCAAATTCATGCTGCATTGTTTTGATCAATAAGCGATACGCCTGCACCATTACCTGCGGGTTAGAACTCTTCATACTCAACATAATGTTATGATAACTCTCGCCCCTGGCAATGCGTAAAAATTCCATCGCACTTTCTACCATGCCCATTGGCGTATCACCATAACGGCTCATGATCCTATCGCTTAGGGAACCATGATTGGTACCAATACGCATTGCGGTTCCATACTCTCTGCAGATCTTCACTAATGGTGTAAACCGTTCACGAATGCGTTCTATTTCTTCGGCATAGTCGGCATCGGTGTATT
>JAQBNG010000210.1 GCA_028288675.1 Flavisolibacter sp. | reverse complement strand
CGGTGGTTTATTAAGTGGTATATCCCGCTTTAGCATTGCATCGCGATTAGCCATTTCCCACCCGGTATAAAATACTAACTGCGCTCTTTTTTGCATCAGCGAATAATTTATTTTATCAGGCGTATCTGATGGCCTGTGATAGTCGGGGCGTAACATACCGTCGTAATAAAAAATAATGGGTACTCCATTTTTAGCAAAGTTGTAATGGTCACTGCGGTAGTATATGCGTTCTTTATCATTGGGGTCATTGTATTTATAATCCAAATTCAGCTTTGTATATTTTTTATTTTGCGCTTCGCTGATTGTTTTTAATTCAGTGCTGATCTTATCATCGCCTACAACATATATATAGTTCAATGTATCCGGTTTTCTATCCGGATCACTTCTGCCAATCATATCAATATTTAAATTCACACTTGTTTTTTCTAAAGGATAAATTGGATGGTCGGTATAGTATTCGGAACCCCATAAACCCTTTTCCTCACCACTGTTTGCTAAAAATAAAATAGAGCGGCGGGGACCTTTTCCCTCTTTACTTGCTTTTACAAATGCTTCTGCCAGTTCCAGTACACCTACAGTTCCTGACCCATCATCATCGGCACCCGGATAAAGTACGCCATTGCGTGTACCCAAGTGATCGTAGTGCGCACTGATAACAACATATTCATCTTTCAAGTCGGTTCCGGGTAATACGCCCAAAACATTACTTGCCTGTGCAGTGTTAGTGGCTTTCTTTACATCCAGCATCACATCGGCTTTTATAGTTTGCACTAAAGTTGTCGATGATTTTACACTATCATATTTATTGCCTGCAATAGCCCTTGCAAGGTTTTCAGATATAGTAAACGTTGCAGGAGTAATTGCAGCTCTAAAACCACGGATACTTTGCCGGCCATTGCGGTTTGATGCAATTTTCTTTGGGAAATCAGTACCAACTGTAAGAAAGGCGGCCGGTGCTTTTTTTGATAGTTGTGTATAAATAGCAGGAGACATACTTCCTAAAACCATTACCAGCTTGCCCGCTATTTCTGTATTCTTAAAAGCGTCGGTGGCAGCAGTACCAGCACTAACTATTATTACCTCACTCAGCTTCATTGTGGCCTGCATATTAGTTGCACCAGCGGTAAAATCTTTATCCAACTCATAGGCTTTTCCATTCACCTCCATGGCTGCACTTACTAAACTATCCTGGTAAAGGTTATAATACATTTGGTAGCCATCTCCGGCACCCGGCTGTAATCCGATGCCTTTAAAATAATTCTCAATATAAGCGGCAGCTTTACGCTGGCCGGCCGTACCGGTTTCCCGGCCTTCCATTTCGGGAGAGGCAATAATGTATAAATGTTTTTTCAGGTCTTCTGCAGTAATTGTTTTTGCATAAGCATCCGGTTTCGATACCTTCTGAGCTAATGCACAAAACGAGCTTCCGGCCAACAATACGGTTAATAGCTTCTTCATGTGTATGTTTAAAATTTTAGGAGATGAAAATATCCTTTATCCTTTGTATTTAGAAAAAGGACTTGTTAAGCGTTTTGAAACTGCAGGCTATGTTACATGCAAGCCATCTTAGCCACTCTTTCCTGGTGGCGGCCACCTTCAAAATTTGTAGCCAGAAATATATTCACCATTTCTTCAGCTGTTGGAGGTGATACAAAACGGGCCGGAATACAGATAATATTTGCATTGTTATGCTGGCGCACTAATAAGGCTATATCATCCGTCCAGCAAATGGCTGCCCGCACATTTTGATGTTTGTTAGCGGTGATGGCTACACCGTTTGCAGTGCCACAAATTAAAATGCCGCAGGCTGCTGCTCCGTTTTCTACAGCCTCGGAGACAGGATGGGCGAAATCAGGATAGTCAACGGAATTTTTACTATGTGTACCCACGTCTTTTATTAAAAAGCCTTTGGCCTCAAGCATTTCCACAATCATGGTTTTATATTCATACCCGGCATGGTCGGCACCAATGGCAATTGGCTTGGAAAAATCAAACACGTTATTCATACAATGGAGGTTTGTACAAATGTAAGCAGAAGACCTCACCGCGACCCTCTCCTCGAGAAGAGGGAATAGGACGCCGATAGCTTATGAATCTTTACGATAGCACTGCGGCTTGCATTCTCCTTCCATAAAAATGTTTTGTAGGTTGAAGGTTGAAGCAGCGTACAAATCAGACCTATAAGTTTTTGGCGGAGACTTAAAATAATTAGAGTCTTATTAACCTCATAGGTCTTTTGACGAAGATTAAATGCTGAATAGAACTACAAAGCGTACAAGAGTGCGACGCAACAGACGATTTATAGTAGTACTTAAGCTGGGTACAAAAAGCTCACTTTTTATATACTTCATATGCAATAGCCTATTTTGACTTTGCACCATCCTTATACTTTTGCTCCGCCTTCTGCGCCTTTTTGAAATCAAGCACCACACCATTGATACAGTAACGCAAACCTGTTGGCGGCGGACCATCATCAAACACGTGACCAAGGTGCGATTTACACCGGCCACACATAACCTCTGTACGTTTCATGCCATAGGTATTATCAACTTCGTAAATAACCGAACCTTTAGTAACCGGCTGGTAAAAGCTTGGCCACCCGCAGCCGCTTTCAAACTTCGTATCAGAAACAAAAAGGCCATTACCGCAAACCGCGCAATAGTAAGTGCCTTTATCTTTTATTTTTTCCAAGGGACTGCTCCAGGGGCTTTCTGTCCCTTTTTGACGGGCAACCTGGTAAACTTCAGAAGAAAGGATTTTCTTCCACTCCTCATCATTCATATTTACTTTGGAAGTATCGGTATTGGAATAAGCCGGGTTATTTTTTACTGAATTCATATTGGTTGGTTTGTTGGTTTGGGAGTAACTGCAACTCTGTAATAAAAAGCCCGATACTAACAACAATGTCAGGTGTTTCATGGGTTAAAAGTACGCATGGCAGCAGGTATTGGTTGAAAAGAAAAAGTGAAAGAATAGGTTGCAACTATAACTACTGTGGAGTTTAAGCTACCAGGAAGTAGAATCACGTTCTTTTAGATAGCCAAGGAACGAAAGTGTCACGGTTAGCTGTAAATAGCTCATACCTTCTTTTGCCCTATATTTGTTTCAAAGGTTAGTAAGCAACATGTTTAATTTGATTTTGTTTGGCCCTCCGGGCAGTGGAAAAGGTACACAATCTGAAAAAATTGTTGACCGTTTTGGTTTAATACATTTATCTACCGGTAATTTATTGCGACAGGAAATTCACGACCGCACTCCACTTGGTTTAGAGGCGAAAAATATTATGGATAAAGGCCAGTTGGTGCCCGATGAAGTAGTAATTGGAATGATTGATACCTGTTTGGAAAAACACCCTGAAGCCAAAGGTTTTTTGTTTGATGGCTTTCCCCGCACCATAGCACAGGCAGAGGCTTTAGATAAACTTCTTTCTCTTAAAAAAACCTTTATCCGCAAAGTAATATCACTGGAAGTAACCGAAGAAGAATTGGTAAAGCGTTTATTAAAACGTGGCGAAACATCTGGCCGCAGCGATGATACTGATGAAACCGTAATCAGAAAACGTTTCAATGTATATAAGGCTGAAACGGAGCAGGTAGCTGGTTATTATGAAAACCAGGCCAAGCTGGAAAGAATCCAGGGCGAGGGCACCGTAGAGGATATATTCCAAAAAGTAAGCGGCTGCATCGAAACAGAAATGGAAAAACAGCAATAAGTATCTGCCCAACAGGCCGTAAACTTGCAGCCATAACTTTGCATTATGAATGCAGCAAAAGCAGATTTTTTACAAAACAGGTTGGTTCCTCTTTTACAACAGATCTCTACAGAAACAAAACCCGCATGGGGTAAAATGACGCTACAGCAAATGATTGAACACTTTGCCGATAGCGTTCGTATTGCATCGGGCAAAACAGTTTTTACTGACGTCATTACGCCACCGGAAAACTTAGATAGAATACGAAATTTTATCTTGAGTGAAAAACCCTTTAAAGAAAATACAGTTAACTCACTCTTGCCCGAAACACCTGCACCGGTTAAAAACCCTTCTGTTGAGGAAGCGCTCAAAGAACTAAAAGAAGAAATTCACTTCTTCTTTTCCGTGTTTGAAAAAAACAATCTGCAGGTCACCCGCAATCCTTTCTTTGGCGATTTAAATTTTGAGCAGAATGTGCATTTATTGCATAAACATGCGTTGCACCACCTGAAACAATTCGCTGTCACCATTTCCTCCTAAGACAGAGATATTAACTACTGAACTATTCTTTTCAGCTATATGAACATAACCACTCGAAAATTAGAGAATTATATTAATGGAGCCTGGATCACTGGTGATGGCGAAGGCCAACTATTGTATGATGCTGTAACCGGGGAAACAATTGCTGCGGCCACTACCAAGGGCTTAGACTTTGCTTCGGTTTTACAATATGGAAGAGAGGTTGGCAACGCTAATTTACGGAAGCTGACCTTTCACCAACGGGGCAGGATGCTAAAAGCATTGGCAATGCATTTAATGGAGAAAAAAGAAAAATTTTACTCCGTTAGTTATCATTCAGGGGCTACAAGAGCCGATAGCTGGATTGATATTGAGGGCGGCATTGGTAACCTGTTTGCTAATGCATCGCTGCGGAGAAAGTTTCCTGACCTGCCTTATTGCACCGATGGTGATTCAATTGGCTTAAGTAAAGGTGGAAGCTTTATGGGCCATCACTTATTAGTGCCAAAAGAAGGCGTAGCCGTTCATATTAACGCATATAATTTTCCTATTTGGGGCATGTTGGAAAAGTGCGCTGTAAACTGGCTGGCTGGTGTTCCTGCCGTGGTAAAACCCGCATCAATTACCTCCTATTTAACGGAGGCCGTAGTAAAAGAAATTATCGATTCTAAAATATTACCAGAAGGTGCTTTGCAACTTTTATGTGGCAGCGCTGGTGATATGCTCGATCATGTAACGGCGCAGGATGTGGTAACATTCACAGGTTCAAAATCAACAGGGTTGATGCTAAAAGGCAATAAAACAATCTCAGAAGAAAGTGTTCCGTTTAATATGGAAACTGATTCTTTAAACGCTTTGGTGCTTGGCAGCGATGTAACACCCGGTTCACCGGAGTGGGATATTTTTATTAAAGAAATCCGTAAAGAAATAACCGTGAAGGCCGGGCAGAAATGTACGGCGGTGCGAAGAATATTTGTACCCGAAAATTTGTTGGAAGATGCCTATATCGCTATTGGAAAATCATTAGCCCAAACAGTCATTGGCAATCCGCTTAACGATAAAGTGCGCATGGGTGCTTTGGCTGGCAAAGGGCAACGTGATGAAGTAAAAACAAACGTTCAAAAGCTTTTAGCATCTGCACAAGTTGTTTATGGAAGTTTAGACAGTATTGAACTGCTTGATGCGGATGCAACGAAAGGTGCATTCTTATCTCCATTGCTTTTATTAAGCGATCATCCTTTTCAAAACGAAGCTGTACATGACATAGAATGTTTTGGCCCGGTAAGTACCATCATGCCGTATAAAGATTTAGGTGAAGCCATTCAATTAACTAAAAAAGGAAAAGGTTCTTTGTGCTGTTCCATTATCACAGCCGACGATAAAATAGCAACAGAATTTGTAGTGAATGCGGGCACACATCATGGACGTATTTTAGTATTGAATAAAGACTGCGCAAAGGAAAGTACAGGTCATGGTTCACCGTTGCCGATGTTGATTCATGGCGGTCCCGGCCGTGCCGGTGGCGGCGAGGAAATGGGCGGTGTTCGTGGTGTAAAACATTATATGCAGCGAGTGGCCATACAAGGTTCGCCAACTACTATCACAGCTATTACACAATCCTTCCAGCCGGGTGCAAAAGGAATTCAATCTGCTGTTCATCCTTTTAAAAAATACTTTGAAGAGCTCCAGGTAGGTGACCAGATCATCACTGAAAAACGCATCATTACTTCAGAAGATATTGATGCCTTTGCTGAGTTAAGCGGCGACCATTTTTATGCGCATAAAACAGCTACTGATTTTAGGGGAACCATGTTTGATAAGCAGGTAGCGCATGGCTATTTTATATTGAGTGCCGCTGCTGGGTTATTTGTAGATGGTTCTGATTTAGGTCCTGTGTTGCTGAACTATGGTATAGATGAATTACGATTTACAAAGCCTGTTTATGCCGGTGCGGAAC
>JAQBNG010000253.1 GCA_028288675.1 Flavisolibacter sp. | reverse complement strand
TTCATCCATGGCGATGGCTGGTGTGTTTGCTTGAAGCCACGAATTTTATCAGAAGCATACGTGTAGGCCCACCCATCACCCATGCGGCCCGTTTGCGGCGTCCAAAAGTTCATGCCCCAGGGCACACAGATTGAGGGATACGTATTGCCATTGGAAAGACTTGGTTTAGAATCGGTGCCCATTAACGGGTTCACCCACTCAACAGGATCGGTTACTTTATCTACGGTTTGTGCATCTGCCGATGAAGCGGCAAATAAAGCTGTAAATAACAAAGCTGTTTTTATTTTCTTCATGTCCATCTTATTTTGTAGAATGATCCGCTTTCTATCTGCGATATAATTATGTTTTCGACTGACTACTGCATACTGATTACTGCCTACGCATTTTCTTATGCCGTCAATAAATGTGGCCTCTCTTTATACACCTTCCATATAAACTCCCCAAAGATGGTATTGGCCCACGCAAACCAGGAACGGGTAAATTTCTTTGCATCGTTCTTATGAAAAGATTCATGCATGAAACCCGTACCCGCATGGGTGGCTTTCAATCCTGCGATGCATGCTTTTATCTCTGCATCATTGCTGGTGGTAAGACCCCGGATGACAAGACTTAACGGCCAAATCATATCCTTGCCCACATGCGGGCCACCTATTCCTTCAGCTGCAATGCCTTTGTAAAAAAATGGATTATCAGCAGACAGCAACATTTTTCTTGTATTCACATACACGGGATCGGTTGCCTTCATCGCACCGAGGTAAGGCAATGATAACAGGCTTGGAACATTCGCATCGTCCATTAAAAGATAGCTGCCAAAACCATTGACTTCAAAAGCATACACGGTTCCGTATTTCGGATGCTTAACCGTAGCATGTTGCGCCAAGGCTGATTTCACTTCTTTAGCCAACGCATTCAACTCATTTGCTAATGCCGCATCGCTGTGAATAGCTTTTATCATCTCTGCTGCCTGTTGCAAAGAAGTAACAGCAAAAAAGTTGGAAGGAATCAGATACGAAAACACGGTGGCATCATCGCTTGGACGGAAGGCCGAACAAATCAAGCCAACAGGTTTTACCGGGTAGCCGAAGCCTGCCATCGGTTGCGTGTCAGTAGCATTTGTTGTGTTTCGTTGAAAATGATAAGGGCCATCATTGTCCTTGCGTTGTTGCTCTTTAAATGTTTTGAGTGTGGTAGCTATGGCAGCTTTCCATTGTGCATCAAACGGCGCTTTATCACCGGTTTGTTTCCAGTATGCATAAGCTAAACGAATGGGATAGCAAAGCGAATCTATCTCCCATTTGCGTTCATGCACTCCCGGTTTCATAGCGGTTCTATCACTCTTCCATTCGCCCCTTTTGTTTTCATCATTGTAAAAAGCATTGGCATACGGGTCGCGAAGAATACAACCTGTCTGATGATTTATAACGCCGGCGATCAACTGCTGCAATTCAGCATCACCTTTCATTAATTGCAGGTAAGGCCACACTTGTGCACTGCTGTCGCGCAGCCACATGGCATCAATGTCACCGGTAATTACATACGTATCCGGACGACCATTGATTGTTTTATAATAAACGGTTGTATCAAGTGTGTTGGGGAAACAGTTGTTGAACAGCCAGGCCAACTCTTTATCCTTCACTCCGGAAAATTCCTTGATAGCTGCTTCTACAGCTTTGCTGGTAAAGTGCCGTTTGCCTTCGGCTATACGCACTACCGGAAAGTCCTCTGCCAAAGCAGCGAAGGAAAGTTTATTAAGCATTAGACCTGCGCCAAGTAACCCAGTGTTTTGTATAAATGATTTTCGGTCCATTGTTTTTATTTTGATAAAGAAAAGGGTTTATCCTCATTGACGATGCTCCTGTTTAAAGCAGGTTGATTACCCATTTTTAGTTTGAGCAAACCACCCTTTCTAATGTTGCCATAGGTGAGGTAATTATGTGTATAAACTTTTCCATTGAGCGATGCCGACTGAATGTAAACATTGTCTTTACTATTGCCTTTCGCCTCGATGATGAACTTCTTTCCATCTTCCATAGTTATTGTGGTTTTGCGAAACAGAGGACTGCCCATTACATATTGATCTGTTCCCGGGCAAACACTGTAAAAACCAAGTGCACTTAATACATACCAGGATGAAGTCTGGCCCTGGTCTTCATCACCGGGATAGCCGTTCTCGGTGGCATCGTATAATTTAGCCATTACGTTTCGTGCATGGTACTGCGCCTTCCACGGCTGGCCTGCATAATTATACAAATACACCATGTGCTGGATGGGCTGATTACCATGTGCATATTGGCCCATGTTGGCCATTACCATCTCGGTCATCTCATGTATCATACCTCCGTATGTGCCCACCTTCACCTTATTGGGTTCTGTAAATACCGAGTCCAGTTTGGCGTTGAAAGCCGCATCGCTACCCATTAAATTCACAAGCCCCTGCACATCCTGAAACACCGACCATATCCAATGCCAGGCATTTCCTTCAGTGAACGGACCGCCCCACTCAACCGGGTCGAAGTTCTTGCTCCAGTCGCCTTTCGCATTGCGTCCACGCATAAAGCCGGTGGAGGAATCGTATACGTTGCGGTAGTTGTACATCTGGCGGGAGAAAACATCTTTATAAAATTCATTACCGGTTGCCGCCGCTAATTGGTAGCCGCAAA
>JAQBNG010000133.1 GCA_028288675.1 Flavisolibacter sp. | reverse complement strand
CACCAAAGCTGGATTTTAAATTAGAGTTTCCGGGCAATAGTCTTATTTACACACAACCATCTATTGCCTTTGCCATACAGCAATTAGAAAGAAACACCAATGAGTTAACCAAGCAGGTTACGTTCCTTGTTGTAACTAATTCTTTTGCACCTTACGAAAGCACGCAGGCAGTTGCACGGCCTTTTGAAGAACTGGCCTACAACACCATTTCGGGAGTTCTTTTTAATGTGATCAACCAACAGCTGAACCAGATATTTTCCAAAATTTTACGCAACAATAATTTCACGTTGAACTTTTCAGGTTCGTTATACAACAGAAACTTATTGGACCCAAATGCAAAAGGGGTACGGCTGTTTAACCAGGCAAGTTCTAACCTTAGTTTAGGTACCTCCTTCTTTAGTGGCAGGGCCATCTTAACCGTTGGGGGCAGCTTTGATGTTCCGCTTGAAAGTAATATCCAGCAAACTTTTCAATTGCTGCCCGATGTTACGCTTGAGTTATTGCTTAATACAACCGGCTCGTTAAGAGCTACCTTTTTCTACCGCCAGAATATTGATTATTTAAATGGCTTTGCTACAAGCGGAAGTCCGCAAACACGCCGCTACGGCACATCGCTTTCCTACAATAAAGAGTTTGATTCTTTCAGCGAATTTTTATTTGGTAAAAAGAAGCGCAGGGAGGCTGAAAAAAAGCCGGCAACAGATTCTGCAAAACAGCGGGTTACACTTATAAATGGAGGCAAGGAATAGTAAATAGCAAGTGGCGAGTGGCAAGCAGCCATTTAGTGCGGGCAGTTTTTGCGCTATCGGTGACTCTTGCGGAACCGATTTTCAAGTACCGGCATTGTTCTTATCGTTCGTTATTGAGGGACATGCCATAAACATGTCCCTATAAGAATGCGTATATCCTTTGCCTTTCCCTTGCTTCTTTGCGCCTTTGCGTGAAGCCCTGGCAGCCGCAAGGCCGCATGTATGCTTTAGCATTCACCTTCCTTGCACTGCATGTCTTTTTCGAAGCCCCTCCTCACTCCCACCTGAAAAACTTTGCCGTAACAGCATAAACTACCACACCCCAAACTAAGAGTATAAGCATCTGCGGCCAGCAGCTCCAAAGCGACAACCCCTCAAATGCCACATTACGCAAAGAGTCATTTAAAGCCGTTAACGGTAAAAATTGTAAAGCAGGCTGTATGGCCGCAGGCAGAGCTGTTTTTGGAAAAAATGTTCCCGATAAAAAATACTGCGGGAACATAAACAGGTTAGCATAAATAGGGATCACGTTTTGATTTTTAGAAATACTGCTGATCAAAAAACCAAAGCCCATAAATACCACCAGGCCAAGCATGGAAAGTACCAGCATGTTGATGAAAGTGATAATACCATTGGCCAGCGTAAAATTGTACATCAGGTAGCCAAAGGCAATCAGCACAACTACTGTTAATAACTGGAAGATCACTTTGGAAATACTTTCTCCAAAAATTATATAGCCCTTTTTTATTGGTGTGGCGTACATACGTTTTAATACCAGTGTTTCGCGTAGCGAATAAAATAAGAACGCGACGCCAAAAACCGCCGAACCAATCAGGGAAAAGCCAATCATTCCCGGAAGAAAAAAGTCAATCATTTTATATTCCCTTCCTGCAACCTGCGTCATTGCGATATTCGCTGTTGTTCTTTGGCCTTTATAAAATACAGTGTCCAACGAGTTAATGATATTACTTAAAACAGGTTTCAATTGCGCCAACTCCCGCTGGCTGGCCGATGATGTACGGAGGTGAATAACAAAAGGCGTTGGGCCGGTGCTTTTCTCAATATCTATCACTGCTGCAATCCTTCCTTTGCTAAGTTCTTCTTCCACATTTTTCTTTACCGGGTCAGTAAATTTAAGCATGGGGTGATGCGCCATTTGCTGGTATAAAACCGACGAAGAGTCAATGCCTTTTTCCCATGCCACATCCACGGTGGGAATACCGCTACCGCCTCCCAGGGATCCGAAGATCCAGATGAGTACTATGGGAAAAAATAAGGAAAAGAAAATAGACTGCGGGCTGCGAAAAGTAGCTACCAGGCTTGCTCTTGTAATTGCAAGCATGGCTTTTAGTTGGCTGTATTGTTTCATGTGAATGGTGAATGGAGTTTTTAGGTGAGACGTGAGACAGCAAACGTGAGACATACCACTCCAATCACTTAATCATATTGGAAAGCATGGCAAAACATTTATTCAACAACTCACCTGTCTTTTGTAATTGTTCTATTTGAAAGTATTGTAAATCAATCGCTGTTTCTAAAGCAGCATCAATTTCTACAACAGAGCCTCTTGAAATTTCCATATACCGCTTTCTTTCAATTGCTGAGTGTCGGGTGGAACCCTCAGCTAAATTCAATTTTACAGATAGGGCTGCTCTTCTTATTTGTTGTAACATGTTAAACTTTTCTTCGGGCGGTAGTAACATCGAAATTTTATAAACTTCTTTTGTCAGTTCCCGGACAGCAGTGTAGACATGAAGAGATTTGTGTTTGAGATCAAGAAACATATAATGATTGGTTTTAGCTCAATGAGTCTTCAGTCTCACGTTTCACATCTCGCATTTCACTTGATCATTATTTCAAATGGCAATCGTGCCTGGGCAGATCCGGTCATTGCTTTTATCTTTTTCATTTGCTCAAAAAGTTTGTAATTCTCTTCCCCTAATTCTTCACGAATCATAGCGGAAGGTTCAGCTTTTTTCTTGTTCAGCAGGCTATTCAACCAGCTTTCAGATTCAGGATATTCACGCAGGCCATAGTCGGTTAATTTAGCCATCCGAGCCGCAGAAGTAATTGCATCCTGCAGGTTACCTAACCTATCAACCAATCCAATACGTAATCCATCTTCACCACTCCATACCCTTCCCTGCGCGATGGTTTCTATGTAAGCGGTATCCTTTCTTCTTCCGGTAGCAACTCTTTGCTTAAACTGCGCATAAATTCTTTCAATACTATTTTGAATCAGGCTTCTTTCTTTTTCACCTAAAGGTTTATATACACCTCCCGCATCGGCATAAGGCGCTGTGCTTACCCCATCGAAGGTGATGCCTAACTTATTTTTAAAGAACGCTTCCATGTTAGGGATAATTCCAAATACCCCAATTGAACCAGTGATAGTATTGGGCGATGCGAAAATACTATCAGCGCCGCAGGCTATATAATACCCACCTGATGCAGCCACATCGCCAAAGCTCACAATCACCGGCTTTTTATCTTCTGTTCTCGCTATTTGTATCTCACGCCAGATTATGTCACTCGCTAACGCACTTCCACCACCGGAATTTACCCGAAGCACAATGGCTTTTATAGCATCATCTAATCTTGCTTTCCTTATTAAAGCCCTGAACCTTTCACCGCCAATATTATCTGCAGAGCCTTCGCCATCAACAATATCTCCTTCAGCATAAATTATGGCGATTTTGTTAGTGCCTACCTTACGAACGTTAACAGCATCATTGTACGTATTGATAGAAATAAAATTCAGTTTATCGGCCCTTCCGATGCCTAACGTCTTTTTGATTTCCGCTTTCACTTCATCGTCATATTTTACTCCATCAATCAGTTTAGCGGCAACAGCATCCTGCGGTGTTTCGATAACAGCGGTGGCGGCAAGTTGGTATAAAGCCGCTGTATCAATGCCTCTTGCAACAGATGTTTGTTGCAAAAAATAACGGTACATATCGCCAAGCCATTCTATGGTTTGCAGGCGGTTTTCCGGCGTCATTTTTTCTGTACGAAAAATTTCCGTAGCACTTTTAAATTTCCCCGCATAAAATATCTGTGGCTGAATTTCCAGTTTCTCCAACGTACCTTTTAAAAAAGGAAGCGATACGTTAAACCCTAACCACTCAATAGTGCCCGTTGGGTTCACATAAATTTTATTGGCGGCACTGGCAACGAAGTAGGCGTTTTGCGAAACAACGTTACCAAAAGCGATGACGAATTTTTTAGACGTTTTAAAATCTAAAATCGCGGTGCGGATCTCATTGCTTGAAGCGTAGCCATTTGCATTTCCGTCGGCGTTGATAAAAATTCCGGCGATGTTATTATCCGTTTTTGCATGTTGAATCAACCGGACAACTTCATATAAAGTAGGTGGTTCATCTTCACCAAAAGCAGCCATTGGTGTGTTAGCAGCATGTTCGGGAAAATGCTTGCCCAAATCAATCGTCAATATTGATTTAGCTTCCAGGCCGGGTTGGTCTTTTTTGGTAAGGCTTCCTACCATGCCTATGATGATAAATACAACAATCAAACTAAATACAAAGAAGGCCAGGAGCGACGCGAAAAATATTTTAAAGAAGCTTCTCATTTATGAAATTTCAATCGTCAAAAATAGGGGATATTTGACGCCATAGTTAATGATGAAGATGAACAAAGCTTATTTACTGATTGGCGGCAATATGGGCGATAGAGAAGGTTTTCTTTCAGCAGCCAGGAAAAGAATTTCAGAAGAATGTGGTCGCATTATTTGCCAGTCTTCTTTATACCAAACCGCAGCCTGGGGAATGGAAAACCAGCCTGCTTTTTTAAACCAGGCTTTGGAAATAGAAACTCAGTTGAATGCTGATGAATTATTAACGACCATTTTATCTGTTGAAGAAACTATTGGCCGAAAACGAGAAATAAAATACGGCCCCCGCACTATCGATATTGATATTTTATTGTTTAATGATGAATTGATAAATAGCATAGGACTTATTATTCCCCATCCCCAAATGCAGGCCCGTCGATTTGTTTTGATGCCGCTTTGCGAGATAGCTTCAAACAAAATACACCCGGTGCTGCAAAAATCTATCGGGCAATTATTAAAAGAATGCCCTGACACTTTAGCTGTGCAAAAAATTAGTTAGCCGTTTAAGGGAACATCTTTTATTTTGCCACCTCTTCATGAAGTATTCATTCATCACCATAGAAGGAAATATTGGCGCTGGCAAGACTACGCTATCGCAAATGCTGGCGAAGCATTATAATGCCCGGTTGATTTTAGAGCAATTTGCCGATAACCCTTTTCTGCCAAAGTTTTACGAAAACCCATCGCAATATGCTTTTCCACTAGAAGTGTTTTTTATGGCGGAGCGGTTTAAACAGCTTAAGGACCTATTGCAGCAAAAAGATTTGTTTCAAAGTGTAACTATTTCCGATTACCTGTTTACTAAATGCCTGCTGTTTGCAAAAGTCAATTTATCTGACGAAGAATTTCGCTTGTACCAACGTTTGTTCGAGATCATTCATCAGCAACTGGTACAGCCCGATATTTTGATTTACCTGCATGCGCCGGTAAATAAATTACAGCAGAATATTAAAAAAAGGGCCCGTAGCTATGAGCAAAATATTCCTGACGATTATCTTTTTAGCATACAGGAAACTTACACCAACTACATAAAACACCACAGCCTGAAAACAATTTTCGTAGATGCGTCCAACGCTGATTTCTTGGCCAATGAAGCACATTTAAAAGTTATTATAGATGCGCTTGAAAAAGAATATGACGGCAGCCAGTATTATTTGAGTTTGCCCTGAGGCAGAATCACGGATGACACGGATTGAACTGATTTTACAGTTTAGCTTATTAAATCCCGATGCCGGCGTTTACTTCTGCTTTCTTCTTATAAAAAAAGCTGTGTTTATCCATCCAATCCGCGCCATCCGCGTTCCATCGAAAATTTTTTGGCTTGTTTGCTCTACACCTTTATTTTTGCACTCCTTCGGCATTGAGCCATGGTGTAATGGTAACACTACTGGTTTTGGTCCAGTCATTTAAGGTTCGAATCCTTATGGCTCAACAAAAGCCCCTGTTTATTCAGGGGCTTTTGATATTTTAGCCCTTCTCCTTCTGCAACTTCCCGCTGGCATACAAATTATGCAGGTAAACCCACAACAGATCAACTATGGCTCAAACAACAATCTTAGATGATAAACTCCATTGGTATAAAGACGCAGTTATTTACGAACTACACATCAAAGCATTTTTCGATAGCGATGGCGATGGCATTGGCGATTTTGGAGGCCTGCTGCAAAAGCTGGATTATTTACAGGAATTAGGCGTAACAGCAATTTGGGTCCTTCCCTTTTATCCCTCACCCCTGCGTGATGATGGTTACGATATAGCAGACTATTATACTATCAACCCCCGATACGGAAACATTGAACAGTTTCAACAATTTTTACAGGAAGCCCACAAAAGAAACCTGAAAGTAATAACCGAGTTGGTTATCAATCACACTTCCGATCAGCACCCATGGTTCCAGCGGGCACGAAGGGCGCCAATAGGTTCGCCTGAACGCGACTATTATGTGTGGAGCGATGACCCATCGAAATATGAAGATGTCCGTATCATCTTTACCGATTATGAAGCCTCCAACTGGACATGGGATGCAGTGGCTGGTCAATATTACTGGCACCGTTTCTTTCATCACCAGCCCGATTTAAATTATGACAGCCCTTTGGTGCAGGAAGAGATTTTTAAGATTATGGATTACTGGTGTGCGATGGGGGTTGATGGCTTTCGCCTGGACGCAGTGCCTTATTTGTACGAACGGGAAAATACCAATGGAGAAAATTTACCGGAAACACATGCGTATCTAAAACGATTGCGGAAACATATTGATGAACGCTTCCCGGCTACGTGTCTTTTAGCCGAAGCCAACATGTGGCCCGAGGATTCAGCCTCGTATTTTGGAGACGGCGATGAATGTCACATGAACTATCACTTCCCGGTTATGCCCCGGATGTTTATGGCCCTGCAACGCGAAGACCGCTATCCCATCACCGATATATTTGACCAGACACCTGCGATACCCGAAGCCTGCCAGTGGGCAATTTTTTTACGCAACCATGATGAATTAACGTTGGAAATGGTTACCGATGAAGAGCGGGACTATATGTATAAAGTATATGCAAAAGATCCAAAGGCAAAAATCAATTTAGGCATTCGTCACCGGCTTGCACCGTTAATGGAAAATGACCGGAGGCGCATTGAATTAATGAACTCACTTTTATTTTCTTTACCCGGAACTCCGGTTATTTATTATGGCGATGAAATAGGCATGGGCGATAATTTTTATCTTGGCGACAGGGATGGCGTTCGCACACCGATGCAGTGGTCGCCAGACAGAAATGCCGGTTTCTCAAGCACTAATCCGCAACGCTTGTATTTGCCGGTTATCCTGGATCCCCAGTATCATTACGAATCGGTTAATGTGGAGACGCAACGCGGCAATACATCATCCCTGTTTTGGTTTATGAAGCGCATCATCAACATGCGTAAAAAGTACAAAGCGTTTAGCCGCGGCGATATGAAATTCATCCAGGTTGACAACCCTAAAATTCTGGCTTTCACACGTACTTACGAAGAGGAAACGCTTCTTATTATAGTTAATTTATCCAAGTACTCACAACCTGCTGAAGTAGATATAAAAAGCTTCAAAGGCTTTGTACCAGTAGAAGTTTTCAGTAAAAATGCTTTCCCTTTTATAAAAGAAGACAGCCCATACTTTTTTACACTGGGGCCGCACTCCTATCAATGGTTTGAATTAAAAAAACCCGCGACAGAAGTTGTTAAAGAAAAGCGGCTCCCCCGTTTTCAAATTGACCAGTGGGAATCCTTGCTTTCAGGCGAAACGGCTGATGTATTACAAAACCTCGTACTGCCGGATTACATTCAACGGGCGCAATGGTTTACGGGCAAAGACAAAACGATTTACAGCACCACAATTATTGCTCATACCGCTTTACCGGTGGGTGAAAGAGACGTGGAAATTTTATTAATTGAAGTTGGTTTTGAAAGCGGCCTGCCGGAGTATTACCATTTGCCGGTAGCATTTATTAGTGACGAAGAAGGTAGGAAACTAAGCGCTGCCCATCCTTCTTCACTACTAGCAGAATTGAAAGTCGGGAGTGAAGAAGGTTTTTTATGCGATGCGATCTATACATCATCTTTCCAGCATACCCTGCTACGTTTTATGGCGGCTGGAAAACGATTTATGGCTGGTGGCGAAGTTGTATTTTCTGCAACGGAAGAAGTGCAGCGGCAATGGGAAAGTGCTGCTGAAATAAGTTCCCGTGTGCATGCTACAAGCGAAATGCACACAGCTATCACTTACAACAACCGGTTTTTTTTAAAGATGTATCGCAGGGTTGATAAAGGCCTGCACCCCGATGTGGAACTTACCCGCTTTTTAACGGGTGAGGGTTTGCATACTACAAAATATGCAGGTGCCATTGAGTGGAACCTGGGCACCGAAACGTATACTTTAGGCATGCTGGAAAACATGGAAGAAAACCATGGCGATGGCCACCACTACATGCTGGAACGGGTAGCCAATTTTATTGAACGCATCTTAGCAAGGGATAAAGTTATTATCGCCGGTTATCCCAAATTAGGGAGCCTTACCCAACCCACTGCTTACGAAGACTTAGATGATAATTTGAAAGAATTTATTGGTAGCAACGGGGCGGAGTTAGCAAGGTTGGCAGGGTTGCGGTTAGCACAAATACATAAAGCCTTAGCTGCTGGCATAGAAAAGCAATTTATGCCCGAAGAATTTTCGTTGCATTACCAGCGGTCCTTGTTTTCGTCTATGTCATCCCTGGTGCGGGAAATGGGCCAGGGCATTGATAAAAAAGGCGTTAACCTGCCTGCTGAAATTATGGATGATGTAAAAGCATTAGCCGGCAAAAAAGAAATTTTACTGACCACACTTAAAAAAATCTACAGTAAGAAATTCGATGTGCTGAAAATTCGTACCCACGGCAACTTTGGGTTGTCGCATGTGTTGCTTACCGGAAAGGATATTGTTATACATGATTTTGGTGGCAACCCTTTGAATGCCTACAGTGCACGGCGCTTAAAACGTTCACCGCTACGTGATGTGGCGGCCATGATCCGTTCTTTTTATTATGTAGGTTACGAAGGTTTTTTATCATCGGCACAAATGCAGACGGAGGAACAAAACAACCTCTTGCCCTTTGCTGGTTTTTGGGCACATTACATGAGCGGCTTTTTTATGAAGGCTTATATGGATGAAGTAAAAGGCACCGCTTTTATACCAGATGATGCAGCAGATTTTGAGGTGATAATACAAACATTTTTAGTAGAAAATGCACTGCATTGGTTTAATTACGAAGTAGCGCACAGGCCGGCAAGGGCAGTGATACCGTTGCGGATTATACAGACGATAATTGAGTAGGGATTTTTTGTACTTAACGGGCGGAATATATATTTGGCTTTTGTTGCGTCGCACTCTTGTACGTTTGGAACGCAAAGGCACCTGACCATCTTGCTTTGTTCTTTTTTGATTATTAGGTATGTTTGGAGCAAGAAGATGCGCCAATATATTGTTCGGCGCAACCAATTTTGAAACACACTAAAACTTACAAGTTGACGATGACTATCACAAACACTTTTTTAATTCCAGCCTTTCTTATTGGAGTTAGCTTCTTTTTTGCTTCATGTAAGACCTATTATATACCTGTTGATAGTTTTAAACAACAATTTGCAGGAATGGACGCTTCAAACATGAGAGAAGTAATTACCCGAGGACCAATAGGCGAGGAAGTAAAGTATAAGACTTATCCGATTGATTACATTTATGCGGTTGATAAAAACGGCAATTCCGTTACAATTCCAAATAGTCCTGCAATTGAAATCAGGTTTACAGATAGTGCTAACAAGCGAACTCTTTTTTATTTCGATTTGATGCGGATTGAGGGCGACAACATTATAGGAACACAATCGAGAATTATAACAAGTTTTAAGAAGAGCATTCCCTTAGCCTCTATAATGAAAATTGAAGTTCAGAATGGAAAGAAGAATTTCAGTTACATAAAATAATTAAATCTTACTTCTCTCCCGATGCGTCCCGCAGGTAGATTCACAAAAAGTGAAATACCGCTTGCGGAGACACATCGACAAAGACGATGCCTGCTATTGTTACTCCTGCACGATACCCGGCTTACATCTCTATCATCTTTCCCATAACTTCCTGCGGACTTGTAGAAGTTCCCATTGCATTCACCTGGTCGAAGTAATTGTACCATCCTGCGCCTTCCACCATTGTTTCAAAGTGTTGCGCAGTTGCGGTATCAGGGAAGGTCCAAACAGCAAAATAATCATAATCGGCTTTGCTGAAAGTTGCTGTATCGTTACTACCCCAGCTTACAATTTGAACACCACTTTCCATTAGTTGTTGGATAGCGGGTCCTAAGGCTGTTAAGTACTTTCCTCTTTCTTCTTTTGATAAATCAATCCATGCTTGTTTCGCTTTCCATAATTCAATGTAAGTGATCATATGTTGTATTTATTTGAGTTTTAAATATAGCTACCATTATCAAATGAATGTCCATTTGTATTTATAAAGCAACGGTCTTCAATTCTTTGGTTTGCAACTTTGCTGATACTTTTGTGCTATGAAACCAGTTTATTTTTTCTTTCTTTTCCTTGTTTCTTTTTCAGGCCTTGCGCAAACCGATAGCTTCTACTTATTAAAACCCGATAGAGTTTTTGATGGTGAAGCAATGCACAACGACTGGATTGTTTTGGTAAAGGGAAATCATATTGAAGCGGCGGGCAGCATGAACTTCAAACTTCCTGCAAACACACGAATAATTGAACTAAAAGGCACCACACTTCTACCGGGATTGATAGAAGGCCACTCTCATTTATTTCTTCACCCTTACAACGAGACTCCATGGAATGACCAGGTATTAAAAGAAAGCCGTGCCGAACGTACGGCAAGAGCCGTGACACATGCCAGGGCTACGCTGATGGCCGGCTTTACTACAGTCCGTGACTTAGGTACCGAGGGTGCTATGTACGATGATGTAGGTTTAAAAATCGCCATCGAAAAAGGGATCGTCCCTGGTCCAAGGATGATTATAGCAACAAGAGCAATTGTTGCCAAAGGAACCTATGGCCCCAACTATGATAACCCTGATATTGACCTTCCACAAGGTGCCGAAGAAGTAGCCGGTATCGAAAATATGACCGAAGCCGTACGTTCACAAATAGGCAAAGGTGCTGACGTGATAAAAATTTACGCAGACTATCGCTGGGGTAAGTCAGGTGAAGCCTTACCAACTTTTAGTGCGGAGGCTATTGGCTGGGCTACCGCCATTGCAAAAAGCGGTGGCCGCCAGGTAGTTGTACATGCTTCAACCAAAGAAGGAATGAAGAGAAGCATTGCCGCAGGTGTGGCAACAATAGAACATGGTGATAATGGCGATGAAGAGATATTTACATTGATGAAACAAAAAGGCGTGGCGCTTTGTGCAACATTAGCAGCGGGTGATGCCGTATTAAAATATGGTGGATGGAAGAAAGGCATTGACCCCGAGCCGGCAAAGATTACAGCGAAGAAAAAAAGTTTTGCCGCTGCTTTAAAAAGTGGCGTTGCTATTTGCATGGGAGGCGATGTGGGTGTGTATGCTCATGGAGATAATGCAAGAGAGATGGAACTGATGGTTGAGTATGGAATGAAGCCTGTTGACGTTCTTAAATCAGCAACTTCAATTAATGCAGATGTGTTTGGGTATAGTGATAAAATAGGGAGAATAAAGAAGGGGCTATTGGCTGATATTATTGCTGTGCAAGGCGACCCTTCTGGTAGTATAAAAGCAATAAGGCAAGTGAGTTTTGTAATGAAAGACGGCAAAATTTATAAGCAATGAGGAAATTAATGCCCTTCTGTTTAATGCTTCTTTGTCTTTCTTCTAGTTCACAAAAAATGAATGAAGAAGAGACGAAACTTAGAAGTTCTGCGGATTTTTCTTCTTTCCTGAGTGCAGTGAAAAACAACAATACGAAAGGATGCTTGTGTAAAAGCAATGAATTCGTGGTTTTCAGTTTTAGTACCAAGGCAAATAAAACAGCTTCATTGTGTGTGACCAAAAAGATCACAACTACATCTGGTTATCTTATTTATCGTTTTGGAACAAAAGCAAAGAATGAACTAACCTTTCCCAGCGATACATTGAATTCATTTTCCCAGTTCAGTTTCGCACATTATAACCGCGGTGGTGGCAAACAAAATGCGGCCATGAATATAAATAGTTTCCGCTTTACAAATGGAGGTTACACCTATACCTTATACGAGAACTGGAATTCTGAAGATGACCGCTACTCGAAAGGCATTATTGCCGAAAATAATAAAACAAGTAAAAACACTACTATCAATGCTAAAGTGAAAGTCATTGGTTCTCTCTATCCGTTTACCTATACAAACATGGTAACGGAAAGCGATGAACTATAAACTTCCCTTAGTACTCGGCAAATAATTCTTCAAAGGATCTTTTTTCACTGCCATCTTTATTGCTTTGGCAAAAGCTTTAAATATGGCTTCTATTTTATGATGCTCGTTGTCGCCCCGGCATTCAATATTCAAATTGCATTTAGTGGCATCGGAAAAAGATTTAAAGAAATGAAAGAACATTTCTGTTGGCACATCTCCTACTCTTTCACGATGAAAATCAGCATTCCAAATGATCCAGGCACGGCCACCAAAATCAATCAATACTTTGGCTTCAGCATCATCCATAGGTAAAGCAAAGCCATAGCGTTCTATGCCTCGTTTATCACCTAATGCTTTTGCAAAAGCTTCGCCTAAAGCAATGCCGGTATCTTCTATAGTATGATGTTCGTCAATATGCAGATCACCTTTGGCTTCAATGGATAGATCAATCAACCCATGGCGGGCAATTTGGTCGAGCATGTGGTTGAAAAACTCAAGGCCGGTTTGAATGTTTGCCTTTCCGCTTCCATCTAAGTTGATCTCGATATTGATTTCTGTTTCAGATGTTTTGCGAATATGTTTTACAACTCTTGTCCCTGTTTTTAAAAATTCATAAATAGCTTTCCAATCGGTTGTTTCCAACGCTACAACTTTCCTTAATTCGGTGACAGAATCTTTTACTTCCGCACCGCCTAAATCCGGATTATTATTTAGCCAGATAGCTTTGCAATGCAGGTTCTTTGCTAATTGCACGTCGGTTATTCTATCGCCAATCACATACGAATTGGGGATGTCGTATGCAGCATTATTAATGTAAGAACCAAACATTCCGGTGCCCGGTTTCCGGGTGTCCTTTCCGTCTTCCGGCATGGTTCGGTCAATTAGTTCTTCTTTAAAAACAATTCCTTCGCCGGCGAAGGTGTTTATCACCAAATTATGAGACGGCCAAAATTGTTCCTCCGTAAATTTTGATGTACCCAGTCCATCCTGGTTTGATACCAACACAAATTCATAATCCAGTTCATCATATATTTTACCCAGGTATTTAAGGGCACCTGGATAGAAGGTTACTTTCTCTAAAGTATCTATTTGATACAGGGGTGGAAACTCGTTGATCATAGTTCCATCCCTGTCTATAAATAAAACTTTTTTGCCTGCGCCGGTTGAAGATGGGCTATGTAAATTCATCATATTTTTCAGGTTGTTTTGAACGTTCTTAAGGCCATTATCAATTGTTCGTTCTCTTGGGGCGTACCTACCGTAATCCGCAAGCTATCCTCACATAATATCACATTACTTCTATTGCGTACAATGATGCCTTGCTCTTTTAAATAATTATAAATTTTTGTTGCACCTTGCATCCGCACTAATACAAAATTGGCATCTGTTGGAAAAACCTTTTGCACGATTGACAAACCTGATAGTTCTCTTACCAACAAATCCCTTTCTTTCACCGTTTCCTTGATCATAGCATTTACATCTTCCAGGTTATCCAATGCCTTCAGGGCCAGGTCCTGTGCCGGGAGACTAATGTTGTATGGAGGCTTTATGGAATTAAGAACATCAATAATTTCTTTCGATGCAAAGATCATCCCAAGGCGCAGTGCTGCCAGCCCCCATGCCTTAGACAGGGTTTGCATCACAACAAGGTTCGGATAATCTTTCAACTCTGGAACAAAAGAACGGAGCCTGCTAAAATTGATGTAGGCTTCATCAATCACCACAATGCCATCAAAATTATTGAGGATCATTTCAATGTCTTCCCGGTCTAAGCTATTGCCCGTTGGGTTGTTTGGAGAACAGAGAAAAATGATCTTTGTTTTAGCATCAATTGCTGCTTCAAGCCCTTCCAAATTCAGTTGGAAAACGGTTGTCAGCGGCACTTCTTTTACAGGCACATCATTAATGTGCGCATACACTTCATACATGCCATACGTGGGCGGACAGATAATGACGTTGTCTTCTTTTGGATTACAAAAGGCACGAATCAGCAGGTCAATACATTCATCGCTTCCATTGCCGAGCAACATGTTTTCTGACACTATATTTTTTATGGCGGCAATCTTTTTTTTCACTTCCCATTGGAGTGGATCAGGGTAACGGTTGTACCATTTTAGAAGCGGCGAACCAAAGCTATTTTCATTGGCATCAAGGTAAATTTTAGCCGTTCCACTAAACTCACTACGGGCAGAGGAGTAAGGTTTTAAATTCCTGATGTTATCTCTAACTATTCTATTTAAATCAAAATTCATTTATGTACTTATTTTTTTTATGAACCCAGCGGACGGAATATCTATTTAGCTTTAGTGGCGTCGCACTCTTGTACTGCAATGATTCTATTCAGCAATCTGTCTGAACCATGATTTGGGCGGATTGAAATGATTTTGTGGATTGAACACATTCTACCTAATCTATAAATCCAACAAAATCATAGTTCAGACCTTCTTACCCGCACTGCATTTGCATGTGCATCCAGCCCTTCTGCTTCTGCCATTTGAATTACCGTATCAGCAATATTCTTTAAGCCTTCGTCTGATAATTTTTGATAAGTGATCTTCTTTACAAAGCTATCCACACTGATGCCGCTATAAGCCTTTGCATACCCATTTGTCGGCAGGGTATGATTGGTGCCGCTGGCATAATCACCAACGCTTTCCGGCGAATAATGCCCAATAAAAACAGAACCGGCATTGGTAATCCTTTCTGCAATAGCATCGGCATCGGCACAACTGATGATCAAATGCTCCGCTGCATATTCATTAACTAATTCAATAGCTTCATCAATTGAATTAACGATAATCGCTTTACTGTTTTCCAGGGCTTTCCGTGCTACATCTTTTCTACTCAAAACGCTCAGTTGTTTTTTTAATTCAGCCTGAACTTCATTTACCATTGACGAGTCATTACACACCAGCAACACCTGGCTATCTATGCCGTGTTCAGCCTGCGATAAAAGGTCGGAAGCAACAAATTTTGGATTTGCCGTTGCATCACATAATACACAAACTTCGCTTGGCCCGGCGGGCATATCTATAGCAACGCCATTCATTTGCACGGCCTGTTTAGCAGCAGTTACATACTGATTTCCGGGGCCGAATATTTTATACACTGCCGGAATTGTTTCTGTGCCATAAGCCATGGCCGCGATAGCTTGCGCACCCCCAACTTTATAAATTTTTGTAACCCTGCACAGGTGTGCTGCATATAAGATTGCCGGGTGAACTTTGCCCTCCTTACTGCAGGGCGTACATACAACAACTTCTTTACAGCCTGCAATTTGTGCTGGTATGGCTAACATCAAAACCGTAGAAAAAAGTGGAGCCGTTCCACCTGGAATGTACAAGCCAACTTTTTCTATTCCAACACTTTTTCGCCAGCATTTAATGCCGGGCATTGTTTCAACAATTTCAACTTCGCCAACTTGTTTTTGGTGAAAGGTTTCTATATTATTTTTTGCTTGAGCAATTGCTGCCTTTAACTCATCGCTTACCTCATTTACAGCATTAAGTATTTCTGTTTCAGAAACTTCAAACTGTTCTAACCCCACTCCATCAAACTTACTTGTGAATTGTTTTACAGCCTCATCCCCACGGCTTTTTATTTCCGACAAAATCCTTTGCACCACTTCTGCTACCGCACTGTTATCGGCATAGGGCCGTTGTAACAGTTGCCGCCATTCGTTTCTATCCGGGTTTTTAATTACTTGCATCTCTTTGTTGGTTTTTAACACATGTCGTGGCGTGTTCCTTTCCGTTTAAAAAAATACTCATCTTACCGGACACGCCGTGGCGTGTCCCTACAAGGCTGCCCTCACCAATCTACTAACGTCAAACAATCATTTTTTCTATAGGCACTACTAAAATTCCTTGTGCGCCAGCGTCTTTTAAAGCTTCTATCTTTTCCCAAAATTCGTCCTCACTGACAACGCTATGAACAGAGCTCCAGCCTTCATTAGCCAACGGCAAAACAGTTGGAGATTTCATGCCCGGTAACAACGCAATTATTTTATCAATAGAATGGTTTGGGGCATTCAACAAAATGTATTTATTGTTTTGCGCCTTACGCACTGAGCGTATACGAAAGACCAGTTGGTTTAAAAGTTTTTGATGGCTTTCTTCAAGGCTAGCTGTTTTAATTAATACTGCCTGGCTTTGCAAAATAGTTTCTGCTTCCTTTAAACCATTCATCAATAGAGTTGAGCCGCTGCTTACCAAATCGCAAACCGCATCGGCCAAACCTATGCCAGGCGCCAATTCTACGGAGCCGCTTATTTCATGTATTTCTGCACTGATCTCATTTTTATTCAAAAACTGTTGCGTTAGTACAGGGTAACTGGTGGCTAACTTTTTACCTTGCAAAAACTGGCTGCCAGTGTATTCATCACCCTTTTTTACAGCAATAGATAAACGGCACTTTCCAAACCCCAGCGATTCAACAATGGATACATTCTTTTGTTTTTCAAACAGCACGTTTTCACCTACAATACCTATGTGGGCCACTGCATCCTCTACATACTGTGGTATATCATCGTCCCGCAAAAAATAAACCTCCAACGGGAAGTGTTCCGATACCGCCTTTAGCTGGTTGCCACCGCTTTTGATGCCGATGCCACAATCGTTTAAAAGCTTGATACTGTCTTCGCTCAGCCTGCCTGATTTTTGAATTGCCAGTTTTAAATTCATACAAAAAATTAAAAAAGGCCTACCTCGTGGTAAGCCTTCAGTTTATTGTTATACATAAAACATCAACAGCTTACCCGTTAGGCAGTACGTGATGATGAATATGTGAAGTTGTGATCATTGAGGGGCAAAAATAAGTGGTGAAGGTTTTAAAGACAAAACTTTCTTTAACCATACACAAACAGGCTTTCGCCTAACGTACATTGTTTTCGACAATCTATGTCCACTACAAAAGTTGTTTACTCTACCAATATTTGTTTGACAGACTTAAGCGAATCCAATAATTTTAACCATGCGCAAACTTTTCCTTTTTATCATAAGCTCCTTCATTCTACCGGTTTGTTACGCTTCTATTGTTGACACGGTAGAGATAAGAAGTAATGCGATGAACAAATCCAGGAAATGTGTAGTTATCACTCCGGGGCAGAACAAAAAGGGTAAAGACCTTTATCCCACCCTTTATTTATTGCATGGTCATGGGGGTAATTATAGTAATTGGTTAAACAGGGTGCCACAATTAAAGGCTTATGCAGATGAATTTAAAGTGGTTATTGTTTGTCCTGATGGCGAAATAAACAGTTGGTATTTTGATAGTCCGGTTGACAGCAGCATGCGTTACGAAACTTACGTTTCAAAAGAAATCCCTGCCTACATTGAAGCTAACTACCCGGTAATAAAAGACCGTAAGGCAAGGGCAATTACGGGATTAAGCATGGGCGGTCATGGCGGCTTGTTCTTAGGTTTTCGCCATGCCGACTTTTTTGGAGCCTGCGGCAGCATGAGTGGAGCTTTAGCGGTGGAATACATTACCCGTGGCTACGGAGTAGAAAAACGCTTAGGCGATACGACTAACAAACAATTGTATTTGGCGCATTCCATTACAAAACAAATGGAACAGTATCCAAAAGATTCTATCGCAATTATCATGGATTGCGGCACCGAAGATTTTGTAATTGAAATGAGCCGTGTGGTACATAAGAAAATGCTCGACTTAAAAATACCGCACGATTATACTGAAAGGCCAGGCCGTCACGATTGGCGATATTGGGGAACAGCGGTCGAGTACCAGTTAGTATTTTTCAGGAATTATTTTGACAGGATGAGTCCTGCACTTCCAGCGAAAAAATAGTGCATGTACAAGCACTTGGCATAGCCGAACATATTATCTATTTCCAACACTGGCCACAGCTCAATAAATACATGTGTCGGAATTTTACGTTATGTAACTGATGCATTTCTATAACATACTACCAAGTGAGTAGGAGTTCATGTCCTAAATAACACATTGTAGTTTCTATAATTGATTCGCAGCAATAAAGCCTGCTGAAAGGATGTATCAGTCGATTGTCGAAGGGCCAAATAACCAAGTACAAAATGCTGCAGAGAAATAGACTATAGCCGTCTTTTGTATGTTGAGATGATGGTAGACAAAAAATATTTAAAAAGTTTTTTATATCAAGATAATCCTTGTTACATTTAATCAGAATTTAATCCCGCCATCTCCCGATTGTGAACTTTACTGTAACCACCAAAACATCAAACCAACTTTAATTCCACATCCAGAAGCTCCATTACATTAATCGGTAATTGTATTACTTTTTTAAACCTTAACAACTTCTACATGAGAAAAAATTCTATCTCTCTGCGGTTACCGCATTGGAAAGGCGTATTGCCTTTGCACAACCTTAGTAAGGGTGTTTTCCTCCTTATTTTTCTTACTTGCTCCCTTATTACTTTGGCCCAAAAAGAAGGCAAGCTGGAAGTAACAAATGGAATTTTAGTAAAGTCTATTGCGAATTTAAAAACCATGCGGCCCGACCCTAATTTTAAACCCAGGGTTACCCGCGACGAAACCGGTTTATTAGCTAATAAAAAAGTCAACCGTGTTAGAACGGAATACACTTCGGTTGCACAGGCAGATCCAGTAGTACAGCGTGAAGCTGCGACATCTGTTTCTGCTCCTACAGTAATTGGACAGAACTACGATGGAATGGGTTTTACAAATGTTTCTCCTGCCGACCCTACGCTGACAACAGGCAATAATCATGTAATTCAAATGATTAATGGCGGTAATGGTTCTTATATTAAAATCTGGGATAAAACGGGGGCAGTAGCACTGGCGCAAACTTATATGTTCCAGCTTTTTGCAGTACCGGGATATGACGGGGCCGGTGATCCTGTAGCATTGTACGATCAGTTCTCGGACCGGTACTATATAACTGAGTTTGGCTTTTCCGGTGGCGTAACTACGTTTGTAAATACGCTCATTATTGGGGTTTCGCTAACAAACGATCCTACCGGAGCGTGGAGTATTTACAAATTCGTTGACAATAGTTTTTTTGTTGATTATCCGCATTGGGGGGTTTGGCCAAATGCCATCTATGCTACATCAAACGATTTTAATACAGCAGGTAATGCTTATCTCGGTTCGTCTGTTTATGCGTTTGATAAAAACGCTATGCTTGCCGGTGCAGCTACTGCTACGATGCTACGACAAAGGTTTAATAATGCCGACCAGGTGTATGGCTCCATAGCGCCGGTTAGTATCAGTGGATCTACTCCACCAGCTTCGGGATCTCCAGGTTTGTTTATGTATTACAGCGATGATAACTGGACAGCTGCGCCAGGTGATGTTGACTTCTTACAACTACTCACCTTTCAACCCAATTTTGTAACACCGGCAAGCACTGTCATTACTTTAGGTCAAATTATTAATACCGCCCCATTCAAATCGGGCATGTGCAATTTTGCCCGAAGTTGTATTCCATCAGCCGGTGGTAATTATGATGCCATCAGCGACCGCATCATGAACCGGATATACTACAGAAATTTTGGCACCCACGAAGCTCTTGTATTAAATTATACGGTGGATGCCAGCTTCCCCGCAACGCCGCAAAAAGCGGGCTTGCGTTGGTACGAGCTTAGAAAGACCGGTGGGCCCTGGAGCATTTTCCAGCAATCTACTTACGCTCCTGATGCCGACCATCGCTGGATGGGAACCATAGGCATCAACAGTTTGGGTCAAATAGCTTTGGGTTACAACCATAGCGGAGCCGGTAAGTTCGCTTCTATTTATTTTACCGGCCGTAATGCCGGTGACCCCCTGAATACACTTACTACCGGGGAAAAGCTGGTTATACAAGGAACGGCGTACGGAACGTTTAGTAACAGGTGGGGCGACTATAATGATATGGCTACAGACAAAACCAATGATGTTACGTTTTGGATGACGGCAATGTATGGTTCGCTGGCATCGCAATGGAAAACCCGGGTTACCTCCTTTAATATTGGCGATCCTTGCCCTGTTATTACCATTAACCCAGCCACGCTGCCAAACTTTACTTTTAACCAGCCATACGGTGCAACACTTACGGCGACTGGCTCGGCACCGCCTTACACATTCTTTATATCCGCAGGTGCTTTGCCCCCAGGCCTTACGCTTAATTCAACAACCGGCATTATTTCAGGTATCGCTACCGGCACAAATGCCAGCTACACTTTTACGGTAAATGTATCAGATGGCGGTGGTTGTTTTGGCACCAAAGTATATACGCTCAATAACAATACGAGTTTCGTTACTACAGCATTCTGTAACCCAGCCGCTATTACCCTTCCGGGGTCAGGAGTTGGCAACCCTTATCCAAGTAATATTACAGTTTCCGGGGTTACCAGTCCGGTTACTAAAGTTACGGTTTCGCTTAATGGCTTAACACACACATGGCCGTCCGATATTGATGTACTGCTTGTGGGCCCGGGAGGCCAGAGAGCCATTATCTTATCCGATGTTGGTGGAGGTACCCCCATTTCTGATGTAAACCTCACCCTCGATGATGGTACCGCCGCATCACTAACCGCAGCACCTATTACATCAGGTATTTACAAGCCTACAAATATTGGCGCTTCAGATCCTTTTCCTGCACCGGCGCCCGGCACTACGGCAAACAGCGCTTTATCGGTATTTAATGGTGTAAACCCCAATGGGCAATGGAGCTTGTACGTAGTAGATGACGCATCTGGCGACGTTGGATCATTTTCAGGTGGCTGGTGTGTGAATATTGTAACCGCACCCCTACCTGGTGGTATATGGACAGGTGCCACTTCCACTGATTGGAATACCGCATCCAACTGGAGTAATAACGCAGTACCTACCGCAACAGACAATGCCGTAATTCCGGTAGTGCCTAACAAACCGGTACTGCCTGCAGATGTTGCTATCAATAATCTTGATATTGCCGCAGGTATGTTTGTAGATCTAAACGGAAAGCAGCTCACTATTAATGGCGCTGTTGCCGGAGCAGGAACCCTTAAAGGCAGTGCTGCTTCTGCACTTGCATTTGCAGGTAACCTTGCGGGAACCGCTGGTACGGTGCAATTTGATAATACTGCCAACAGCTTACAACGTCTTTTGGTAAACAGAACCGGTGCAGGTGCTGCGGTAACTATTGGAAACTTAGTAAACATTGTTGATGTGCTGGATGTACAAAATGGTGCATTAAATGCAGCAGGAAATATTGTACTTAAAAGCACGGCAACGAACACTGCAAGAGTAGCGCCTGTAACTGGCTCTATATCGGGTGATGTAACCGTAGAACGTTTTATACCTGCGCGCCGTGCATGGCGTTTGTTAGCTGCCCCAGTTGCAGGTACACAAAGCATTAATGCTGCATGGCAGGAAGGTGTGACTTCAGCTTCTCCAAACCCAAATCCTAATCCTGGTTTTGGTACTCATATTACACAAGGTAGTTCTGCTGCTGGTTTAGATTTTAATACAGCCGCCGGTGCTACCGGTTCGTTAAAACAATACAACAACGTTACCAATACATGGGACATTGTAAACAATACGGCTATACCGGCAGTAAACAGTAATGCGTGGTTTATTTTTGTAAGAGGTGATAGGAGCATTAGCTTAAGCTTTAGCAGTGTGCCCCCTAATAATACAACGCTTAGGAGCAGGGGCAATTTAAAAACTGGAAACCAGCTTTATAATGTATTCCCTACTAACCTTACACCTGTGGCCAATCCATATGCAGCTCCTATAAACTTTGCTACCATTACCAAAACCAATGTGGCAAATAGTTTCTTTTTAGTTGATCCTAAAATGGGGGCTTCAGGGGCTTTTGTAAATGTAATATTCAACACGGCTACTGGTGTGTACGATGTAACGCCTTCAACATTTGTTAGCCCTAACAGCCAGTATATTCAATCGGGCCAGGGGTTCTTAGTTAGTTCTATAGGCGGTGGCGCGGCAAGTATCATCATTAAAGAATCAGATAAGTCTGCAACCCCGGCTGCCAGTGTATTCAGGCCAAATGCCCCGGATAAATCGTTGAGAATAAATCTGCAACAGGTTGCTACAGATAATACGTCCACTTTAATAGATGGTGTGTTGTGTTCCTATGCTACACAGTTTTCCAATAAAGTAGATGAACAGGATGTAGTAAAACCTGAAAATCCTTTTGAGAATCTAGGCATGGTAAGAGAAGGCAAAACAATCATGGTTGAAAGGAGAAACGGAATTAGTGCCGGAGATCAAATTCAGTTAAAATTATGGAATACAAATCCGGGTAATTATAGTTTTGAATTCGATCCGTTGAACTTGTCTTTAGAACAACAGCCTGTATTTTTAGAAGATAGATACCTGCATACCTTCACACCAATAAGCTTAGAAATCAGCAGCAGCATCTCCTTTAAAATAACTGCCGATGCAGGGTCCAGTAATCCAAACCGGTTCACTGTTGTCTTTGGAAACAGGAAATCAATAAATGAAGAATTGGTTTCTGCTAATAACGGTGTTAAAGTGTTTCCGAACCCAGTAACAGGCCATAGCTTTTATTTACAATTGTTAGATAAAGCTGCTGGCACCTACTTGATTTCAGTAGTGGATATGACCGGCAAAGTTGTGTTTACAACATCGCTGATACACCATGGCGGAACCTTTACCAAGCTGCTTAAGCTTAAATCTGCATTAAGTAAAGGAATGTACCAGGTGAAAGTAAATGCCGGTGGAAAACTAAGTACAATACCGATCATCTTAAATTAACCACTAAACCTTTTGAATAACTAAGGCGGCATGTAACAATGCCGCCTTTTTCGTTGATACAACAAGTTATTTTTAAATATCAACCTATGCAACGAGGCCTGACAGGAGATTACAAAAAGATTATCAGCGAAGATTCAAAACTACAAACAGAACATTAAGCAATAAATTCATCAGTTGCCGGTCTGAAGTAATTACGATACCAATTAACGAAATAGGTTGCCTTTCCGGCAACCTATTTATATCTCTTAACCCGCATGTACATATCAACCTCCTGTGTTGCCATCCCGGGTTCTCACCTTCTTCTTCCCTGCATTTTTCTTTTCAAACTCCAGCACTTCCTTTGGTTTTACCTTAGGTTTTTCTACCGCTTTCTTTGCGGTAGCATTTGGGTTAGCCGGGTCTATTATCGCTAATTCTTCTTCTACATCAGCCTTCGTCTTCAACCGGTTTATTACATATTGCTCTGTTTTTTCAATTCTGCCGGTTGTAGGGTCATAATAACGCCAGGTGCCATGTTTTACAGATGGCTCTTCAATTTTAATTATTTCGTAGCGAATAATTTTCGTTGGATCGTTTACATCGGTTACCGGAATGGTATCATACGGACTATCAGGATTAGCGGCCAGCCAGCTTTCTACCCGCATTAAATCTTCGGCATTGTTATAATACTCCGAACGTCCATCTTTCTGCCCCCACTTATAATTTTCTACAGCCAGTTTATCGCCTTGTAAAGAGTAGCGTAACCACCGGCCTTCCTTCTTATCATTTTTAAAATAGCCTTCCTCTTCATAACCGGGTTCGCCACGTAAAGGATCTACATGTATCACCCAAGGGCCTTGCTTTTGTCCCTTTGCATTTACACGATTTAAAGTATCGCCACGCTGGCCAATAATGTAGCTTTTTAATTGCGCCTGAGCATTTATTGAAAGCAGGAGCAGGAAAGAAATAAGGTATCGCATAGTTTAGTAAGTTTGACAGTCATCCTTTAAACGAAAAAAGACTGCATTTATGGTATCAAAAATAAACTATCTCTTTTGCCTCTTCTCCTTTTTGCTCGTTACAGTTTTGTCAAATGCCCAGGTAAAACCTACGTCCGCGGCAGATAGAATGAAAGTGATACAACAACGGGCCACCCTTGAAAAAGCGTCTGTACTTAACAGTATTTCTTTTAAAAACATTGGTCCTACGGTAATGAGCGGCCGCGTAGTAGATATTGATGCCAACCCTGCTGACCCTACTGAATTTTACGCTGCTTATGCTTCCGGAGGTTTATGGTACACAGCTAATAATGGCCAATCTTTCACTTCAGT
>JAQBNG010000051.1 GCA_028288675.1 Flavisolibacter sp. | reverse complement strand
AAAACGTTCGTTGAAGAAACAGGTGAGGGCGAGGCATCCTGGACATCCCCCGCTTTTATAAAGGAACTTGATCTTAGAATAGCTGAATTGGAATCTGGCAGCGTGAAAGGAAGAACCTGGGAGCAGGTTAAAAAGGCTGCGCGGAATTCAATGAATAAAAATGGCTTTTGAATTAGTTTTTCATCCGAAAGCCGAGAAGGAATATGCCAAAGCGTATCGTTGGTACGAACGAACACAAAAAGGCTTGGGTGACCGCTTTGAGAAGATGGTGGATGCCAGTCTCTCATCTATCAGTGGACGGCCATATTCGTTTAAAGCAGTGAAGGGCCTTTACAGGCAAGTTGCTGTGGCTGTATTTCCTTACGTAATCGTTTATCAAATTGCAAAAGCCAAAGAACAAATTTATATAGCTGCTGTCTTTCACACCAAGCGTAATCCAAAACAAAAATTTAGAAAAGTTTCCTGATGCTGTCTTATTCCGTTATCCATTAGACTCTTAAACGTTCAATTTTATTTTACACGACTTACAAACGGATACTACTAAAGCAAAGCTGAAACAAGTAGGCAAGTTGTTTATGATTGTGGTAGAGCATACAAAGGACATGCGGGACGTGCATCACTTTTTAGTAAGGATGCATGGTAAGGTGGTGAAGAGAGAAGTGCCAACATCAGCTTAATCTTCACCAGGAGGAAAGCCATTGTAATTACTGGTTAATATACTCCTTCAAATGACTGATCGTTTCCTGCTGCATTAAGATAGTTTCCTTCACCACATCGCTCATAGAAATAATTCCTTTCAACTCCGCCCCTGAAAACACGGGGAGGTAGCGGATGGCTCTACCCGTCATCAGCTGCATGCAATGTTCTACGGAATCACTGAGGGAT
Organism: Flavisolibacter sp.; assembly: GCA_028288675.1. Lineage (GTDB taxonomy): Bacteria > Bacteroidota > Bacteroidia > Chitinophagales > Chitinophagaceae > Flavisolibacter. Next base: position 91,037 of record JAQBNG010000051.1, on the reverse strand, counting down.
AATTTAGGAAGGTCTGTACTCATGATCTCTTCCACAGTTGCCTCTGTTGAACTTTTGCCCTGGAGTATAACTTTTCTTGAGTAATCTCGTTCTGTAACAATGCCCTGAAAGGCGCCATCATTGCCATTTACAACCACAGAGCCTATATTTTTTTCAGCCATTAATTTCAACGCATCAAAAACAGATGTACCCTCTGTTACAGAAATAGCTGAAGCTCCTTTGCGGGAAAGAATTTGTTTGACTGTGTTCATAGCAATAATCTTTTAATTTAAAGTACAAAAACAATATGGATAGTGAATGAAAATCTTCATCCGTAAGGTTATTATTTGCTGTCCTGTTGTGGAAAATATACAGTAAACTTAGATTCGCTGGCTTCTATTCCGGTTGCTTCTATAAAGCCCTCATGCGCCTCTGCGATTTTTTTGCAAATTGCCAGCCCCATGCCACTGCCATCATAGTGATTGGCATGAAGACGTTGGAATATTTTAAAAATTTCTTCTTTGTACTGATCATCAAAACCAATTCCGTTATCAGCAACTGTTATCTTGTAATAATTTTTAAAATGCTTTTCGTTACTGAAAGCTAATTGTTTGCTTGCAACAGTTTCGCAGGTGATCATTATCGCAGGAGGCAACCCAGGTTTTGAAAACTTTAGGGCATTGCCAAGCAGGTTGATAAATAATTGTTTTACCTGGTAAGAATCGCCTTTAATTTGGGGCAGATCTTTCCATTGGATAGTAGCCCCTTTTTCCCTGCTATCTTCTTCCAGTTGAACCGTTGCCTCTTTTAGAATTTCACCTAAGTCTATAGTATGACGATTATCGTGACGTCCGATTTTTGTATAGGCAATCAGGTCTTCAATAAGCAGTTGCATTCTTTCTGCAGAACTTTGCATACGGGTGATTGTCGTCTTCACCGACTCAGGAATTTGGTTGGCTTCCTTCTCAAGAAGCAGGGATGCATATATCCGGATTTTACGCAGGGGCTCCTTTAAATCATGAGAGCTGATCCAGTTCATATTCGCCAGTTCCTCATTTGCTTTTAGCAGGCGTTCATTGAGATTACGATACCGCGTTTCCTCTTCGGTTAAATCGGCAAGATGAAGCAATTGCTGGATGGTAAAACTTATAAACGAGGAAGCACTCAGTTCCGGCTTCAACCATTCGCTGCTGTTATATCGTACAGACTCTTTCCATATTTCAAAAGACTTACGCGGTGTAAGCGCTTTGGTTTCTTCATTTACATTGATTGCTTTACTTGGATCGCCAGCCCAGTTTTTTGTTTTCTCTATCTCCTTCCTTGTCCACATTATGCCATTGTTTGAGTCGCTCCCAAGTGGCACATAAATAAGGCCGGCAATAGTATCACTCACTGCCTCCGCTGCCGGGTAATGACGCATAAGGCAGGATGTGTGAAAACGGTCACTGTGTATTGTTGACCGTAGCCAGTTTATCAAATCAAACAGCTGCTCATCTCCGGGCAGTGCGCCTTCTTTAAAAAGCATGTTTTTATAGTGCACAATTACAGCATCTGCATTCAACGCCTTTTTAATCAGGGCCAAATTCTCGATATTATCAATTGAATTGTTTTTCTTAGATAGAAGCTCACGTAATTCAAGTAAGTTTTTATCAGCTTCTTTTACCAGGTCAAATTCATCAGCAACCTGCCTTATATCAATTTGAGAAGAGAGAAAAATGCCCTGCAGATGTGCTGCCAACCTTGTATGGTAAGGTATATGTTTGGGAGAATAATGATGGCAGGAAATAAGCCCCCATAACTTTTTGTTGTGCGTTAACGAAATAACAAACGTAGCTCCAACGCCCATGTTTTTCAGGTACCGTACATGTATAGGAGATACACTGCGCAACGTAGACAAACTCAGGTCAAGATTAACGTCTCTTGCATCGCCGTCAGCCAACGCATAAATAGGAACCGGTACATAATCTATGTTGGTTAACATGCGTACAAGGTTGCGTAAATACAACTCCCTGGCTTGTATAGGAATGTCGGTATGAGGATAATGTAATCCCAGGAAAGGTTCTATGTTTCCAATGCTGCTTTCTGCAAATACTTCACCGTTATACTCTTTATCAAAACGATAGATCATAACCCTGTCATAGCCGGTTATCTTTCTTGTTTCGTCAGCAATATCCTGGCAAAGCATTTTAAGATTGTCTGCCCGTTCTGTATGATAGGCAAAGCGTCTCATTTGAATAAATATGTCGGGCAAAAGCTGTGGCTCTTCCGATAGTATCTCAAACTCCAGTACAATTATATCTCCGCTTACGTGTGCGGTTACATGATAGCTTTTTTGCGAGAGGATAAATACAAAAGGCCGGGTCAATTCATCGGTGGCCTGCAAATAATTTTGCTCTAAAGCGGTTATGTCTTTTGATGAAAAAAAGTTGCCAAGCGGCTTTCCTAAAATTTCTGAAACGGGCACGCCTAAAAACAAAGTGCAATTTTCACTGCAGTGGGTGATGGTAAGATCATCTTTTTTTGCGCCTAATAAAAAGCCATGCGGCTGAATACTGCCGGGAATATGTATTGGCTCACTTTCGCAGTTAGTAATGTTTACTGCATCTTTATTAATAAGATTTTTGATGTTCATATTATTTTGTTTCATAACTGCCGGATGTGATCCATGTATCAATTGCCGAAAAGGTTTTTACTGCGCTATCAATGATTTGTTCCGCATCTTCAGGGTCTTGAGCGGCCTCACCAAGATGCTGTAAAAAAGTTTTCCAAAATGCTCCTGTCTCTGCGCCGTAGGCTGTAAAATAAAGAGACCCTGTAAAGCCGCTATCCAGTTTTTTTTGTAAGTGGCGTTTAATGATTTGTCCTCCTAATGTGGAGCCTTCCAGCACATACATGCCTCCCCACGCAGCAGTTTTTGTAGGGTACCGGCTTTTGAAAAAGGCGTCAGGCAATACAGCAATATCCTGTGTATCCAGGTTTTGAGATAAAAGATCGGATGTAATAAGGTGTGCTTTTATTCTCCGTTTGATATCAGGCAAAAAGGAGCGCAATTCTGGAAAAACATTTTTTTCAAAACCATATACAAAGCCATATAATTTTTTAAGATAAGCTGTGTAATCATCGGTGGATACCGTATCACTTAACAGGGCAATTGAAAATGGATTTTGTTCCAGGGCATGGTGACAGGAAGCCGTTCGGCTACGCAGATTTTGTAAAAACACATTGGTAAGTTTATGTTGAATAGTATGGGTATTTAGCAGCTGCCAAAGATTGCGTTGAAGAGGTTCATTCTGTTACCAGGCATTCTTTTATGAGCATTTTAAATTTAGAATAACTGGTTGGCTTTTCCAGGTATAATTCGGCTCCCAATTCATACGCTGTTTTTACAAGTTCCGGCTGGGAGGATGTTGAGAGAATAATAATTCTGATGTGGTTCCATTTGTCGAAATTTCTAATTTCCTGCAAACACTGCAAGCCATTTTTAAGAGGCATATTCATATCTAAAAAAATTATGTCCGGAAGTTCTTGTGTAGTATGAAGAAGATTCATTAATAAAAGTCCGTTTGAAACAACCGACAAGTTTATACCTGAACTAACATCATTGAGTATATCCTGGAATATCTCTGCATCCTCCGAATCATCCTCTGCGAGTACTAGATTTCTAACTTTAATTTTTGGGGAAGGTGGTTGCAACAAATCCGAAGTAGTATTTTCCATATTTCAGATCCGGGCATTGCACTTGCAGTGCAATAAGCTATCAACCAGTGGTCAAATATCGAAACCAAATCTAAGGATAAATGCACAACAGGAAGTGAAATTTAACTGCTAAAAATTTTAGGGCGAGATCTGCTGCAGCCTCGGAGGTTTTGGATAGAATTGGTGTTACAGAGGAAAGGTAGCAGGCTGTGCGGCCACAATAAGACGATTATCGCCAGAATAGGTAAACAGGAAACCAAAGTAAAAGCATCCTGCAGATTAAATAGTAAAGATACCGAAGCGACAATTTTCATTTAAGTCGCTTACATCACTGTTTTTAATTGTTTTCTACCTAAAGTAAAGTAAGCTATTAACCCACTTGCTAACATCAGCGCACCGCCCAACAAAAATGGTGCACCCGGAAAATAAACCGGCGCTGATTTTTGGGTAAAGTAGGCAAAGATATTCGCCATCATAGGCGGCCCGATAATAGTAGTGGCACTCATTAATCCTGTTAATGATCCTTGCAATTCTCCCTGCTCATTCGACGGTACATAACCCGCCATTACTGACTGCAAAGCAGGCCCGCAAATCCCGCCAAGACAATACGGAACCAGGAATACAAACATCATCCAGCTTTGGGAGGCAAAGGCAAACAACAGCATCCCTATTGTATAAAGTAGTAAACCTATATAAATACTTTTTTCATTTCCTAGTCTTGGATTCACTACACGGGTTAAACCGGCTTGTACGCCCCCAACCAGTAACCCTACAACTGCCAATGAAATTCCAATCATCGTTGTTGACCAGTTGAAGCGTTCAATGGTAAAAAAGCTCCAGTTGCTTTGTACGGCATGTGAACCGAGATAGACAAGAAACAACGTAACAACTAATCCTTTAAGTGCAGGATATTTTCGCAGCTTGTATAAGCTTACACCAGGTATTGCCCTCATCCATTCAAAGGGCCGCCTGTTCTCTTTTTTTAATGATTCGGGCAAAACAAAATAGCCGTACAAAAAATTAAGCATACACAAACCGGCTGCTACCATAAACGGAACTCTTGCACCAAAGCCACCTAACAATCCACCAATAGCCGGACCAATGATAAAGCCCAGACCGAAGGCCGCGCCAATCATACCAAAGTTTTTTGCACGGTCTTCCGGTGTGCTGATGTCGGCAATGTAAGCCGATGCGGTGGTGAAAGAGGCCCCGGTAAAACCGGCGATTACCCGGCCTACAAACAACCAGCCAAGGTTAGGTGCAAACGCAAGAAAAATATAGTCAATAGAAAACCCAAATAATGAAGCTAATAGCACTGGCCGCCGCCCATACTTGTCGCTTAAGTTGCCAACCAGGGGCGAAAAACAAAACTGTGTTATGGCAAAAGCAAACAATAGCCAGCCGCCAATCTTTGAAGCATGGCTTATATCTACATGCGCCAGTTCTTCAATAAGCCTTGGCATTACGGGGATGATAATTCCAAAGCCGATAACATCAATTAAAAGGGTAATGAAAATAAATCCGATAGCGGCGTTGCGGTTAGTGGCCATAATTTGTAGTGATAAATAGGGTACAAAAATGGGGCTTCCGGCTTCGCAAACAAAATGACGATTCTATAAACACAAGTGCAGCGCCATTTATCCTGTTTTTATTTTAAAAGCTGTTAAGCAATTCATTCCATCTCCTGCCTGAAAACATACATTGGGCGTTTAAGCAAGCAGAATTTTTATGAAAGCTCTGTAATCAAAGCCGATCCTTGGAGGAAGTTTAAACAAGCATCAAATAGTTATCATAGCAGTTTTTGCCTTGAGCATGAATTATAAAAGAAGGTGTATAATGTAAGAATTCACAGGCAGGGTGCAAGTACAGACAGGAAGCTACTGCCGGACTATGAGATTGCAATCAACTGCCCTGCATCAGTTGCTATCAAAAGTTGCCGGATTAAAATGAATTCGTATTTAAAACCACGTATGCGCCCGGAAATTGAACAGTGGCCACATCTTCAGCTGTAATAAAAATTCTGCGTGGTTTATAAGGTGTTGAGGTTTTCATAGAAGCTTTCAAAGTATTTGATAGTAAGCCGCCATCATCAATTTTTAACTGCCCCAGGTTTTGTGTGCCATTTTGTTCGGTTTCAGCCCATACCACATATACCGATTTAGGTGGTTGCAGCCGATTGGGTTCGGTTAAATACCTGATGTCTAAGTCTATTGCGTAATTGTTGTTATTGTCCTTATCCAACTTAACGGAACCGCGGGCAGCAGGAGCAACGGTTGAGTTTTCGAAACCAATTTTTTGGGAACAGGAACTTAGCAAAAAAATTAGGAAAAAAGAAAGCAGGGTACCCCGCGATATGGTTCCTTTAAAAGCGTTTTTCATGATTTTTTATTTAGACAACGGAGTTCAGTTTACAATAATCAGACCATCAGAAACAGAATAAAAGATGAGAGAATCAGGTTGATTTTTGATATGGTAAATTCTTTTTCTATTTTTAGCCCAAGAAATCTATCCATGAAACAAAACCGCCTGCTGCTTTTTGCACTGTTGCTCCTTTCCCCAAACCTTTTTGCACAAACTGTTTTCCTGCGATCAGGTGCGGTTCAACCACAAAATAATATTCTTAAAGAGGTTGTCGATTCTTTCAACACAAACGCAAAGCGGATAGCATCACAGGCTTTTGCTGTAATTCAATTCAGCCACATTCCTTCAGTTGAAGAGCGAAAAGCATTAACGGGTAATGGAATTGAATTATTGGACTATTTGCCGGAGAACGCCTATACTGTTAGTATTAAAGGCAATCTTTCAGTACGTGCTTTGCAAGCGGTTAATGCTAAGTTTTTCTTTCAACTATCGCCCAAACAAAAGATGCAGGACTATCTTGCTAAAGGCTTGTTGCCTGCCTGGGCGGTGAAAGTGGCAGGCACGGTAGACGTATGGATCTCTTTTCCAAAAACATTAGATGCAGCAGTTGTTATCGCCGCTTTAAAAGAGTTGAACGTTGAACTGCTTTCCGATGGGTACAAACAGTACCGGATACTTTCTTTACGCATTGCTGCCAACCGCATTATCGAAATCGCTTCGCTGCCTTTTGTAGAATATATTCAACCGGCTCCGCCAAAAGATCAACCTCTGAATTATAACAGCCGCGTAGGTTCAAGGGCCAATGCGTTAAATTCATCTGTTGCTAATGGAGGAAAAGGTTTAAATGGTGAAGGCGTGGTAATAGGTGTTGGGGATAATGCCGACATACAAAACCATGTTGATTTTAACGGGCGGTTCGTTAACCGTAATGCCTCTGCTTTTAATGCGCATGGTGTACATGTAACCGGGACGGTTGCCGGTGCCGGAAATATAAATGAAACCCGCCGCGGTTATGCGCCAAAAGCAACAATCATCAGCCAGGGATTTAGTGGCGTGCTGGATAACGCAGCAACGTATGTACAAGATTACGGGATGGTGATCACCAACAATTCGTATGGAAATATTGTTGAGTGCGGCTATAACGGCACTTACGATTTATACAGTCGCATGATGGATCAGCAGGCCTTTGACCTACCAAATCTTTTACATGTTTTTTCTGCTGGTAACAGCGGTGGCAATGTCTGTTCACCTTATCCCCTCGGTTTTCATACCGTGATTGGTTCGTATCAAACAGCTAAGAACGTTATTACCGTTGGTGCTTCTGATGATTCAGGTGCCGTAGCAACTTTTTCAAGTAAAGGCCCTGTAAAAGATGGGCGTTTAAAACCTGAGATCGTGGCTATGGGTTCAGGTGTTTATTCGGCCTGGCCTACAAACATTTATTCCATAAACTTTGGTACCAGCATGTCTGCACCCGGTGTAAGCGGGGGCCTGGCTTTATTGTACCAACGCTACCGGCAGGTTAATAGCGGCGCTGACCCTAAAAATGGTTTGATGAAAGCCATTCTTTGCAATGGTGCAATGGACAGGGGAGCAGCCGGCCCCGACTTTAGCAACGGCTTTGGCTGGATGAATTTATTGCGCAGTGCAGATGTTATTGAAAACACCCGTTACATCATTGGCAACAGTACAAATGCAAGCACACTTACACATACCATCTCGGTACCATCTAACACGGCGCAGTTAAAAGTGTTACTTTATTATAACGATTTACCAGCTTCGGTTATCAGTGCAAAGGCCTTAGTGAATGATCTGGATTTAGAAGTTATAACTCCGTCGTTAACTACCGTGCTGCCAAAAATATTAGATACGGCGATTGGGTCTTTAAATACGCCTGCTACTACCGGCGCCGATCACGTTAACAACATTGAACAGGTTGTTATTAATAACCCCGCGGCAGGTACCTATACGTTTACAATTAAAGGCACAACTGTTACCAATGCGCAGCAGGAATATTTTGTGGTGTATGATGTTGTACCGGTAAGTTTAAAGCTAACTGCGCCTGCAGGCGGCGAAGGTTTAGTTCCGGGAGAAACAACAAAGGTCAGTTGGGATGCGTATGGATTAACAGGAACTGCTTCTTTAGAGTTTTCACCGGATGGTGGCTCTGCCTGGAGTGTCATTCCCGGTGCAGCTTCTGTTGATGTTAATCGTGTTGTTTATACCTGGGTCGTGCCACCTGGCGCTACTAATAATGCATTGGTGCGGGTCACTAAAAACAGTACAGGTGAAACATCTGTTAGCAATGCATTTACTATAGTAGGCCAACCTGTTTTGTCATTGGCATCAACTCAATGTGAAGGTTATATTGCTTTAGCGTGGGACGCAATTGCCGGGTCTACTGATTATGAAGTAATGGTTTTAAACGGTGATGAAATGAAAGCAGTTGCTACAACTACTTCAACGACCTATACATTCAGCGGCTTGTCAAAAGACAGCGTGTATTGGGTAACGGTCAGGGCAAGGGTAAATGGTAAGGCAGGTAGAAGGGCTTATGCAATTTCACGACAGCCAAATAGCGGTACTTGTGCAGGAACAATTTCGGATAATGATCTAAAAGTTGATGCGATACTTGCTCCAACCTCAGGACGATTATTTACATCAACCGCTTTAAGTGCAACACAGCCGGTTACAATAAGGATAAAGAACCTGGATGATGCGCCGGTAACAAATTTTTCAGTTTCTTATTCTGTTAATGGAAGCACAGTCACGGAAAACGTAAGTGCTACCATAGTTGCTGGTGGCACATATAACCATACGTTCGCCGCCGCTGCTAACTTAGCCGCAACAGGCAGCTATACAATCATCGCTTCGGTAAAAAATACACCGGATGCTATCACTGCCAATGACTCAATAACAGTTATTGTAAAGCAAATAGATAATCAGCCCCTTGATCTTACAACTGCGTTTGTTGATAACATAGAATCTGCATCGCCAGCTACGTACATAAGAGACACAATAGGTTTTAATGGTATTGAACGCTATGACTTCACCCGTTCAACATCTTATGGAAGGGCAAGAACCTTTGTAAATTCCGGCATCGCCTATTCTGGTTCAAAGGCCATCACATTAGATGCTGACCGCTATCAGCCATCAGGAAATAGTTCTTATTTATACGGCACATTTAATTTAAATAATTACACCACTACCAATGACTTGCGGTTAGATTTTCAATACCTCAATCATAACCAGTTGCCTAATGGTTCCAACCGTGTTTGGATACGCGGCAGCGACATTCAGCCGTGGATTGAAGTGTACAAATTAGATTCTGCGCAGCAGGACCCGGGAGAGTATAGAAAAAGCAGGAGCATCGAACTTTCTAATTTCCTTGCCGGTAATGGACAAGCTTTTACACCAAGCTTTGGCATTCGCTGGGGCCAGTGGGGGCAATACCAGGCAACAGATAAATCTCTTGCCGCCGGTTACACATTTGATGACATCCGGGTGTACCAGGTGTTTAACGATGTGCAGATGATCCGCATTGATACGCCAACCATCAACAGTTGTGGATTAACAAACGCTACGCCTGTAAAGGTTTCTGTGCGTAATCCTTCTAATTCAGCCCTCACAAGTATCCCGGTGTTTTATCGTGTAAACGGCGGTAGCATTATTATGGAAACCATTCCTTCAATTGCTGCTTACACTACCACTCAATACACGTTTACTTCAACTGCCGACTTTTCTAAGTCAGGCGTTAATACTATTCAAGTGTATGTAGCTTATAGCCCTGATACATTTAAAGAAAACGATACGGCTTCGGCAACTGTTTTTAATGCACCTGTAGTTTCCTCTTTCCCTTACCTGCAAAATTTTGAAAACAGCGACGGTAACTATTATACCGGCGGAATAAAAAGCAGTTGGGAATATGGTACACCAACAAGCAGCAAAATAAAAACTGCCGCATCCGGCGCCAAAGCATGGAAGACAAGATTGAGCGGCAACTATAATGATTATGAAGCTTCTTATTTGTACTCTCCCTGTTTTGATGTAACGGGTATGACCGCTCCAACGCTAAGTTTTAGCGTAGCCCTGGATATAGAAGATTGCGGTGCGACTTTGTGCGATGGCGCATGGGTAGAATATTCAGCGGACGGCGAAACATGGACGAAACTGGGTACATCGGGCACCGGAACCAACTGGTATAACAAGAGTGCCGACCGCTTGTGGAGCATACAAAACTATACATACTGGCATGTGGCTACACAGCCCTTACCCACAGGTTTTTCCAGGTTGCGCTTACGTTTTGCAATGGCTTCCGACCCCGGCGTAACCCGTGAAGGAATTGCTATTGATGATATTCATATTTACGACAACACAAAAGGAATTTATGATGGTGTAACAATGACATCACCTATAACACAAACTGTTGGGGGAAATAGCTGGATTGACTTTAGCAGCGGTGGTAAACTGGTCGCTTCTATCCAACCGGCTAATGCAGATTTAGGCTCAACCGATGTACAGGCTTTTATTCATTCGGGTGCAATTCGTAATAGTAGCAATCAATACTATCATAACCGAAATATTACCATTAAGCCAGCTAGTAACACATTACCTGATTCTGTAACCATACGGTTTTATTTTTCAGATGCTGAAACGAATGCCTTACTTGCCGCAAACAATTGTCCCACTTGTGTAAAACCCGAAAGTGCTTATGGCTTAGGTGTATCGAAATATACAGATGCAGATAAAAATTTTGAGAACGGAACCATCGCTGATAATAACGGCGGTACCTGGAAATTTATACCATCGGCGGAAGTAACAAAAGTTCCTTTTGATAAAGGTTATTATGCCGAATTTAAAGTGGCAGGCTTTTCGGAATTCTGGTTGAACAACGGCGGGCTCAACAGCTTAACGCCATTGCCCGTTAAGCTGCTCTATTTTTCAGCAATAAAACAAGGGGATGCTACTGCGGTAAAGTGGACTGTAGCTAGTGAAATAAATGTTGCACGCTACGAAATAGAAGTAGCTAAGGGTAATTCTGCATTGGCCGCCAATGGCTTTATCAAAATAGGCGAAATGGCAAGCCTGGGTAATTCAACAGCAGAAAGACAGTATAGTTTTAATGATGCAGAAGCCGGTAAATCAGGCGCACGTTACTATCGGTTAAAAATTATTCATGAAGATGGCTCTTTCAATTACTCGGGAATAAAGGCATTATTTTTTGGGGATGCAGTAGTATGGCAGATTTTTCCAAACCCATCGGCAGGGCAGTTTAATTTAGTGTACCAGTTAAATGCCGCTGAGAATTTTGTGGCCCGCATCTATGACGCCAAAGGAAGTTTGGTGAAAGAATACCGCAGCGAAACCACTGGCTTTCTACAAAAGCTCAACATTGATCTTTCAGCAAATAATTATGCCAGTGGTGCATACCTGTTACGTGTAAATGCAGGTAGAGTGCAACAGGTTTTTAAATTATACAAGCAATAAAGGAACTATGAGCTACAAGTTGTGAAGAAGTGTAAATGTTTTATGGCTCGAAGCTCATAGATCCGTCCAGGATTATTCCCAGCCTTGCTTGGCAATACCAGCTTTAATTGCTGCCATAGCCTTTGCCTCATTACATAATGTAGTGAGTTTATTGCCTTTGCCGTCATTGCCTTGCACCATGTAAGCGCCTTTAGCGGTTTTAGTGACCACAGCATCCAAGATAGGAACGCCTTTTTCTTTCGTTTTTACATTATAAGCTGTAAGCTGAATAGCATCTTCTGCCATACGATAAAGTTTTTTGGTTAGTAATTCTTTAGCTACTTAGGCAAAATGGAGGCCAAGCTTAAAGTATCTCATCTATTTGCCTTAATTCATCTTCGCTAAAATTGTAATTTCTCAGGCTTTGTGCCGAGTCTAAAACCTGTTCGGGTTTGCTGGCGCCAATAATTACTGATGTGATTCTTTTGTCTTTTAGTACCCAGGCCAGGGCCATTTGCGCTAATGTTTGACCCCGCTGTTCGGCAAGGCCATTTAACTGCTGAATTTTTAGAACTAATTCTTCTGTGATCACGGTTGAATCCAGGGCTCCATTTCCTCTGCGGCTGGCGGCACGGGAGTCATCAGGGATACCATTGAGATACCTGTCGGTTAGTATTCCCTGAGCCAGCGACGAAAATGTAATACAGCCAACACCGGATTTATCCAACACATCTAACAAGCCATTTTCAGCATCTCTTACCAGCATGGAATACTTAGGCTGATGGATTAACATTGGCGTACCGAGATAATTCAGCACCTTGATTGCTTCTTTAGTTTGCTCCGGGGAATAACTTGAAATGCCTACGTACAAAGCTTTTCCCTGCTGTACCATCTGGTGCAACGTTGCCATGGTTTCTTCAATAGGCGTATCAGGGTCGGGGCGGTGGTGATAGAAAATGTCGAAATAATCAAGCCCTGTTCTTTTAAGGCTTTGGTCCAGCGAAGCCATCAAATACTTTTTGGAGCCGAAGTCGCCGTAAGGGCCGGGCCACATAGGCCAACCGGCTTTGGAAGAAATTATCAATTCATCGCGATAGGCCTTAAAGTCATCTTTCAGAATTTTGCCGAAGGTTTCTTCCGCAGCACCCGCGGGCGGGCCATAGTTATTGGCAAGATCAACATGGGTAATGCCGCAATCAAAGGCCGTATGCAAGATGCTTTTGCACTTTTCATAATCATCATTCCGGCCGAAGTTGTGCCATAAGCCAAGTGAAAGTGCCGGTAGTTTTAAGCCGCTATTGCCGCACCGGCGGTATTCCATAAAAGAGTAGCGGCCGGGAGAAGGTTGATAAGCCATTAGTTTAGTTTAATCAGCTTTAAATATAAACATCCGGTTTCTATAGATTGCTGATGAGGTAGTGAAGTTTTACGTATTTATTTTGGCGGCTGATAATCAAATGGCAACATCGTGGCTGCTTTTTCCCACCATGCCCAATAACCGGTACTTAATAAATCCTGGGGATTGAAATAGGATCCATTGGAAAGCACTTCTATTGGCTTATTATTTATCAGCGTAATTTCTGACATCATCGCATTGCTGCCTTTCGGAAACATCCGCATAAATTCAACCGGAACATTTTTGTTTTTGTAGATAATCAAAAGGTAATCTTCAAACGCCATTCCTGCAATCGTAGAATCTACCGCATAAGCAATGCTGTCACCTGGTAAAATGCTTTTGCCTATGATATTTATAAAATCATCCTGGCTCATGATATGGTTATAATAGGCAGAGCTATCGCCGTTTATCGTAGATACAATTCTCCCATTTCCATTATCCCTCACACTGTTTTTATAAACCATACGAATACGTTGTTTCTCGTCGTTTGGTTTCTTTTGTAATTGCCGTACTTCAAAACCTTCTTTTAAAAATGTATTACGATACAGCAGCCGCATAAAGTGCATCATAGAGCCATAGTAAACGTCACTTCTATTTCGTTCCCACATTCGTTGCTTACGATCGCTGCCTTCCATATTCTGAAAAAATGGATAGCCGGCATAAAGCAGGTAGCGGGTTGTAAAATCGTAGTGGAAATTTTCCATCTGGTAAGTAACCCTGTACCCTAATGCTTTGTTCTCAATAATAAGGGGCGCAGTAGCAATAACAGTAAGATCATGAGTTCTTTTAGAATTTCTGAACCGAAGTACCTCAGGGTTTTTGATGCGGCAATCCTGGCTGTATTCTGATGTGCCGATGAAGTTTTCAGTAAACCATTTGCCCCATTTTTCCCATCCGTTCTTTTCAAAAGGTTCAATGATAATTGTTTCAAGCTCAGGGGCTTTTATCTTCAGGCGTATAACTAAAGATGTTGCCCTGTCGGAGGAGGGGATGGCCTGGTTATAGGTTTGAAAACCAATCGAGGAAACAATAAGTTCAAATCTCCCGGCAGGAATGAAAAGTTCAAAATTTCCGTCGTTGTTTGCTGTCGTTCCAACAGAAGTGTTGTTTAAAAATACGCTTGCCCCGGGAACCGGTTTATCGGTTTCATCGATTACTGTTCCTTTTAAAGCACTCTGTGCAAAAAGTAAAGCTGCTACCAGTAAAAAACATAAAGTGAGTATCCATTTCATGGCGATCTTCTTGCTGTAAAATAAATATACACTGGTTATAGGTTGCTTAAAAAATTAGCCCAATCAAATAATGATTGGGCTAATACTATTTCTATCAGAGGTAGAGAAAAGATTACACATCGATCCTTGCATACTTCGCATGGCTTTCGATAAACTCCCTGCGTGGCGCAACTTCATCGCCCATTAACATAGCAAATACCCTGTCGGCTTCTGCAGCGCTTTCTATGGTTACCTGCTTTAAAGTTCTTGTATCGGGGTTCATGGTAGTACTCCATAACTGTTCGGCATTCATCTCACCCAAACCTTTATAACGCTGGAGGCTCACACTATCAGGATTGCCGTTACCCAATTTTTCACTGATTGATTTACGTTGTTCTTCATTATAAGCATAGGCCTGTTCTTTCCCCTTCTTCACTAAATACAATGGTGGTTGTGCTATATAAACATAACCTTGTTCCACCAGCTCTTTCATATAACGGAAAATAAAAGTCAGGATCAGTGTTGCGATGTGACTTCCATCCACATCGGCATCCGTCATAATAATAAGCTTGTGATAACGCAGCTTTACAATGTTCAGGGCTTTGGGATCATCGGGAGTTCCAACAGTTACACCCAAAGCGGTGTACATATTGCGTATCTCTTCATTCTCGTAGATCTTATGCTCCATTGCCTTTTCTACGTTCAATATCTTACCACGAAGTGGAAGAATAGCCTGGTAGCTTCTATCGCGGCCTTGTTTTGCTGTACCACCTGCCGAGTCTCCCTCAACTAAATACAACTCGCATTTATCAGGGTCACGTTCAGAGCAATCGGCCAATTTACCCGGTAAACCACCACCGCTTAAAACGGATTTACGCTGCACCATTTCACGGGCCTTTTTAGCCGCCGCTCTTGCCTGTGCCGCTAAAATTACTTTACTGATAATGTTTTTTGCCTCTTTCGGGTTCTCTTCCAGGTAGGCTTCAATAACTCGGGATACAGTTGTATCCACAATTCCCATTACCTCGTTGTTACCCAGCTTTGTTTTTGTCTGGCCTTCAAACTGTGGTTCGGGAACTTTTATTGAAATTATGGCACTTAGTCCTTCGCGAAAATCATCGCCTTCAATGGTTACTTTGGCTCTTTCAAACAAACCTTGCTTATCACCATAACTCTTAAATGTACGGGTTAAAGCACGGCGGAAACCCGCTACGTGTGTACCGCCTTCAATGGTGTTGATGTTGTTTACATAAGAATAAATATGTTCGGTATAACCGGTGTTGTAAGTCATTGCTACTTCAACCGCCACATTATTTTTTTCATCATACCCATCAACGAATAATATTTTGGGAAGAAAGGAAGTGCGGCCTGCATTGCTGTCAAGCATTTCAACAAATTCCACAATACCGCCCTCACTAAAGAAAACTTTAGTGTAGGTCATTCCGGCTTCTTCATCTTTTTCACGCAGGTCGTTTAGGGTAATGCGCAAGCCTTTGTTCAAAAAGCTAAGTTCCCGAAGGCGACCTTCTAAAATTTCTTTGTTGTATTCAGAGGTAATAAAGATGGAATCATCAGGCCAGAAGTGAACGGTAGTTCCCCTGTTTTCACTTACACCAATTTCACGAACAGGGTATTGCGGAACCCCGATTTTATATTCCTGCTCAAATATTTTTCCATCGCGAAAAACAGTTACATGTAATAATTTGCTTAAAGCATTTACGCAGCTTACACCCACACCGTGCAAACCGCCTGAAACTTTGTAAGAATCTTTATCAAACTTACCACCGGCGTGAAGCACGGTCATTACAACTTCCAAAGCGCTGCGGCCTTCTTTTGCATGTATGCCGGTAGGAATACCACGACCATCATCTTCAACCGAAATAGAATTGTCTTCGTGTATGGTAACAATTATGTTTTTACAATGGCCGGCAAGGGCTTCATCAATGGAGTTATCCACTACTTCATAAACAAGGTGATGGAGGCCTTTTACGCCAATATCACCAATGTACATGGCAGGGCGTTTACGAACCGCTTCTAAACCTTCTAAAACCTGGATAGAATCGGCGCCGTAAGAAGGCATTACTGATGGAGACGGAGGGGTAATTAATGTATCTAAAATATCACTCATTTTACGCTAAAATTTAGGCGCCAAAACAGGCGCTTGGCTATTCTGGCAAATATACCGAATTAAGCGGTGTGAACGGCGTTCGAATAGGTTAAAATAGCACGGCTGTTGGAGGGTAGTTTTACAAGTAAAAACACCCAAAAACTGGCAGGCCAGGTGTGTACTTTGCTGTTCTTATTCGCTTCGCAGAACCAATTGTTGTTTGGCCGCTTTTCGGGCCGGGATATATGCAGCAATTACAGAAATAACTAAAACCGTAATGCCTACCAGCAAAAAGTCCCAAGGATTGATCTTTACCGGAAAATAAGCAATCATAAAGGTGCTTCCCTGCAAGGGCACCAGGTGAAAGGTTTGTTGGGCGAAGGCAATTGCCAATGCCAGCAACATGCCAACTCCGCCGCCAATTGTAGCAAGCAATAAGCCTTCGGTAAGAAATATTTTTTTGATGAAGCCGCGGTTGGCGCCTATAGCGTGTAATACGCCAATGTCTTCTTTTTTCTCCAGCACCAGCATCGTTAGTGCGCCAACCATATTAAAAGCGGCGACTACGAGGATCAAAGAAAGGATAGCGTATATAGCCCACTTTTCCATTTGCATGATAGAATACAGACTACGGTTTTGTTCGTAACGGGTTTGCACTCCATAGGCTGCACCTAACAAATTTTCCAGGTCTGTTTGTACAACTTCTACATCAGCATCGGAGGTTACCGCAATTTCGGCAGCGCCATACGCATCGGCAGGCATATTCAACATCAGCTTTACAAAGGCAAGGTTGGTAATGGCATACTTGTTATCAAAATCCTGCTGAATAATAAAAGTACCGGAAGTGTTGACCGTATCGGTGCTTAATGATTTTAAAGGGTCGGCTAAATTTACCTCGCCTTTGCGCGGCAGGTAAACGGTTAGGGGGTAAATATTTCTATCACTTTGTACGGCCACAGCGTTTTCTATGCCTGCGCCTAATACCAATAAGGGCTCGTCTTCTGTGCCTGTATTAAATTCTCCACTTACTACGTGTTCGGGTACAGATGTCACTTTTCCATAAGCATCATCAACACCTTTCAAGGTTATCATAGATTGTGATTCACCGTTCTTCAAGAACCCTCTTTCCTCCACAACTAACGAAACGGCTTTTATGCCTTTTACGGAACGAAGCTTTTGCAACTGTTCTGCGGTTAGCGTGATTTGCTTACCTGAAAGGGGAGAAATTTTTAAGTCAGGGTAAAAAGAAGAATAAAGACCTTTTACCAGGTCTTCAAAACCATTGAATACGCTAAGTACAAGAATGAGTGCCGCGGTACCAAACATCATGGCAACGATGCTTATCCATGCAATAATGTTGATGGCATTGGTAGTTTTTTTTGCTTTGAAGTAGCGCCAGGCGAAGAGGAAGTTCATCGGTTTAGTTGATTAGTTGATTTGTTTACTGGTTGATTAGTTGGGGTGAATTCTTATGAATCAACTAATCAACGGATCAACCAATCAACTTTTCTCTTCGCCTTCATCTTTCTTTTCTTCCTCTTTTATTTTGTTGAACAATTGTTCCATTTTAAAAACCTGGTCAAGTGTATCATCAAGAAAGTATCTTAACTCGGGTATGCGCCGTACCTGTGTTTTTATTCTTGAAGCCAGTTCTTTTTTAACTTCCCATTGCCGTTCTTCAAGTTTTTTCAGCGTTGCTTTTTTATCAGTTGCATTAAAGATGCTTAAGTAAATTCTTGCTTCCAGTAAATCAGGAGTGATCTGTACCGAGGAAACAGAGATCATAGCGCTGTTAATAAAGCTTAACCCAAGGCGCTGAAAAATAGCATTGATCTCCTCCTGTATCAGTCCAGCTATTTGCTTTTGTCGTTTTCCTTCCTTCATAATCTAATCGTTAATAAGTAGTGTTTGCCTTGGCGATAGCTTCGACAGACGCCGTAAAAGTAGTTACTTTGCCCCTTTCCAAAATAGTGCCGCAGGCCACCACATGAAGAAGTACGCCAGAGTTTTTAAATATCTAAGCCAGTATAAAGGCGAAGCCGTTCTCTACATCGTTTTTATTTTGTTGTCAATTGTTTTTTCGCTGGTGTCGTTAGGACTCCTGTTTCCTTTTTTGGAAATGATCTTTAACGGCGATAAACCCGGCGCTACCGGCTTGCTGTCAAATTCATCTAATGGCGCGGTTAATTACATCCGTAATTTTTTAATTGACAGCATTAACACGAGAGGTAAAATAGATACGCTTGGCATTATTTGCATCCTCATAATCATATCCATCTTTTTTAAAAACCTGTTTATCTACCTTGCTTACTACGTTTTAAATCCATTAAAAAACAAGATCGTTAATCGCCTCCGCACGGAGCTATACGAGAAAATATTGCATTTGCCGATCGGCTTTTTCACGGAAAAAAGAAAAGGTGATATTATCAGCCGAATCACTAATGATGTTGGCGAAGTTGAAGGTGCTGTGATAGTTACTTTGGAAGGATGGATAAAAGACCCTCTGACGATTTTATTTACGCTGGGAACCCTGTTTGCTATTAGTGCGAAGCTGACGCTTTTTGTTTTGTTGTGTATCCCAATTGTTGGCTTTGTGGTTGGACGCATCAGCCGGAGCTTAAAAAAATCATCTGCCGAAGTCGCTAATCTTAATTCCGATTCTCTTTCAGTTTTAGATGAAACACTTTCAGGCCTGCGGGTAATAAAGGCCTTTAATTCGGAACCGCTTTTGCGCAATCGCTTTTTTGGTATTAACGACCGGATGGTGTCAGCCAAAAACACGATTGGTTTTCGACGCGACCTGGCATCGCCGGTTTCAGAACTCATGGGTGTGATGATTTTTACTGCCATCCTTTTCTTTGGCGGGCAATTGGTTTTAAGCGGCGAATTTGCTTTAACCGGTTCCCTGTTCATTGCTTACTTAGCCCTATTTTACCAGTTAATCAATCCTACCAAAGCATTGGCAGCATCGTTTGGTAACATGGCAAGAGGTACGGCTGCAATAGAACGGATTGAAGAAATACTGAACACGAAAAGCACGATTGACGATAATCCTAATGGCAAAAAATTAGATACTTTTTCGGATAGCATTGAGTTGCGCAACGTAAATTTTGATTACGAAGGCGTACCTATTTTAAAGAACATTAATTTAAAAGTTGCCAAAGGAAAAACCGTGGCGTTGGTAGGCTCTTCCGGTGCTGGAAAAAGTACCCTGGCCGATTTAATTCCCCGCTTCCATGATGTAAGCAGCGGCGAATTATTGATAGACGGGGTGAACATTAAAGAGTATTCGTTACGATCTGTAAGAGATCAAATAAGCATTGTTACGCAGGAACCTATTTTGTTTAATGATACAATTGAGAGCAATATTAGTTTAGGCAAACAAGATGCAGACCTTGCACAAATTGAAGACGCTTCTAAAGTGGCAAATGCTTTTAATTTCATTAATAAAAAAGAGGCCGGTTTTAAAACAAACATTGGCGACAGGGGAACCAAGTTAAGTGGCGGTGAACGCCAGCGATTGACCATTGCAAGAGCAATAGTAAAGAACCCGCCGATATTAATTTTAGATGAAGCCACCTCGTCTCTTGATACCGAAAGCGAACGCCTGGTGCAGGATGCCATTAATAACATGATGCAGAACAGGACCTCAATTGTAATTGCGCACAGACTTTCAACTATCAGGCATGCAGATGAAATCATCGTGTTACAAAAAGGAGAGATAGTGGAAAGAGGAACGCATAATGAACTGCTGCAGAAGGAAGGATATTATTATAGATTGGTTATGATGCAGGAGGTGAAATAAATCTCACCCCGGCCCCCCTTCCAACAAAATCAGAGAGGGGAGTAGGTCCTCTGAAGTTTCAATTTTGTTATGTTGGTTTATCGCTTTTTCGTTCCATTGGAACGTTTCATAAATAGTAGTAAAGAACGAAGGAATAAACAGCGTGCATAGCTACGCTTTATGCGATTGTTTTGATAATGATAATTAGTTTACAGCTATAGCCATGGATCCTTGAACTGGGGAGTTTGTTATGTAATCAAAAATGTTTTCAATCTGTTTATCAGTTAGGTGTGAAAATGAGGGCATGATT
The DNA here is from genome assembly GCA_028288675.1 of Flavisolibacter sp. Taxonomy (GTDB): domain Bacteria; phylum Bacteroidota; class Bacteroidia; order Chitinophagales; family Chitinophagaceae; genus Flavisolibacter. Next base: position 70,727 of record JAQBNG010000051.1, on the reverse strand, counting down.
TGTCCGCCGAATTGCTCAACTAAATCTTTTGTGTATTGAAACTTATTAATTGTAGTTGCAGGATTTTTAATCCACATCATTAAATTCTTTCTGTCTGTCCATGGGCCACGGTTTTCTACTCCTCTTAATGCAGGCCCGGTAATGGTTTTATCCAATGCGTGACAAGTTTGGCAATTGTTTTGAAAGATTTTTTTGCCTTCTGAATTTATGGTTACAGGTTTAGCATTTGGCTGAAGAAAATCTACTGTCATTGGTTTGGCACTGCGTGACTCTGTAGAGGAAATTTTTTCGAAAATTAAGGCTGCGAAAGCAAAGAATAAAATCAGGAGGGAGGCATATCCTAAATATTTAACCTGATTCATAACACAAAAGTAAAGCAAGATATTTTTCAACGGCCTGCCAGTTGAATAGAATTACTACTGTAAACGAGTGCGACGCCTATGCAGTTGAAAAGAGTTTGTTTTGCTTGCTACCAAGTTCATTACCACAGAGGCTAAATTAGCGTCGCAATTGCACATGGTCAGATCGGGCTTAACATCTCCATCGAAGTCACCGCGTTAATAGAAAAGGAATGAACGCAAATATTCCCCATTATTACCTTAGTCACCCTGCCTGCCATCAACTTTGCCGGTCTCCTTATTTATAATCTTAGTAAGCGGTTAAAGATGCGGAGAAACCATCATTTAAAACGGGTTTACTTTACTTCTTCCACCCTTGCATTATACGCATGTCGGGCCAGTTCAATTTCTGTCTCCGTGCAAAGGCAGGTAAGGGAACGTTTCCAAAGTATGGTTTGAAGGACGCTTTTCTTAAAAACCTGCTTGAAGTCCCAAAGTTTAATCCGGCAGTCAAAGACGATTTTTACCTTTCTCATAAAGGGAAATCATTTTCATTTTAAGGATAGGGATAGTGGTTAACTACTATACAGGTTGCGATGGGTAAGTGTGAAGTTCAGGTAAGATAAATAATTTTATTTAATTGTCTAGCTTGTTGATAAAAGACAATAATTTATTTTTGTGGATTGTCTTTTTCAAATGAAGTACGTTGTTCTTTATTTCCCCACAAGTTTTGACCTGGCCAGGTTTATTTTAGATGAACAGGTTGCAGGAGTTGAAACCTTTGCCGTGGATGCTTCTTTAAAAGGAACACTTACAGATGAGCAAATTGTAACTGCCTGCACAAAGTATAAAGGGATAATAAGAAGTATGAAGGGCGAATTGTAACTATACTTCCGAATTGGGATGCCTGCACAACTTCCAGTACCGGATGATACGTGAAAGGGAATTTTTTAACCCGGTTAACGAGTCCTCTTTTTTAAAGAAGCCTTGCACCATCATTTGCAGATAGGCAGCATCAACCGTTTGTTTATCAGCAGACGTAGAAAAAAGGTAAAGCGAAATGCATTTCGCTTTTAGCTCTTTATCGCCCTCTATTCGTTGTTTAAATTCCAGGCCATTTTGAAGGGGAAGATTAACATCACAAAGTATTATGAAGGGATATTCTTTGGTTGTTTTCAGGAAAGTAAAAGCTCCACACTGTTTGTAAAGACGATTCTTTTATTTTCTATTTGCAGCTCCTCAAATGCATCCTCTATCAGCTGCTGATCATCGCAGTCATCTTCAATCATTATAATCGGTCCTGATTTAGCCATACATCAATTTGTAGAAAAGGCAACGTAATAAAAGCCTGAAGATCTACACATGCCACAACAGGTTCGTAGCAACATAAAGCAATATTCTGATGCTTAAATATCATTGGGCACTTTGCTTTTTTGCCAATACTTTACAATGCCGGCTAAGGATTGTTTTACTTCTTCAAAAGAATTTTCTTTTATAAAAAAACCATTACCTCCCAGGTGATACGATTTTTCAATTTGTGCAGGTGTAGCCAGCGACGACCAGAAAACAAAAGGGATGCTCGTACTATTCATGTCAGCGTCTTCCAGCAATTTTGCTTTTAATTCAAAGCCACTCATCCTGGGTATGTTTACATCACAGAGAATAAGAAAAGGACTTCTTTTTTCCTCTTTTAAATACCGCAATATCTCATCACCGGTATCGAAAAAAATCAGTTCATTCTCAAAGGCTAATTCCTTCCACGCCTCCTGTAATAATTCCCTGTCATCTGTATCATCATCTACTATCAAAATAGGCCCCCTGTTCATTCTATTTTTTTGGGCAAAGCTAAAACAATAATATGTCCAGTGTTCTTGTGGAGGCACTCGTTCCCACACCGTTTTGCAAAGAGGAGGAGTGTTTATTTGCACATCATTTATATCTAACACCGGATGGTAATTTTAGCAGGCATACTTTAGCGGAAAGCCAGGAGCCGGAAAAAGATCCAGGGGCTATTTATTTCATGCGGCCGCAATGTGGGTATAATATCATTCGTACAAAAAGTAAAACAGGCAGGTTGTAGTAAATAATAATAAATTAAGGTGCTTTACGGCAAAGGCTGCATTGGATAAAATTTAATCAAGTACAAAAAATCTTTAATTGTAATGAATTATTATACAGCATATAGGTCTGAATTAAGAAGACTGCAAGCTTGTGTTCTGGCGGGTGTTATTGTCTCCTGCGGTACATCTGTTAGTGCACAAAGCCAAAACCGAAGCCAACTGGTTGTGAATGCGTCCGAAATAAAAGCCACCATAGAACCCACCATGTGGGGTGTTTTTTTTGAAGATATCAACATGGGAGCTGATGGCGGTATTTACGCGGAGTTAATAAAGAATCGCTCTTTTGAATTTTTCAAGCCGATGATGGGCTGGAAAGTTTTGAGCAAGGTTAAAACAGAAGGCGATTTCCTGGTAATGAACCGGCAGGAAGCGGCCACAGCTAATCCGCGGTTTTTGCATATCACCCTTCATAAGAATTCGAATGGCCGTATAGGTTTAAGCAATGAGGGCTTTAAGGGCATGGGTATAAAAAAAGGTAATGCTTATGCTTTTTCAGTTATGTACCGGCAGCTGGCGCCAGAGTTAAAATGCATGTAGAGCTGGTGGATGAAAAAGGTGTGGCTATTGGCGGCACAACCTTGACCACAGCTACTGCAAATAATTGGCAGAAAGCCACAGCTAAGTTTACTGCAACAGCCACTGTACCCAAAGCAAGTTTCAATATCTGGTTCGAAGGAGATGGCACAATAGACCTTGATATGATATCGCTTTTTCCAACCGATACATGGAAAGGAAGGCCCGGCGGTATGCGCTCCGATATGATCCAAATGCTGGCCGATATGAAGCCTGGTTTCTTGCGTTTTCCCGGTGGTTGTATTGTAGAAGGCTTCGATCTTTCGCAACGGTACCAGTGGAAAAAAACCATCGGGCCTATAGAAGAAAGGCAACTCATTATTAACCGCTGGAACTTTGAGTTTGCGCATCGTCCGGCACCCGATTATTTTCAAACATTCGGGCTAGGCTTCTTCGAATATTTTCAGTTGGCAGAAGATATCGGCGCAGAACCTTTACCAATCCTGAATGCCGGCATGGCCTGTCAGTTTAACTCGGCTGAACTGGTGCCCATGGACCAACTCGATCCTTATGTGCAGGATGCACTTGATCTGATTGATTTTGCTAACGGCGATACAACAACAGGTTGGGGTAAACAACGGGCGAAAATGGGGCACACGGCGCCATTTAATTTAAAGATGATTGGTATTGGTAATGAGAACTGGGGCCCGCAATACATTGAGCGTTTGAAGGTGTTTACAAAAGCCATCAAAGAGAAATACCCTGACATGATACTGGTAAACAGTTCCGGCACCGATCCTGAATTTAAACCGTTCAGTGCAGAAGGATTTACCTACCTGGACAGCGAACTAAGAAAGATGAACGCTGATATCATTGACGAACATTACTACCGCCATCCAAATTGGTTTTTGCAAAACGCCGGCCGCTACGATAGGTACCCCCGTAACGGCCCCAAAATATTTGCGGGTGAATATGCTGCACAAAGCCATCAATCTGCCAGCAGCCAAAACAAAAATAACTGGCAGACTGCTATCGCAGAAGCAGCATTTATGACCGGTATGGAACGCAATGCTGATGTTGTAAGCATGGCATCGTATGCACCGCTATTTGCACATGCAGACGGGTGGCAATGGACACCTAATATGATATGGGTTGATAACCTTCAAACCTATGGCACGCCTAATTATTATGTACAGAAATTATTCTCGCTTAACAAGGGAACCAATGTAGTGTCGCTGCTTCAAAACAATCAGCCGCTTAGCGGGCAGGATAGCTTATACGCATCTGCCACAATAGATAGAACTACAAATGAACTAATACTAAAGCTGGTAAATACATCGGCACAAGAGCAGGTAAAAGATATTGCAGTAGAGGGGGTAAAAAAGTTGGCAAAGAATGCTGTGATGACTGTTTTAAAAGGAGCAGCACTGGATGATGTAAACTCATTAAGTGAGCCAGGGAAAGTGTTGCCAAAAGAAACGGAGCTTAAGCTGAAAGGAAAAAAAATTTGGCTGTCGCTGGCCCCATATTCTTTTACAGTAGTGCGATTAAAAATTGGATGAAATAAGGAAAATGGTAGTGGTTTAAATAAGAAATTTAAGTAAAAACAAAGGATGTTTTAAGTGCCAGCTATGAATAAGATAATCCTGTTTTTTTTCCTTGCTGCCTCACTGCGGGTTGCCGCACAACCTATGCCTGTTGGTACCATTCTCCCCTTACGGCAAACACCGGCGCATGATCCTGTTATGATAAAGGAAGGAGATACCTACTACCTTTTCTGTACAGGGCAAGGCATTGCTGTATGGTCGTCTAAAGATTTACAAACCTGGAAGAAGGAGGCGCCGGTTTTTTCCAAAGCGCCACAATGGGCAGCAGATACCATTCCGGGTTTTAAGGGCCACATATGGGCGCCGGATATCAGCTATTACAACGGCCGGTATTACCTCTTTTATTCGGTGTCTGCATTTGGAAAAAATACATCAGCTATCGGTGTAGCAACTAATACAACACTGGATAGCACTGCCTCTAACTTTAAGTGGGTAGATCATGGCCGGGTTATACAATCTTATCCCGGTAAAACTCCCTGGAATGCAATTGATCCCAATTTAATTACTGATGAAAAGGGTACGCCTTATTTGAGCTTCGGTTCTTTTTGGGATGGGTTGAAAATAGTAAAGCTTACAAAGGATCGTTTACACATTGATGAAACTATTGACCATTTGAAAACTATAGCCAGCCGTAAAAAAGAAGGCAGCAGTAATCATAATCCACCATCGGTTGATAATAATCCTGCTGATGCAGGGGGCAATGCTATTGAAGCGCCTTTTGTTTTTAAAAAAAGCGGTTATTACTACCTTTTCGCTTCTACGGATTATTGTTGCAAAGGCATCAACAGTACTTATAAAATGATCGTAGGTCGGTCGAAAAATGTACAGGGGCCTTACCTTGATAAAGAAGGAGTGTCAATGCAAACCGGCGGTGGAACAATTGTACTGCAGGGGGATAAAGATTGGTATGGTGTAGGGCATAATGCTACTTATACTTTTGATGGTAAGGACTATCTTATTTTTCATGGCTACGATGCGTCAGATAAGGGCCGGTCTAAACTGAGAATAGAACCACTAACATGGGATGTTGAAGGTTGGCCGGTGATTCAGGCCCTGAAATAAAGCCTATTGTTACTGTTAGTTTAGTAAGAAAAAAGGCATACATGAATCAACTCGGTTCATGTATGCCTTTTAAAATAAACAGTGCTCAACGTATAAGTTCCTAATCAATAGCAGTAAGAAAAAAGCTGCCGCGAATTGAATTCTGCAAGGCCTATTTCGATTTCTTTTTTCTAAACAGCAATGTTGCTACAACGGCGGTCACTGCAACGGTTACAGCCACATTTTTTATAAATCCCTGCCTGTTGTATTTCCACTCTGCCTGCCATCCTTTCTCTGCAAAAATATTTGGTATATGGCCATGCTTCAGATCATCTACAATGCCTTCAATTACATTGATACGATCTGCCACTACAAGCGGTACCCAATGCGCATAAGTAGATTCACTGTATCTAAAAGCATAACGGCGAAGCATGCCGCTTAAACCCGATGGCGGCGTAGAGGTACCAAATACACGGGTTACTCCCGGCCGTTCTATTGAATGTAATATTTCTACATCTATCGGTTGCTGGGGGGGCTTTTCATAATTGAAGCGTTCATGATCCGCACCGTTATAATGTTTCATCGGGTAGGTAGGGTTATTTTTAATATCCGCATCAATGCCCCAGCCTGGTATATCTTTTGTCCGGTTTGCAATTTCCCTGTCTATATCCGCTTCAATTGCTTTGTTTGGTTCTGCTATATTTTCCATGATATTTAATTTAAGCCGCGTAGGCTGATGAAGGAATAAGAACTGGTTTAATACAGTTGTCCCGCTTTGCCGAAAAGATGTGGTACCCTTCTGCTACTTCTTCTAATGGAATTCGATGAGAGATGATTGCTTTTGGATTTAACCGGCCCGACATTACATGATCTATCAGTGTTGGAAGAAGTCGTTTTACAGATGCCTGGTTAGCCCTGATGGTGATTCCTTTATTTACAACGTTACCAATAGGCACAAGTGCATCCAGCGGACCGTATACACCAACAATGGAAACTATGCCACCCTTCTTTACTGAATTAATAGCCCAGTGTAACGCAGTGGCTGATCCGCCTGTAAGCGGAAGCTTTCTGCCAACCAAACTTTGAAATGCATTGCCTGCAGCATCGCAACCAACAGCGTCAATACAAACATCAGCGCCAAGCCATCCTGTTGTTTTCTTTAAAAAAACCACGGGATCATCCATCTCTTTAAAATTGTAGGCTTCGCATTGGGCATATTGCCTTACAAACTCAAGCCTGTAATCTATATGATCAATAACAATAACACGGCCTGCGCCAAATAACCAGGCACATTTTGCTGCCATAATTCCTACCGGCCCCGCACCAAATACCACAACGGTATCGCCTTGTTGAATACCACCCATCTCAGCGGCCTGGTAGCCTGTTGGCACAACATCGGTTAAAAGAACTGCATCATCCAGGTCCATGCCCTGGGGTATAATTGTAGGACCCACGTTAGCATACGGCACCCGAACATACTCGGCTTGTCCGCCATCATAGCCGCCGGCTGTATGTGAGTAACCAAATATGCCGCCTACGGCCGTTGCCTCGGGATTCGATTCGTGACAATTGCCATAAAGTTGCTGCTTACAAAACGGGCACATTCCGCAGGCGATATTGAAAGGAACCATCACGTGATCGCCTGTTTTTAAATTAGTTACTGCTGATCCTGTTTCTACTACTACGCCGGTGAACTCATGGCCGAAGGTCATTCCAACACGGGTATCAGGTACAAGGCCATGATACAGGTGTAAGTCGGAGCCACAAATACAGGAACGGGTAACACGTACAATTGCATCCTGCGGATGTTTGATTTCAGGCATCGGCCTGTTCCGGTCTGCCCGGACTCTAAATGGCCCCCGAAAATTCATTGCGAGCATAGATTGTGATTTTAGGGTGAGTAATTAGGGGTAAATAAATATGGTTTTAAATGCTTTGTAAAGTGTATAAAAACAAATAGCCAATACCTACACTTGCAAACAATAAGCCATTCAAAACTGAGCAGGAAAATTTAATGAGAGAAGTACAGTAATCAAAAAATCTGATGCCTTTGGGGCTATCAATTGTGCTGTTGTTTTAAACTGTTTTTATGCAAGAGCTTAGTGTATACAGTAAACAAAAGGCAAGGGAAACAAGCATTTAAGTATTATAATAATTGCCAGGGGCAGAGATCATAATATGTAGAACAAGAAAAGCGGCTATGAGCCGCTTTGTGCAATTTAGTTTGGTTGGTAATTTATAGTGGAGTTGTTGTAGCTGTTTTAAAAACGATAACCGACAAAGAAATTGACCACCGCGTTTTTACCTTTTACTTCGGATGGGTTAAAAGGCAATGGGTTGGGTATCGGTATCGTGCTGGTGCTTTGTTGCTTGTAGGCATCGCTTAAACTAAAGTTGTAGCGGCTGCCAACAATCACCCCTTTAAATGGATAAACTTCCACACCGGCTGCTACGCCATAATCTATGCGGTTGGCAAAAGAAGTAATGTCCTGCGACTTGGATTCAGATTAATTTTCTTTTGATGATTTTAATAAATAACCGATTTGTCCGCCTACCTGCAATTGCACAAATTTGGTAATGTTGAGCGTAGTAAACTGGGGCAGGTAAATGTAGTCGCTGGTAATGGAATTAGTTGTTTCACCTTCATCGAATCCAAAGCCCTGCCGGGAAAATACTATTTCGCTTCTGTAGCCAAAACCCGATTTTGTTGTGGGCGAATAAAATGCCGCCACCATAAAACCGTTCTTCGTATCCGGCGAATAATTGGGAGTGCTGCCAGTAATTTTTGCTACGTTATAGCCGGCCTTGATCCCTAATTTCGGCTTCATTTCATTTATGTCCTTGAATGCTTTTCGCAGGTCCGGACTTTGCATTTCCCGCTGGCCTGTTTGTGCCTTCAGGGTAAGCGTAGTTACACCTAATAATAATGCTAAAAATGACGTGCGTCTCATAAAAGCTGTTTAGTGCGTTGGTATGATTTGTACGGTTAATAAGCAATCAGTTTTAATTATTTGCAAAGCAGTTATAAAAAATATACAACTGCTGTTACAAAGAGTTTTGGTTTACCTGGTTAGTGAATTAATGCTGTTGCGCTTCTGTAAACAGCAGGCCTTTTTTCTGCAGACTGACAGCTCTTGCTCCAGATGATTTTATGATCATTAACTGTAGCAAGTGTTTCTATTACGCCACTTGCTCTTCTTGTTTTTCTGCCTGATAGCGCTGCCATCATAATCACTGTGTTGATGTATTTACCTTTCATGATTTTGTTTTTTATATGTTTAAAATTGTAATGCAAATATGGCTTGAAAAAGCACGGTGTACAATCGCATAAAGGGGTGAAATATAATGGGTGTAGTACGTTGAAAAGCCGCTCTGGTCAGGGCTTTTGGCTATGAGCGGCAATTCTTCCGTTTAAATGGTTTTGCTGAAGTTTTGCTGTATCACATAACTATGTGATAGTAAAAAATAGTATGGCTCATGTTTACAGATTAAAAGACTAAAATGAAGGCAATAGCTTGCGCAAGTGCTTCCTTTTAATCTAATTTGGAGAGGGTAGTGTGGGGTTTCCTGCGTAAGGGATAGAAGCGGCTATCCTTTTTTGCAGCGTTGTGGTGCTGAGCCTGTCGAAGCCTTATGCGTTGGCAAAAAAAGATAGTAGCGGATAGCCCGGCCCGAAGCTTTGCGAGGGACACGCCCAAGCAACAATTACTATAACAGTTAACATGGCGGTTATAACAAATGAATGCATCACAATGAACTAGTTTTATAAACGCAACCTCATACAATTTTAAGGCTGCAACTATAGTCTTCAAAAGAAGTTTTTTGCAATCGCATAACCGCGGAAAGCATACCTGTAATTTTCTTATGTCACCACATATCCATGTGATTTTTGCTTTAGCACATTATTAAGTGGCAGCAATTATTAGATTTGTCCTTTGCGCATGAAGATCCTTCTCTCTATATTACTGCTTATGTGTACAGCGGCATTGCAGGCGCAGCAAGGCTTTACATTTACCCGCTTTAGTACAGAAGATAATTCCGGCCTTTCTTCCAACGTAGTATATAGTTTATACCAGGATGAAAAAGGATACATCTGGGTAGGTACAGCTAATGGATTGCAGCGGTTCGATGGCACCAAATTCATCCAGTTTGGCGTTGGCACGGGTGCAGATGAGTTTCGGTACAGTACGCTAACCCAGATCATCCCTTTTGATACAGGCAAACTTGTTCTCAACTTTGCTGCACACCGGGAAATAGGGATATTCGATCCGGCGGATTTTTCCTATAAAAAGGTTGTGATAAAAACAGCGGAGCCGTTAACAGCAAGGGCTGATTTTTGGATGTGGAAAGATGCAAAAGGAGAACTTTTCCTAAACATCTTCCGGTACGGCGTTCTTCATTATAATAAGCAGCAAAATGCTTTTATAGAGGACAACTACTTTTCTTTTCCCGAAGGATATATACCAGCTTTAAATGGTGTGCACGACGATCCGGTGAAGCAACAGGTTTGGTTCGCTTGTGAAAAAGGACTTTGTATATATGACAGAAAGAGCCGCCGGATGTGGTACCGGGGGTATAATCCCCAGAAACTTCCTATCCTGAAAAATGAAAGGATACAAGATAATCCTACGCAATTTTTTATTGACAGGGCCCGTCGCTTTTGGGTTTTTAGCTGGCCAAATAAAGGATTGTCTGGTCAAATGAAATATTGTCTGGATAGTTCAGGCGCTAATTATATAAGAGATACGGCCGGCTTGCTGACAGGGCTGAATGGCTATACCGAATACAATAATTTTTTTGAAACTGCCCGTGCCGGCTTATGGATTTACGGCGTAGGCGCCCTTTATAACTGGGATAAAAACAGCAGGCGTTTTCATTATAGCAGGGGCACTTCTGGCAATAATAACAACAGCATAGAGTACGATAAAATCAACCAGGTAATTGAAGACAGGGATGGTAACATTTGGGTGGCTACAGATAAGGGCTTGTATTTTACATCGTACGGAAGTGGTACCTACTCGGTTATAAATTTTTTGTTTGATGAAAGCACCGGTGAAAAAAATATCCAGGATATTTTAGAAGTGCCCGGTGGGGAATTTTGGTTTGCCACCTGGGGGCATGGCATTATTGCCTTTGATTCGGCCCTAAATCAAAAAATTATACCGGCATACAAATCACTACCTCCCGCGGCCTGGCCAGCGCCGTATAAAGCTGCCATAAAACTCTTATGGGCCCTGTATCGTCAGCCTGCCACCGGCGATGTTTGGATGGGTTGCCAGGGCGGAGTAATAGTAATTTATAATCCTCAAAAAGGCACAACCAGGTACCTGTGGCCGCCAGAGGCCAATAACGCAACGATACGTTTTATTACGCAGGATAAAAACGGCTATACCTGGTTAGGCACACAAGGCGGCCGCTTGTTAAAGTGGGATGGAAAATCATTTACCGTTGTGCAGGACATCGGCACAATAATCTATAAAATTTTTATTGATAAGCAAGGTCTCTTATGGCTTGCCACCGAAGGCAGAGGCTTGTATTGCATCAACCCAAAAAACGGAAGTATAATAAAGCATTATATGGCCGACGGTTCTGCCGCAGGCTTATACAGCAATTCCGGAAAAGATATAGAGCAGCTTAATGATGGAACAATCGTATATGGCGCCGGCGCTTTAAACTTCATCAATAAGGAAAAAGGTACTGTGCGGTTGCTGCGTTACGAGGATGGCTTACCCTCTAATAGTGTAGAGCGCTTGCGGATGGATGCCGATGGCTTTTTATGGATCATTACCGCTAACGGCTTATCAAGATATAATCCTTACAAAAACAGGATCACTACTTATAGCCGCAAGGACGGGATCACTTTAGCCTCTAAAACAGCTTACACCGACTACTACTCAAGCAGCAACTACATTATGTTTGGCGGCGGCAATGCCGTTATGATGTTCAAGCCTTCTTTATTCGCTGCAACGCAGGTCCCGCCTGATGTGGTTATTACAGATTTTAAAATCTTCAATCAATTTGTTCCTGTCGATTCATTAATGCAACTGCCACATGTAAAGCTGTCTCCTGAACAAAATTCTTTCAGTATCTATTTTGAATCACTCAGCTACCAGCAGCGGGGCCGGCTTACTTATTATTTTAAGCTGGAAGGAGTAGATAAAGACTGGCAGGCATCGGATGGTATTTACTTCCAAAACTATTCTCTGTTGCCGGCTGGACAATATACATTTAAAGTATATGTCGAAAATGTAGAAGGCGTCCGGTCGCGGCATACTACCGAGGTAAAGATTATTATCTACCCTATTTTCTGGCGCACCAAATGGTTCATCAGCACACTTGTTTTTTTAATTCTGCTGGTGATCTATTTTATACATAAAGAAAGAGTAAACCGTTTATTAGCTGTAGAAAAGCTGCGCCATCGTGTAGCCCGCGACCTTCACGACGATATGGGCAGTACGTTAAGCACGATCAATATTTTAAGTGCTATGGCAAAAAGCAAGATGAACACTGATGCTGTGAAGACTGCAGGCTATATAAGTAAGATAAGCGACAACAGCCAGCGAATGATGGAAGCTATGGACGATATTGTTTGGAGCATTAAGCCAAGCAACGACAGTATGCAACGGATAACAGCCCGCATGAGGGAGTTTGCTACGTCTGTTTTAGAAGCAAAAGACATAGCCCTTCATTTTGCGGTGGCTGATGAAGTGCACAATGTGAAGCTGAACATGGAAGCCCGCCGCGATTTCTTTTTAATTTTTAAAGAAGCCTTAAACAATGCGGCTAAATATTCTAAAGCAACCGAAGTATGGGTGGCTGTAACCATAGAAGGCAGGCATCTTTCTTTTTTAATAAAGGATAATGGGATTGGGTTTGACGTGGCAAAAGCGGATGATGGTAATGGCTTAGGTAATATGAAGAAAAGGGCTGATGCTGTAAATGGAAAAATAAGACTTACATCAAAGGAAGGTGAGGGAACAACTGTTAAGCTAACTATGCCGGTGCAGTAAGATGCGAGATGTGAAAAGTCAAACGTCAAACGTGAGACCAGGAGCATTCATTACGGAAGCTATTTTTAAGATAGGCGGGACATTAGTTGTGAAGTACGTTTCAGCCCCGCATGACTTGAGTATCACCCCTGCAGATAGATAACTTAAGTAGTGGGTATATGTAAAATGAACGCATCAACAGATACTAAAACTAACATAAGCAAATGCACACAACATTAATGACACTTGTAAAAGCTGGCCTTCGCAGCTTGGCTATGCTCCCTTTGCCGGGGCAATGGTACGTTGAGAGCAAAGCTCGGGGAGGGGGCCATGCATAGATACCTCAGCCAGAAGTTTAAATTTTTTACGTTCGTTTGTATTGCCCTGCTCCTGTTTGTGCATGGGTACAATTTGCAGGTAACCTACCTTACGCCATTTAGCCTTGTAGATGAAAAGCTAACCTTCACGACGTTTATAGAGTATTTTTTTGCCAACGGTATTCTTCGTTTCCGCATACCTATGTTGTTTGCTATTTCAGGTTATATCTTTTCTATTCAGGACGGCAAGCCTTACGTACAACGGATAAAAAAGCGGTTTAATAGCTTGCTGGTTCCTTATTTTATATGGAGTGCCATTGGGTTAGCCATTACTTTTTTACTGCAACAATTTCCTCTTACTGCAAATGCTGTAGCTAAGGCGGCCATTGACCAGTTAGGCGACAACCGGCCTTACTCCGAAATAGGCTGGAGCGGAATTTTCCATCGCTGGTTGTTAGTGCCTCCTTCCTTTCAGCTATGGTTTATCCGCAGCTTGTTTGTATATAATTTACTATACCCGGTATTTCGCTGGGGTGTGGCAAAATATCCCGTTGCCAGCTTTACCTTTTTGTTTTTGCTATGGGTAACGTTACTGCAAATTCCTTTTTTAGAAGGGCAGGGAATGTTCTTTTTTGCTGTGGGCATCTGGCTTCAAAAACGTTCTTATCCAGTTGACAGGGATCCGGAATGGTACAGTGCCACATTAAGCTGGCTTGTTTTTGTGGGCATCTGTGTTATTAAAACGTTCATGGCTTTTGAGTTCGATGTGCTGACACCAACTATTTACCGGGCACTTACCATTTTGCATGTTTTGGCTACTGTGGCCGGTGTTTTAGCGGTGTGGTTTAGTTCCGACAGGATAGTGCAATGGGCCATGCAACGCAACTGGTTTATATGGGCTACTTCCTTCTCGTTCTTCATTTTTGGTTTTCATGTTCCGTTGCTGCCATATGTTACTGCGCTTTTTTTTACGTACGGTACAAGTTTCCAGTGGTATCGCCTATCTACGTACTTATTGGCTCCGTGCCTCGTATTATTCTTTTGTATCCTGGTAGGCGCTTTGTTGCGGGCAATCTTGCCGGGAGTGTATAAAACAGTAACAGGGGGAAGGGGATTTTAAGAAGTCGCCATGTCTTCTAAAGAAGGCTAAGTAGAAGCTGTTATTGAAAAATTCAATACATGGTTAAATAGAAACTTTTATTTTTCTTTTTATTCAATTTGGCTTTTTTGTACCAGGCTAAGTACTACTATAGAGCCCAATTGCGTCGCACTCTTCAAGGTTCTTATCGCTGGTGAACGTTGTCATACAAATTCAAATCATCATCTCATTTTCAAACTACACGGCGAACATCAGACTTTGATCCAGCGCATAATAGAAGTTATCCAACGCTGCTTCAACCTTTCTTTTTCTTAGCCCTTCTCTTTGCCTCTTTGCGTGAAAACCTGCGCCAATTTGCACATCAATATGTGGTTGCACGGCAAAATCGTTGCGTGTAGATTTGATCTACTAAAAATTCCTCTATGATTAAAGTGTTATTGTACGAAGACAATCCGCAACTCCGTGAAGGGTTGACGATGCTGATCAGCGGTTCGGATGGTTTTGAAGTGCTTGCCGCTTTTAAAAACTGCGATAATGTGGTGGATGAAGTGACCGCTTTTGCGCCTGATGTAGTATTAATGGATATTGACATGCCGGGTGTAAACGGCATAGAAGGATTAAAAAAAGTAAGGGCAGTAAATGATACGGTAAAGATCTTAATGCTCACTGTTTTCGACGATAACCGCAATGTTTTCCAGGCCATTTCAAATGGTGCCAACGGGTACATTTTAAAAAAAACACCCCCCGCCCGCCTTCTTGAATACATTGCCGAAGCGCAAACCGGCGGCGCACCAATGACGGCATCGGTAGCTACGCAGGTATTAAAAATGTTTTCCTCCATGAACAACGAAAAGGGAGAAGACTATGATTTATCAGACCGCGAGAAGCAGGTGTTGCTGCTATTGGTGGAAGGCTACAGCTATAAAATGATCGCCAGCGAAATGTTTATTGCCATTGATACGGTTCGCAGTCACATTAAAAAGATTTACGAAAAACTGCATGTAAACAGTAAAAGCGAAGCCGTAGCCAAAGCTTTTAAAGATAAGATTGTGTAACCCGAACTATCCTCTAATTCAAAAGCCACCCGCTAACAGCAGGGTGGCTTTTGAATTAGTGATGGCGCCTACATATTCATGTGATTTCGCTACTGTCTTAAAAGCTATAATTCACATACTCGTGCTATTGAAACAGCTTCTGTAAAAAGCTTTTTTTGTATCAAATTTTAAAACAAAAAAACATACAAAGAATGAAAAAGATATATCTATTAGTTGTTGCGGCCACTCTTACATCAGCCGTTTTTAGCCAGGTTAAATGGGCGCCCAGGCTACAGGTAATTTAAGCTACGCAAAGTTGAGTATAGATGGCGCAAGTGATTTTAAGAAAAGCGCCGTTATAGGTTTTGGTGTAGGTGTTATATCAGATGTAACGCTTTCCAACAAATTGTCGCTTCGAAGTTCTTTAAACCTGCTGCAAAAAGGGGCCACGTTAGAGCCAGATTTTGATGGGGATAATGGTGGTGGTATCGACTTGCCACCTGTTACTATCAAGAACAAATTTTATTATGCCGAACTACCCGTAATCCTTACATATAACGTTGGGTTACCAAACGGCAAACTCTTTTTTGGCGCAGGGTCATCTGTAGGATATGGCTTATCTGGCAAGGCTAAAGTAACTACAAGCGACCCTTTCAATCCCGGCCAAAAAGAAACTGAAAGCTTCGATGCATTTAAGAAAGAAGAAGATGGTGGCGCTGGCTTTAAGAGGTTCGAACTTAGCGCTAATGCAATTGCGGGATTTCAATGGAATAGCGGGTTATATGTAAATGCCGGTTACTCATTAGGGCTTAGCAATCTTGTCGCTGATGCCGAAGATGGCCAGTCGTATAAAAACCGTGGCTTGCAACTTACTGTTGGCATGTTCCTAAAAGGAAGTAAATAAAGTAAACAGAAGTTATCGAAAGGCTGTCTCAGTGGGGCAGCTTTTTATTTTACAGCCTGGTATTTAAATTTAATTACACATATTTATGTGATTGACACCCCGCTTTTGAAAAGCTATTTTTGTGGAATTAAATTAAGGACCATGAGAAGAGTTATAAAGGTTTTAGCAGTGCTGGCAATTATTCTTTTAAATATTGTAGCTTTTGTTCCGGGTTTGTTTAACAAGGCGGTTGAGCAAAAAGAGACTTGTGTTTTACAACAACCCAAAATTAAAATCACCGATATGATACCTGTTATTATTCCAAGCTTGTTTAAGGCATCTAAATAAAAAGTGTAAGATTTTATCTGTAATAGTCCCGATTATCAATTTCTCATAGTTTTTAGCAGTCAACCGCCTGTGTTCTCACAGGCGGTTTCTTTTGTGCTCACCTGCAACCTGTAAAGTTGGTGTGACGTTAGGTCGTTCGTTTTTTATTTTGATGCATTTACGATACTGCACTAATCCATTGGGTTATTAAAACAGCAAGACATAAATCTAAAATGTAAAACTTTTCTTACAGTATGAGTTACTCTTTTGGGTAACCAGGTAATTAAGTTCTTCTATTAGCAGGGGCGCTTCCTTTTTATATTCTGCAGTTTATATTTTACATTTTACATTTACTCAAACCATCGTTATGTCTTTTAACCGTAGGAGGTTTTTGCAAAAAGCAGGACTGTCATCCGCTGCTGCCTTCGCTTCTTCTTTAGTGCAACCTGCATGGAGTAAAGCTTTGGAAAAAGCACTCCTAAAAGCTGAACAACTACCACCGGATAGCCTTGCCAGCGACGAAGACTTCTGGTATTATATTCAGCAATCGTTTACTGTATCACCATCACTTATTAATTTAAATAATGGAGGTGTTTCACCGGCCCCTAAAACCGTGCAGGATGCAATGAAGCGCTATTATGATTTCAGCAATGAAGCGCCGAGTTATTATATGTGGCGGATTCTTGACCAGGGAAGAGAAACGTTACGAAACAATCTTGCAAATCTGGCAGGTTGCAGTGCAGAAGAAATTGCTATCAACAGGAATTCCTCAGAGGGATTAGAAACCATCATTTTTGGGTTACCGCTAAAAGAAGGAGATGAGGTTGTAGCCAGTAAACAGGATTATCCTAACGTGGTGCATGCGTGGCAGCAACGGGAAATTCGCGATAAAATAAAATTGGTTTGGGTAAACCTGGAATTGCCTTCCGAAGATGAGGCTTACCTGGTGAAAAGTTTTGTTTCGGCCTTTACACCAAAAACAAAGGTGGTGAACATTACACATATCATTAACTGGAACGGGCAGATTTTACCAGTGAAAAAGATAGCCGCGGAAGCTCATAAGAGAGGTATAGAAGTATTGGTTGACGGGGCGCACAGCTTTGCCCATTTAGATTTTAAAATACCGGAGCTGGGTGCTGATTATTTTGCATCTTCTTTGCACAAATGGTTGTATGCCCCAATTGGAAGTGGTGTGTTGTATGTGCGAAAAGAAAAGATAAAAAATATTTACCCACTGTTTGCTTCCGATGATCCTTTTAAAGACGATATAAGAAAGTTTGAAGCACTGGGAACACGGCCTTTTTTTATAGAACAGGCGATAGGAAAGGCGATTGAGTTTCATGAAATGATTGGCGCTGAACGAAAGCAAAAGAGGCTGCATTATTTAAAAAATTATTGGATGGAAAAAGTAAAAAATATACCAAAAGTAAAGTTGCATACTTCCCTGGATCCATCTTATGGCGGTGCAATCGGCATGATTTCAATAGAAGGTAAAAAGCCGGCTGAATTGGATGCCTGGCTTTTCAATAAGCATAAGATACATACAACAACAATTGTTTGGGAGAATATCAGTGGTGTTCGCATCACACCGAATGTTTATACTACTACCAAAAACTTAGATGTGCTGGTAGAAGGCATTACAACCTTTGCCAAACCTTAAGGCCTAATTTAAAGATGCAAACACTCAAGCGGCGGTTAACACTGGTACAAGCTACGGCTATTAACATGATTGACATGGTGGGCATCGGGCCATTTATTGTACTGCCGCTGGTGATTCGTGATTTCAATTCTTCCCTGTTTTTATGGGCCTGGATATTAGGTGCTGTCATTGCTCTTTTTGATGGGATGATCTGGAGCGAACTAGGCGCAGCATATCCCTTAGCCGGCGGCAGTTACAATTTTCTTAGGGTGGCATTTGGGGAGAAATGGGGCAGGCTGGCCAGTTTTTTATTCGTGTGGCAAACATCCATACAAGCACCGCTGGTATTGGCTTCCGGTGCAATAGGCTTCTCCACTTATGTAAAATACTTGGTACCGCTGTTGGGTTACTGGCAACAGAAATGTGTTTCCGTTTTAATCATTTTAGTCATTGCTTTTTTGCTTTATCGTAAAATAGAATCTATCGGTAAGCTGGCTGTTTTTTTATGGGTAGCGGTATTGGGTACAATTGGATGGATCATCGTTGGTGGCATTCTTTATCATCCTGTTAGTTATTCATTTTTACCACCAACCGTGGATACATTTTTTACATCTGCTTTTTGGGTGGTGTTAGGACAGGCAAGCGTAAAAACCATTTATAGCTACCTGGGGTATTATAATGTTTGTCACCTGGGTGGCGAAATTTTAAAGCCGGAAAAAAATATCCCGAAAAGTATTTTTATCTCCATCATTGGCATTGCCGTTTTATACTTAGCAATGAACCTTGCCGTAGTGCATGTAATCCCATGGCAGGAGGCGCAGAAGCATGATTTTATTGTGAGCGTATTTATGGAGGAAACGTTTGGAAGTACCGCCGCTACTATTGCGACAGTTTTGGTTTTATGTGTAGCTTTTTCATCGTTGTTTGCAGTGCTGCTTGGTTATTCAAGGGTACCGTATGCTGCTGCGCTGGACGGAAATTTCTTTAAAATATTCGGCAGGCTTCATCCCACTAAGGCCTTCCCGTATGTATCGCTTCTTTTTATATCGGGCCTGGCTATTATACTTTCGTTTAGTCTTTCTCTAAAACAGGTTATTGCGGCCATTTTAGCCATGCGTATTTTAGTTCAATTTGTAGCACAGGCTATTGGTGTAGTATTGCTACGTAAGCGAAATGGAACAAAGGCCCTGCCTTTTAAAATGTGGCTTTATCCGCTACCTGTTATCTTGTCTATCGCTATCTGGCTATTTGTGTTTTATGCAACGGGTTGGATGGCTGTGTGGGGAACTTCAGTAGCCGCGTTAGGGGTGGTAGTTTATTTTATAAGAGAAGGGTTGAATAAGAAAAGTAAAATTCAATCTCACACCCCGGACCCATAATGGAAGTACCATCGCACAGGCCTAACCTTTAAACTTAATGGGTTTTACTAGTTGAGCTTTTTTGAACCCAACGGAAGTACTACTATTAAGCTTCTCTTGCGTCGCACTCTTTTACGCTTTGTAATTCTATTCGGCACCTTTATTTGGTACAGGCTTACAGCACTAATGCTTCCCTTTAGCGGCGGAAGATGAGATTGCTTTATCAACTACTCTACAGCAATAATAAGGTAGTAATTCTTTTTTCCCCTTTGCACCAGCAAATATTTTTCGTGCAACAAATTGGCAATGGTAAGCTGCATTTGTGCATCAGTTACTTTTTCCCGGTTTATACTCAGGCCGCCGTTTTGAATCATCTTTCTTGCTTCGCCCTTACTTGGGAAGATATCAGTATCCGTAACTAAACTAATTACATCAACACCCGCTCCCAAATTGCTAATTGCATATTCTACTTTAACGATGCCCTGCATGTTTTCCAGATCGTCAGCGCTAAGGCTATCCGCAGAGGCATTTTGTTGGGCAAATAATTTTTGCGTTGTGAGTATGGCATTATTGTATTCTTCTTCGCCATGAACAAAACTTGTTAACTCCTGCGCTAACCTTTTTTGTAAGATGCGCTTACTTTCGTCCGCTTTATGTTCTTCAATCAGTAAATTGATTTCTTCTTTGGATAAGAAAGTGAAAATCTTTATCCAACTTTCCGCATCGGCATCAGCCGCATTCAGCCAAAACTGGTAAAACTGGTAGGGCGAAGTTTTTTCTTTATCTAACCAAATATTACCACCTTCCGATTTTCCAAACTTGCTTCCATCGCTTTTGGTAAGCAGCGGGCAGGTAAAGGCAAACGCTTCGCCGCCCCCTTTTCTGCGTATCAGTTCTGTACCGGTTGTAATATTTCCCCACTGGTCGGAGCCGCCCATTTGCAGTTTGCAATTCTTGTTTTGATAAAGCCAGTAAAAATCATAACCCTGGATAAGCTGGTAGGTAAACTCGGTAAAAGAAATGCCGGCCTCACCTTCAATGCGCTTACGAACGCTATCCTTGCTCATCATGTAGTTGACCGTAATGTGTTTACCTATCTCCCTGATAAATTTTAAAAAGCTAAGTCCCTTAAACCAGTCATAGTTGTTCACCATTTCGGCAGCGGCAGGGCCAGGGGTAAAGTCAAGAAACTTTGTTAACTGCGTTCTGATGCCTTCAACATTTTTTTCTAAAACATCTTCACCTAATAAATTACGTTCTGCGCTTTTACCACTTGGGTCGCCAACCATGCCGGTAGCTCCACCGACTAAAGCAACCGGTTTATGCCCGGCCTTTTGCAGGTGAACAAGTAATATTATCGGCACCAGGCTGCCAATATGCAGTGAGTCCGCCGTAGGATCAAAGCCAATATAACCAGTGGTAATTTCTTTGCTTAGTTGTTCTTCAGTTCCGGGCATGATGTCTTGTACAAGTCCTCTCCAACGCAGTTCTTCTATTAAGTTCATAGTTATAATTTAAGTTGGGCAGTTGCCAATTTGCACTTTGCAATAACAGTTAATGAGTCTTATGCTTTCAAGAATGCCTGTATCAGGTGGAAATGCGACCAATTTTTGCAAATTATCAATTGCTACTATTATTTAAAACAGGCGGCAAATGTAAACAGCGGGACGCAATTTGGTGTGGCTAAATCCCGTTAGCCATGGTGTAAATACGGTAGGCACATTATGAATTACGATTCTATGGATTATATTTGTTGGCGCAGCTAATTCCTATTTAAAACCGTCCTTCATAATCCATTGCTTATCTGAAAATCCATATAATGAAGCTCAAACTATTTGCTCTTGCCGCTTTTGGCTTGCTTTCCTTCTCATCTTTTGCGCAATTCCGAAAATATTCAAACGAATTTTTAAACATAGGAGCCGGGGCTCGTGGCCTGGCGATGGGCAGTGCACAGGTAGCCTCGGTACAAGATGGCACTGCGGGTTACTGGAACCCTGCCGGACTTACCGGAGTAAAAGATCATAGCCAGGTAAATGCAATGCATGCCGAATACTTTGCCGGCATTGGTAAGTACGACTACCTGAGTTTAGCCCTTCCTACAGCCGGTAATAAAAGAACTATCGGTATTTCTGCACTTCGGTTTGCCGTGGATGACATCATGAACACCCTGTTTTTAGTGGAGCCCGACGGTTCTATTAACTATAATAATATCCAGGCTTTTTCATCGGCCGATTACGCTTTTATTTTTTCACTTGCCCAAAAGTTAAAAGAAACACCAAACAAGAATATCAACTTTGGCGTGAATGCGAAAGTGATTCACCGAAGTGTAGGTTCCTTTGCAAAGGCCTGGGGTTTTGGCTTGGATGCGGGTCTGCAGATCAGGGCGAATAAATGGCGTTTTGGCATTGCTGCCAGAGATGTTACTACTACGTTCAATTCATGGTCATTTTCGTTTACAGAGAAAGAAAAGGAAGCACTTTACCTTACTAATAACGACATCCCTGTTAAGTCAACCGAAATGACTGCGCCCCGGCTGATTTTAGGCGTAGGACACGATTTTAAATTAAGCAATAAACTTAGCCTGCTGGCAGAAGCTAACTTTGACCTCACTTTCGATGGCAGGCGCAATACTGTTTTAAGCGCCGATCCGGTAAGTGTTGATCCTAAAATCGGCGCTGAACTCAATATCAATAATGTTGTTTTTTTGAGAGGGGGCATTAATAATTTTCAACGGGCTTTAAGCGATGGCGATACGTTAAACCAGAAAAAAGTCTGGATTTATCAGCCCAGTGCCGGCGCTGGCTTTCGCTTGCAAAACGTTCGGATCGATTATGCTTTTACCAACCTCGCCAATCAATCTAACCCTCTATATACCCACGTATTTTCGTTACAGTTTGACCTTGTGAATAACAACAAAAGAAAAAAATAACCTTCCGTACCAAAAATTTATTGCAATGAGAAAACTTCTATTTGGCTTGGCAGTACTCTTAAGCTTTGTGGCTAAAGCGCAAGTGTACAATAACGAGTGGATTGATTTTACCAAGACCTATTACAAGTTCAAGGTTGGGAAAGACGGTCTCTATCGTATCTCCGGTGCCGACCTGGCGACTGCAGGTTTAAGCGTAGCGGCGGCTCAACACTTCCAGCTTTGGCGTAATGGTGTACAAGTGCCTATTTATACCTCGTTGTCATCCGGAACATTAACTGCTTCTGACTACATAGAGTTTTGGGGGAAAATGAATGATGGCAAACCAGATAAGGAACTGTATCGGGAACCTGGCTTTCAGTTAAACGATAAATGGAGTTTGATCAGCGATTCGGCTGCTTATTTTCTTACTGTAAATCCTGCAGGGCCTAATTTACGATTACAACCTACTAGTAATAATGTGGCTGGTAACACCCTGCCTGCCGAGCCTTATTTTATACATACTGCAAGCGCTTCTCTTAAAGACAAAATAAACAGCGGACTTTATTATATCGTAGGCGCCGATCATTTGTTTTCTTCCTCTTATGATAAAGGTGAAGGATGGAGCTCTGGTGATATTGAAAGAAATGCCACGTATACAGCCAATTTCACGGGCCTGTTTGCGGCAGCATCTGGCCCTGCTCCAAAAATCAGAACCAGCGTTTTTGGCAATTCGTATAACTCAAGGCGCTATAGGGTCACTATCAACGGCGATTCTGTTAGTGGAGCTGACTTTCCTTACCTGAACCAGGCAGAAAATGAAGCATCCTTTAATTTAAGCCTGCTAAATTCCGGCACTGCTGCTGCAGGCGTTACTAATGTTACTGAAACTTGCGACACAGCAGGTTGTCCCGTTGACAAGATGGTACTCAGCAAACTGGAAATTTCCTACCCCCGCCAGTTCAATTTTGGCGGAGCTTCTAATTTTGAGTTCTCCTTACCTGCATCCGTCACTGGCAACTATTTGGAAATAAGCGGATTCACTAATGGTGGCGTGGACCCGGTACTCTATGATCTTACTAACGGCAAGCGCTATGTAGGTGAGATTTCCGGCTCCTTGGTTAAAGTTGCTATAGAGGCTTCAACACTCAGCCGTAATCTTGTTTTAGTAAGCCAGGTAACAGGTGGTATCACCCCGGTTAGTTCTTTACAACCCCGCACTTTCACAGACTATAAGTTGACCGTTAACCAGGCTGACTATCTTATTGTCTCAAACCCACTTCTTTTTAACGGCGCCGGCGGTACCAACCCCGTAGAAGACTATCGCAGCTACAGGGCATCGGCCCAGGGAGGCAGTTATAACGCAAAAATATTTTTAGACGAGCAGTTGGTTGACCAGTTTGGTTTTGGTATCAAGAAAAATCCTGCTGGTATCCGCAACTTTATACGCTTTGCCCGCAATACGTTTTTGGCAACGCCAAGACAAGTATTTCTTATTGGCCGGGGTGTTCATTACCTGCACCAGCTTTCTATTGGTGACAGAGGCACTCAGACGCAGAAAGAAAATCTTGAAAAACTGAACCTGGTACCCACTTATGGATGGCCATCTTCCGATTTACTGTTGTCTGCAGAGCCGGGTACCTCTTCTCCGGGAACGCCTATTGGGCGCTTAACTGCTATTACTCCTGCCGAGGTAAGCCTGTATTTAAAAAAGGTAAAAGACCTTGAAAGAGCGCAGCAAACACTTTCGCCGGAGATAGGCGATAAAGCCTGGATGAAAAACATAGCGCATATTGCCGGCGCCGGTGATGAGCCATTGGCTTCTATTTTAGGAAATGCTTTGAACAGCTATAAAAGAATTATAGAAGATTCCCTTTACGGAGCAAAAGTGTACACCTTTGAAAAAACCAGTACCAGCTCTGTACAGCAGCTATCCGATGCCGACCTGACCAATTTGTTTAACCAGGGGCTTAGCCTTGTTACGTATTATGGTCATTCGTCGCCAACTACATTAGAGTTCAATCTTGACGAGCCGGCCAACTATAATAATCAGGGGAAGTACCCCATGTTTTTTGCTTTGGGTTGTAATGCGGGTAATACATTCGACTACAATGAGAGCCGTTTTACTACTAGAAATTATCTATCCGATAAATATGTATTGGCGCCGGAAAGGGGCTCTATTAATTTCATCGCTTCCTCGCATTTTGGTATTGTGCATTACCTCGATATATGGAACTCCCGCGCTTATAACAATATGGCCAGGAGTCTGTATAAACGGTCAATTGGCGAGATCATAAAAAAAACAATTGATGATGTGTATAGCTTTTTAGGCGATGATTTTTTTGCCCGGTGCAATGCGGAAGAAACTATTTTAAATGGCGACCCTGCCGTTACTTTTAACCAGCAGGCCAAGCCAGATTATGCTATTATGGACACGATGGTAAAAATAGCTCCCAATTTTATTTCCGTTGCCGATCAGTCTTTTAAAGTAAACATTAGTGTTTTTAACTTAGGCAAAGCTATTAATCGCCCATCGGTGGTGGAAACAAAACGCCAGTACCCTGATGGCTCAATAACTGTGCTGCGCCGGGATACTTTAAATGGCACCCGTTACCGCGATGAGTTGGTTTTTAACATACCTATTGACCCTATAAAAGACAAAGGGGCAAATAAACTTTTTGTTACTGTTGATGCAGATAATGTAGTGGATGAATTATTTGAAACGAATAACTCAACCTCCCGCGACTTTTTCATTTTTGAAGATGAGGCAAGACCTGTTTATCCTTACAACTTTGCTATTGTAAATAACCGGAATATTACTCTAAAAGCTTCCACTGCAAATCCATTTGATGTTAGTAAGCAGTATAAAATGGAGATTGATACAACGGAGTTGTTCAATTCTCCATCGAAACTAACAAACACTATAACTTCTGTGGGCGGTTTATTAGAGTTTGCTCCGGGCCTCAGCTTTGCAGACAGTACGGTTTATTATTGGAGAGTAGCCCCCGTGCCAGCCAGTGGCAGCCCGATATGGAATACGTCATCTTTTGTTTATTTAAGCAACTCCACTTCTGGATTTAATCAATCACATTTATATCAACATCAAAAATCAGCCATTACCGACATGGATCTGGCACCTGGCAATAACTGGAATTTTCACGAGGCCCAAAATAACCTGCTAATCAGAAGCGGGGTTTTTCCAACGGCTACTTCACAAGCTGCTGAACTTGCTATTGCGGTAAATGGTGTTAACTATATACGAAGTGTTTGCGGCCTTCCAAATATTATAGTAAATGTATTTGATCCAAACACGTTTAAACCATGGTTCAATAACAATGGCGGTCTGGCGGGGCAGTATGGAAGCGATCCTGTTTGCGGGCAGGATAGGGCTTATAATTTCCAATTTACATTGACTGATTCCAGCAAAAGAAGGAAACTTGTTCAGTTCCTGGAAATGATCCCTTCCCAACATATTGTTGTTATCCGGAACACTTCCGGAACTGATCCCAATAACAATTACTTTGTCAATGGCTGGAAAAGCGATACAACCTATTTTGGAAGTAACCGTTCTATTTATCATCATTTATATAGCCAGGGTTTTGTAGATGCAGATTCCTTTACTAGGCCACGAGCTTTCATTTTCACCTATAAAAAGAACGCCCAGGCCCAGGTGCCATCCAAGTCCATTTTTTCTGAAGGCATTTTTGATAAGATCACCTTATCGGCAGATTATGCTACACCTGATACAATTGGCTCGGTAACCTCTCCGATCTTTGGCCCCGCTATGGCCTGGAAGGAATTTAAATGGAGTGGTACTTCAGCAGATCCCGGGTTAGGGGACCGGCCAACTGTGAATATTATCGGTGTAAAGCCAGATGGAAGGGTTGATACGTTAATCCGGAATATTAACGCTTCGCAGCAGATAGTGGATGTGTCTTCCATTAATGCCTCCACTTACCGCTTTCTGCAACTGCATATGATCAATAGGGATAGTGTTTATCACACGCCTTTCCAATTCAAATATTGGAGGCTTACATACGACCCTGCACCAGAAGGCGCTGTTTTGCCAAACGTATTATTTATAATGAAGGATACCCTTGAAGTAGGCGAGCCGTTAGAAGGTAAGATAGCCTTCAAGAATATAAGCGATGCTCCATTTAGCGATAGCATCAGAATTAAAGTAACTGTTTTTGACCGCACCAATACGCCAAGAATTTTTGAAGCGCCTAAACAAAAGAAACCATTGAACAGCGGCGAAGTGATAAACGTGCCTTTTACTATTGATACAAAACAATTAGCAGGAGCTAATAATTTGTTTGTTGATATTAATCCCGACAATGATCAGCCAGAGCAATATCATTTTAACAACTTCATCTTCCGTAATTTTTTTGTAAGGGGCGATACCCTGAATCCTTTAATGGATGTAACATTTGATAATGTGCATATCCTCAACAGGGACATTGTATCATCTAAACCCAATATTTTAATTAAACTGAAGGATGAAGCGAAGTGGATGCTGCTGAATGATTCTTCTTTGACAACGGTACAGGTGCGTTATCCCGATAATAGCGGTGGACTCGGTTCCGGCAGCGTAACAAGAACCTTTAACTTCAACTCCGACACATTGAAATTTATTCCGGCAACAGGAGCTCCTAATGCTGATAATATGGCCAGCATACAGTTCGCTCCCTATTTTGAAAAGGACGGAGATTATGAGCTGATTATAACAGGCAAAGACAGGAGCAATAATACGGCTGGTACCATGTCGTACCGGGTTGGATTCCAGGTTATCAACAAACCAATGATCTCCAACATGCTCAATTACCCAAATCCCTTTACTACTTCTACAGCCTTTGTGTTTACCTTAACCGGAAGCGCTGTGCCGCAGAACATAAAGATTCAGATACTAACAGTAACCGGTAAAATTGTTCGGGAAATTACAAAAGGTGAATTGGGGCCTCTGCATATTGGCAACAATATCACAGAATTTAAGTGGGACGGTACTGATCAATACGGACAAAAAGTAGGTAATGGCGTTTACTTATACCGCGTGGTAACAAACCTTGATGGCAAGTCGCTGGATAAGTATAAAGGCTCCGAAGACAATACCGATAAGTATTTTAATAAGGGATATGGTAAAATGTACCTGATGCGATAAAGTTTTAAATAACATCATAGAAAAGCTGTCTCTTTCCCAGGCAGCTTTTTCTATGATGGTTTGTATTGGATAAAAATGGATAGAAAAAATTTTCCTGCGCTTACCGGACTTCGCTTTATCGCGGCAAGCCTTGTTTACCTGTTTCATTGTGCGCAGCTACTTTTTTCGGAAGGACATACTTCATTTTTTTATTTTTTTTTACGACAGTTAAATATTGGCGTTACCCTTTTTTTTGTACTGAGTGGTTTTTTAATCGCCTATCGCTATTATGAATTTAATTTCAACCGCAAAGAGTTACGTTACTATTTCATAAAGCGGATTGCCCGCATTTTTCCTCTCTACTACGCCATATTGGCTATGCAATTTTTATTATTGTATTTACATGGTAAAGCCTCACCTGACGCCCTTGCTATTTTTTTAGCATAACCTTACTGAAAGGGCTTAGCGAATCTTATTTTTTCTGGTCTTCCCCAATCCTGGAGCTTAACGGTAGAAGAAATGTTTTACCTGTATGCACCATTTTGCTTTTACTTAATAAAAGAAAAGAAGATTTTTGTCTTTCAAGCTATTAGCTTGTTAGGCATAGGGTTTTTGCTTTCCTACATCTTTTCTCCACCTTTTGGGGGTGGCAGTTTTATGCTTTCCGGAACTTTTTTTGGCCGATGCGTTGAATTTTTTATAGGCATCTTTTTGGCCTTATTACTTATAAAGCGGCCGGCAGTAAAGTGTACAATATATTATACATTCTATGGTGGAATCTTCTTTATTGCCTTGCTAACGCTACTTGGGTATTTTGCTTATACCGAAAATATTGAAGTGATAAATGATTATTTTTTAGGCATCCTTCTATTTAATTTTTTAATTCCTGTTTCTATTGGTATAATGTATTACGGATTGTTAGTGGAAAATACATTATTGAAAAAGTTATTGAGCACCAGGCTACTTATTCTTCTTGGTAAAAGTTCTTACGCATTTTATTTGCTTCACATCGGCATGATGGCTGAAATCCTTCATTTTCATGTAACATCAAATTTTATTCTTCTTTACTTACTCCTGCAGCTTATAGCTGTAGCCGCTTATAAGCTATTTGAAAAGCCGGTTTACTTTTTCATTCTGCGTAAGTTTGCAATTCAAATAAAATAAGTTATAGTTTACAATGGCAAAAATTGGAATCAACCTAACTACGGGCAGTTTGCAGCAGGAAGAAATAATTGTGGGCATTGACCTGGGCACCACTAACAGTCTGATTGCCATCATCCATCCCGACTCAAAGCAGCCAACAATTTTAAAAGAGTTTGACAATACAACTTTAGTTCCCTCCGTCATTCACTTTGGCAAGGGTGGACAGGTTTCAGTAGGTAATGAGGCAAAGCAATCCCTGATAACAGAACCTCAGAACACAATTTTTTCCGTTAAAAGGTTGATGGGTAAATCCTATAAAGATGTAGTGGAACGATCAAGCTTTTTTACTTATAAAGTGCTGGATGATGGTACTGATAATCTGGTAAAGATTGAAGTAAATGGAACGTTTTACACGCCAGTTGAATTATCATCTTTCATACTAAAAGCTTTAAAACAACGGGCCGAACACATCTTGAAAACGCCCGTTAATAAAGCGGTGATTACTGTGCCTGCCTATTTTAACGATGCACAGCGGCAAGCCACAAGAGACGCTGGCAGGTTAGCAGGTTTAGATGTACTTCGTATTGTAAATGAACCAACGGCCGCCAGTTTAGCATATGGCATCGGTATGACGAAAGACGAAGAAAAAATAGTAGCCGTGTATGACCTGGGCGGTGGCACCTTTGATATTTCTATCTTAAGAATAACCAATGGGATATTTGAAGTCTTGTCAACTAATGGCGATACGTATTTGGGCGGTGATGATTTTGACAATTCTATTGTGCAGTGGTGGATGGAGGAACTTTCTATTTCAGCAGAAGAGCTACAAATAAATAAATCGCTGGCGCAGGCACTTCGGTTAAAAGCAGAAGAAGCAAAAATTCATTTGAGCCGGAATGATAATTTTATTGGAACCGTAAATGAGAAACCAGTAAGGTTAACCAAAGAAAAGTTTGATACCTTAATTGAGCCATTTGTTGACAGAACTATTAACAGTTGCAGTAATGCAGTAACAGATGCGGATATTACAATTTCTGAAATAGATGAGGTAGTAATGGTTGGGGGTTCTACCCGCGTTCCGTTTGTGAAGGAAAGGGTCAGCCGGTTTTTTGGAAAGGGCGTACATGATAGAGTAAACCCTGATGAAGTAGTTGCTTTAGGTGCGGCTGTACAGGCTGATATTTTAGCTGGAAATAATAAAGATGTTTTACTGCTTGATATTACACCGTTATCATTAGGCATAGAAACGATGGGTGGTTTGATGGATGTACTTATACCTCGCAATTCAAAAATTCCTTCTAAGGCAGCACGTCAATACACTACGCAGAAAGATGCGCAGACAGGGATTGTAGTTTCGGTTTATCAGGGCGAACGCGACCTGGTACAGCATAATAGAAAGCTGGCCCGGTTTACCCTATCAGGAATACCGGCCATGCCTGCCGGCTTACCAAAAGTTGAGATTAGTTTTTTAATCAATGCAGATGGCATTTTGGTAGTTAGTGCAAAAGAATTACGTAGCGGTTTGCAGCAAACTATCGAAGTAAAACCGCAGTATGGATTAACCGATGATGAAGTGGAAAGGCTATTGATGGATTCCTTACATCATGCGAAAGACGATATACAACAAAGAGCATTAGTGGAAGCGCAAATGGAAGGAAAATTGTTGATTAACACTACCAAAAATTTTCTTGAAAAGAATAAATCTTACTTGTCAGGAGAAGAAATGGCAGCTACCAATACAGCATTACAAAATCTGGAAGAAAAAATAAGCAAGGGAACAAAAGATGAGGTGCAGGGAGCCATTGAAAAGCTGAATGAAATATCGAAACCGTATGCAGAACGCATGATGGATATAAAAGTGAAGGATGCTTTGGTAAATAAAAATATCAACTAACAACATCTTTCTTTTTTGCAAATAGGCCGGCTGCTAATAATAATAAAAAAGGAAGAATGGAAAAGATAAAGCGGTTGTGCCATTCATCGCAGGATAACAATACGGTAAGCATTACCAGAAAGATATAAGTAAGTATAAAGATGGTTTCTGGTAAGTAGTAGGTGAGCATTCGTTTCAACCCAAGGAAAATAAACACGTACAGGCTATAGAAATAAACCGCAATAAAAAGGTTGTGTCCTACTGAAAAGAAGGACCTTCTTACACCCCAAAAAGTAATGAATCTTTTTTTTGCTAAACCAAAAAATAAATCGCTGTTGTTCAGGATAACCTGCCATAAACCTTCTACTGAGTTTTTGTTAACAGGTAAAGTAATGCTGTGCGGATGTTGTACGGTAGGCACGCCGCAAATAACATGTTCCTCTATGTAAGGCAAAAGAAAATCAAATTCACCACCAGAATTAAGTGCAGCATTTAATATAATATAAAATAAAATCAATCCTCCGGTAACACACAAAAAAACCAGTGACAAGGCTCTCTTTTTACCAAACCGAAAGATAATAAACAAAAGGGTGGCTGGGATGAACAAAAGCCCGGTAGGCCTTGTAAATAAAAGAATGGCTAACATAAGAACTGTAATAAGAATGGTTGCCAGATTTAATTTTTTTAAGTTGAAAAGATAGTTAGCGAACAAAATGGAGAAGCTGAAGAAAAGTGACTCGGTGAAAAGATGTACGTTATACAAATGGTAGTAAAACATCCCCAAAAAAAGAACTGTTGCGCCAAAAGCAACCATTTTATTCTTGGTAATGGCGATCACCATTTTATGAAATAAAAGCAATGAAAAAGCATTGGCAGCAATTTGTATCATCACGACGAACCAAAATCCAAGCTTTAATTTAATGCAGGCAGCAATCAATAAAATTTGTGTGGAATAAAATAGAAAGTTACTAGTGGTGTACGAGTTTGTGTTTATAAGGTTGTGTGCCTGGTCTATGTATTTGGTTGCTTCAAAGTTGGTGACAATGCCAAATTGGTACAGCAGGAAAATTTGTAACGCAACGTAAGCTATAATCAGTATAAGGATACGGTATTTTGAAATTATGTTGAAGTTCATTGCTTTAATTCTTGTGCCCGGCGCAATTCATTGTTACAGTAGTTTGTTTCTAAACCTAAGACAGGGTAGTTCTATAAGTTTGTAGCTTAAAGAACTGATCAAAAAAGTTGCCCCAATGCAAATAAAAGGTATCACGTAAACATTGCTTCCACTGTCGTTTAGCAAATCAATTTTATGTAAAACATAACTTCCAATTAAAAAAACCGGGATGTGGTACACATATATGCCATAAGAGATGCGTCCAATTTGTTTTAAGAAACCACTTCTTGCTATAATAGAATTTGAATTGATAAGTTTAAAGCAAATACACATAAAGAATAATGCGGCAACAGAATAACCAACGGTTGCAAATGGGGCACTGTTGTGATCAAGGTTTTTAGAAACAAGGATTGCACAGAAAAAAACCGCAGCTAACCCAAAGAATGCTATGAGCATTAGTGTTTTTGAAATTCGCTCTTTTTGAAAAACAAGTATTGATAAAAAAGCGCCGGCAGCAAAACCATCTACCCGGGCAAAAGTGTTGTAGTAAAAAGCCTCGTGGCCAATAAAGTAAATCCATAGAATTACACGTAGAGAAATAGCCATGAAGAATAGTGCTACCAGAAAGTATTTTAAAATGACAAGAGACCGCACGCCATAAAGTAAAAAAGGCCAGACGAGGTAGAATTGTTCTTCAATTGCCAAAGACCAAAAATGCTGTAGGTAAGGTTCCGGAGGTGGCCCTTGCCTAATGAGCAGCCAATTTTCGGTAAAGGTCCAAAACCAAACCTGGTTATTGGTATAATAAAAGTAAGCCGATCCAACTTGTTTTTGGGTGAACAATAGGGGGGAGCATATATAAAATACAATCAGCACCAAAAAGTACAAAGGGAATATTCGAAATGCCCGCCTCAGGAAGAAATTTCTAAAATAGTTTTTTTCTTCCCTGGTTCTTAGTAGAATTCCCGTAATTAAAAATCCGGAAAGTACAAAAAACAGGTCGACACCAATCCAGCCTATACGAAAGAAAGGAAAGTAATGATAAAGAACGACCAATATAATGGCGATGCCCCTTAATGCATCTAATCCCGGATAGTGTGCTCTCCCCCCGTTCATTAACCTTTGTTGAGTTGGTTCATTCGTTGTATGTACTTCCCAATCATATCAAACTCTAAATTCACTGCATCACCTTCCTTCAAAAATTTCAAATTCGTATGATCCCATGTATAAGGAATAATGCCTACTTTAAATGATGCCTTTTTCACCTCAAAAAGTGTAAGACTGATGCCGTTAATGCAAATAGAGCCTTTCTCAATTACCAGTGCTGCAAACTTTTTAGGGAAAGAGAAGGTGATCTCATAGCTGCCATCCCGGTTTTTTAGCTTTTCGCAAATACCGGCTGTATCTACATGGCCTTGTACAAAATGTCCATCAAGCCGGCTGGTGAGTAAAAGACATTGCTCCAGGTTAATCTGCTTTCCTTCGCTCCATTTATGCAAGGCTGTTTTTTCCAGTGTCTCTAAAATAGCCGTTACCCGGTGGCTGGTTTCCTGAACCTCTTCTACCGTCAGGCAAACGCCGTCATGTGCAATGCTTTGATCAATTTTAAAAGAAGAGGAGAGGGGAGACTCGATCCAAAACGTTTTGTTGGTGCCTGATTTTATCACGTCTATAACCCGGCCCATGTTTTCAATAATTCCTGTGAACATGTGGTAAAATTCGGGGTTTTTACATTTTGTTTTGGTTTGCTTTTAAAATGAACCCTATATTTGCGTTCCAAAAAAAATTTTTAAAGGAGGTATATACGCATGCTGATAATTGATAGCAAAGACTGCGAAAACATAGATAAAGCTTTAAAGAAGTATAAGAAGAAATTCGAAAAAGCGAAAATCTTATTGCAGTTACGTGAAAGACAGGCCTTCATCAAGCCATCTGTAAGACGCAGAGGCCAGGTGTTGAAAGCTGTTTACAAGCAACAGATATCAAGCGGAAAGATTGAGGTGTAAGCTTCTTCTGCTCTAACATATTGTATAGCTGCAAGGTTTTAGGTACTTTGCAGCTATTGTTTTTTTATGGAAAACCATCATACCACTCTCCAGCCTTTTTTCGATTATCTCAGGTTTGAAAAACGCTACTCTCAACATACCCTCATTTCTTATCAAACCGATCTTATTTCTTTTTTTGATTTCATAATGGTGCAGTATGGCGAAACGCCTATACAGCAACTTTCGCATTCGTACATCCGCAGTTGGCTGGCGGGTTTAAAAGATGAAGGCCTTTCTGCTAAAAGCATAGCCCGTAAAATTTCTACCCTTAAATCCTTTTTTAAATATGGTATTAAAACAGGTTTATTACAGCAAACCCCAATGGCTAAAGTGATAACTCCCAAGATAGAAAAGCGCTTACCCAATTTTGTTGCCGATAAAGACATAAAGACCCTGTTTGATCATGTCGAATTTCCTGACACCTGGAAAGGGCAAACAGAACGTTTGATTCTGCTGCTGTTTTATCAAACCGGTATCAGGTTAAGCGAAGCTATTGGTTTAAAGGAAACCGGAATTAGTTTCCCGAACAGTACAATAAAGGTTTTGGGCAAAGGTTCTAAGGAAAGAATCATCCCTTTGAATCCTGAATTAGGAAAAGAGCTGGAAGAATACTTGCTAAAAAAGAAAAGAGAATTCCCCCACCTTTCAACTGATGTTTTATTGGTAACAGCTAAAGGAAAGCCACTGGCGCCAAGAGCCGTTTACACATCTGTTAAGACCTATTTAAGCCAGGTGACTACTATTGAGAAGCGCAGCCCGCATGTATTGCGCCATACATTCGCCACACATCTTACCAACAATGGCGCAGACTTAAATGCAGTGAAAGAATTGCTGGGTCACAGCAGCCTTGCCGCTACACAGGTTTATACGCATAACAGTATAGACCGCTTGAAAAATATTCATCAAAAGGCACACCCAAAAGCGTAAAAGTTTTTCCGCTTCTAGCTTGGCTGGGAAAAAGCGAAGGGCTAACTTCATAGTGCTTACAAAGCAACGTTCTTTGAACTTTTTTCAGATTAAACCCCAATACTATGATCGTACATGTTCAATCGCTTCATTTTGATGCAGACAAGAAATTAGTGGATTACATAACCAAAAAATTAGAAAAGCTCTCGCAATTTCACGACCGGATTATTAAAGTAGATGTGTTTCTGGTGTTGGATAATGTAGCGCACAACATTAAAGACAAGATTTCGGAAATCAGGGTACATGTGCCACGTGCAGATTTTTTTGTAAAAAGCTCCAGTAAGTCGTTTGAAACATCGTTTGATGAAGCGCTAAATGCGTTGATTCAACAAATAAAAAAGAAAAAAGAAAGGCAGGCCGCCTAAAGATTTTCCAATCCCACACCGTGTGGGATTTTTTATTTGCTAATGGCGATGAAAATTTTTTCTACGTATTTTTTTCTAATCATCATTTCCCATACTTTTGCCATCCCTAAAAAAGAGGGGAACAATTAGCTGATTAGCCAATGTGCAGATTAGCTAATTCCAGGAAGTTCTTTGCAAATGGCTTTTGTATTTTAATCAGCTAACCGGCTTATTATCACATCAGCTAATTAATTTGCCGAAGTAGCTCAGTTGGTAGAGCAACTGATTTGTAATCAGTAGGTCGGGGGTTCGACTCCCTTCTTCGGCTCTGACTTAATACTAATTATGAAATTTGAAGTACGAAGTGGATGGATTTATTTTGTACTTCGCGCCTCGTAATTCTAAGTTCTTACTTTATTTGGGCAGATGGCCGAGTGGTTAAAGGCGACAGACTGTAAATCTGTTCTCTCACGAGTACGTAGGTTCGAACCCTACTCTGCCCACGTTGTCAATTGGCAATAAGCAATTGACAATTTTGATGTAGTTCTTTTTCTTTTGCAAATTGCATATTGGCTTTTTGCAAATTGTTTTTGCGGAAGTAGCTCATTTGGTAGAGCGATAGCCTTCCAAGCTATAGGTGGCGAGTTCGAGCCTCGTCTTCCGCTCCAGTTAATGTTGTCAGATGATGGGTGACAGTGTGTTGCCTCTGTCAACAAACAACGGTCAACTGTCAACGTTTTTGACAAAAGCCGTTGTAGCTCAGGGGTAGAGCACATCCTTGGTAGGGATGAGGTCGTGAGTTCGATTCTCACTAACGGCTCTGAGGGTGAATGGTAAGTAATGAATGGTGAATAATAAAGTCTTAAGCTCACCACTCACAATAGACTATTCGCTTGCTGCATAGTGAACAAAATGTATAAGAGTGCGACGCAACAGAAGAAGAAAAATGATTCTGTTGCTGGTAACATAAAAATTTTCCTTCAAACTTTTAGTTGGTGAGAAGGAGATTATTTCAATAACAATTAACTCCACAACTAAAAACCGATAAAGATGGCAAAAGAGAATTTTAAGCGGGACAAACCGCACGTTAACGTAGGTACCATCGGTCACGTAGATCACGGTAAAACCACTTTGACCGCTGCTATTACATCTATCCTTGCTTCAAGAGGCATGGGTAATGTGGCAAAAAAGTACGATGAAATTGATGGCGCCCCTGAAGAAAAAGAAAGAGGTATCACCATTAATACAGCTCACGTTGAGTATCAAACGGCCGCCCGTCACTATGCTCACGTTGACTGTCCTGGTCACGCTGACTATGTGAAGAACATGATCACTGGTGCCGCGCAAATGGACGGTGCTATTTTAGTTGTGGCAGCTACTGATGGACCTATGCCTCAAACAAGAGAGCATATTCTTTTAGCACGCCAGGTAGGTGTTCCCCGCATGGTTGTGTTTATGAATAAAGTTGATTTGGTTGATGATCCTGAATTGATAGAATTGGTTGAAATGGAAATTCGTGAGATTTTAACCAAAAATGGTTTTGATGGCGACAATACTCCTATAATCAAAGGTTCGGCTACCGGTGCTTTAGCAGGTGATCCAAAATGGGTTGGTGCTATTGATGAATTAATGGATGCTGTTGACAGCTACATTCCATTACCACCCCGCCCGGTTGATATGGCTTTCCTTATGTCTGTTGAAGATGTATTCTCAATCACAGGCCGTGGTACAGTTGCTACCGGCCGTATTGAAAGAGGCCGTATTAAAGTAGGTGAGTCTGTTGAGATCGTTGGTCTGATGGACACTCCGCTTACCTCTACCTGTACCGGTGTGGAAATGTTCCGCAAGTTGTTGGATGAAGGCGAAGCTGGTGATAACGCAGGTTTATTATTACGTGGTATTGAGAAGACTCAAATCCGCCGTGGTATGGTAATCGTTAAGCCAGGTTCTATTACTCCACACACTGAGTTTAAAGGTGAGGTGTATGTATTAAGCAAAGAAGAAGGTGGCCGTCATACTCCATTCTTCCAAAAATACCGCCCTCAGTTTTACTTCCGTACAACTGACGTTACAGGTGAAGTAGAATTACCTGCAGGAACTGAAATGGTAATGCCCGGTGATAATACCAGTCTTACTGTTAGGTTGATCCAGCCTATCGCAATGGAAAAAGGTTTGAAGTTTGCCATTCGTGAAGGTGGTCGTACAGTAGGTGCCGGTCAGGTTACTGAAATTTTAAAATAAGCTACGGATTTTAAGCTTTGGGCTTTTAGTCAGTAGGCTTTGCAAATGATGTTTCTATATTTGCAATATATCGCTAAGAGCTATTAGTTTAACCGCTAATAGCTCTTAGCTTTCTCACACGGGTGTAGTTCAATGGCAGAATAGCGGTCTCCAAAACCGTTGATGGGAGTTCGAATCTCTCCACCCGTGCAGTTTTAATAGTTGATCGGTTGATTGGTTAATTTGTTGATTAGGAAATCAACCGGTCAACTAATCAACTGATTAACCAATCAACTAATAACAAATGAACAAGATATCAAACTACTTCCGTGATTCGTACAAAGAGCTAACGGAAAAAGTGACCTGGCCAAACTGGATTCAGTTACAGCAATCAACTATGATTGTGCTGGCTGCTACTCTGATCATTACTGCCGTAGTAGCTATTATGGATTTAGTATCCAACACAGGGCTGAACTTTATTTACAAATTATTCTAATGGAAGAAACAATAGCACAGAGTCCACAAGAAAGTCCACAGGAGCCGCAACAGCAGGAAACGAAGTGGTATGTGCTGCGTGTGGTAAGTGGCAAGGAAAGAAAGGTGAAGGAGTACTTAGATAAAGAAGTAGCCCGTGGGGGCTGGACTGACGTGGTAAAGCAGGTTTTCCTCCCGGTAGAAAAGGTTTACAAAGTGCAAAACGGAAAGAAGGTAATGCGGGAACGCAATTATTATCCCGGTTATGTAATGATAGAAATTACAGAAGGAAAGTTAAGCGACGACCTTCGTGACCTTATCAAGAATATCCCAAGCGTTATTCATTTCCTTGGTAAAGAAAACCCGATTGCCCTACGTAAAGCTGAGGTGAATAAGATGCTAGGCAAGATGGATGAAATGGCAGAAGCAGGTGGCGTTAGCATGAGTGAGCCTTTTATTGTTGGTGAAATGATCAAGATTATCGAGGGACCTTTTAATGACTTTAACGGTGTGATTGAAGAAGTAAACGATGAGAAGAAAAAACTGAAAGTAACGGTTAAGATATTCGGCCGCTCAACTCCTGTGGAATTAAATTATATGCAGGTAGAAAAAATGAGTTAGGCAATTACAATATTTTTTTATGAAGCTGGTTCTGTTGAATCAGCTTTTTTTATAATCAGTTTTTTTCATGAATTATTTGCAGCGTAACAAAACACTATTGGCAATTATAGCTTTGCTGATACTTTATATTGTTTCGGTGCTTATCAATCTGGGTACACTGGAATTAGCCGGTGAGGAACCGCGGCGGGCCATGGTTTCTCTTGATATGCTCCAATCCGGTAATTTTATTAAGCCCACGCTTTTCGGCTGGGACTATTACAATAAGCCGCCGGTATTTAACTGGATTCTTTCTTTCTCGATTTGGATAACCGGGTCAGCTTCAGAATTTGTGCTGCGGTTGCCATCACTCGTTTTTTATTTGCTTCTGGCCTTTTTTCATTATCGTATCAGCCGGAATTTTTTCCCAAAAAAGATTGCGCTTTTGTCAGCCTTTTTTCTGCTTACATCTGGCGATATTTATTTCTACGGTCTTGCAAATGGTGCTGAGATTGATATCTTCTATAGCCTGATAGTTTATCTGCAGGCGGTAAGTATTTTTTGGTTTTATACAAAGCAACAGTGTCTCAAACTATACCTGTTTTCTTACCTCTTTTGTGTCGTTGGCTTTCTGACAAAAGGGTTCCCTTCTATTCTTTTCCAGAGTTTAACACTGCTTGCTCTTTGTCTGTACGCCAGGTCGGTTAAAATTATATGGAGATGGCAGCACCTCGTGGGAATTTTTGTTTTTATAGCGGCTATTGGCTTTTATGCTTTACTCTACCGCCGGTCGGGTTCCCCGCAGCGTTTTTTTGTAAACTTACTTAATGAGGCCTTTATTAAATCGGCCGTAGGGGAGAGGTCGCATAAACTGATTGATAAATCTCTGATCTACCCATTGCTATTGGTACAAATGGCAGCTCCCTGGTCACTGTTTTTACTACTGCTATTTAAAAAGATCAGGTATAACTTATGGCAAAATCCTTTCGTCAGGTTTTCTATACTTTTTATAGTTTGTAATATCTGGGTTTATTGGTTTACCGGGCAGCCAAAAATGCGGTATGTGTATATGTTTGTGCCGTTTGCCTGCACGATATTCGCTCATATTTATCACCGGTTTACAATGGAATATCCTGCACAATTTAACCGGCTACTAAAATACCTTGGACTTTTTTTTGGTTTGGCACTTTTAGGCGTATGTATCCTTCCTTTTTTTGAAGAAGTATCTGCTATTGGAACTATATGTCTTATTACAGCGTTAAGCGTTTTTCTTTTTTACTACTTCCGTATTGCATCTGAACGCATTTGGCTGTTTATAGCAGGCTTGATATTGCTGCGGTATGTGTACGCCATTTTAATTATTCCTATTCAATATAAATATATTGAAAGCTATAACCGGCAAATGGCCAAGGCAGTAGAGGTAACCGGAAAAGCGCCTCTTCGTTACTGGGCAAAAGCTCTTACTTTGCCCATATCGGTGAGTAATAAATTATTTACATACCAGTTGGAAACTGCCTCAATACCACCTGTCATTCCTTACCAAATTCCTTATTATTATTACTTAAACACTGGTGAGATCATGAAATATGATACTGTAAAAATAAATGCACCTTTATTTATTTCTTTCTCCTCGCAGTTAGATGGCCAAAAGGTGGACACTATTTATAGTTTCTTTGATAAAACGTTTAACCAGCCTGTTGTTTTTTATGGCCCCAAAAAGGATGAGTAGGTGTAAAGAGCTTTTACCACAAGGCCGGTTCCTTATACTATTTGATAAAATGATATTGCATGTTAAGGAATACTTAACAGCATTACATGAATACGTGTTTTTGATGAGTGGTAACATTACAAGCATTTGGTACGTCTAATTTCGTATTGCTTATAACTGCAAACCATTGCCAATGCGTACGCTACCCCTTGCTTTTTTACTGATTATATGTTCTTTTAAGCTAATGGCGCAACAACCCGCCCGTAAGGAATTAGCTGCTAAAAAAACTGCTGCCGCTATAAAAATTGATGGCCTCATAGATGAAGCAGCATGGATGGAGGTAGCGCCTGCCACTGATTTTGTAGAGTGGCGTCCCAATGCCGGCGTACTTGAAAATGCAGGTAATAAAACAGTTGTTTATTTACTTTATGATAATACATCAATTTATATAGGCGGCTATTGCTACGAAAGAACAAAGGACAGCGTATCAAGGGAATTAATTGGCCGTGATAAAGTAGGCGTGAATGATTTTGTTGGTGTCATCTTCGATACTTATAATGATAAGATCAATGGATTTGGTTTTTATGTGACTCCGTATGGAGAACAGTATGACGCAAAATATTCAAGCACTTCTGGTGAAGATGATTCCTGGAACGGCGTGTGGGATAGCGAAGCTAAAATGCATGAAAATGGCTGGAGTTTTGAAATGCGCATTCCATATTCTGCTTTGCGTTTTGTAAGCAGTAATAACCAAACCTGGGGATTAAATATCACCCGCAGAAGAAATAAAACAGGGCAGCAATACATGTGGAATCCTGTTGATCCAAAAGTAAATGGCTTTGTAAACCAGGAAGGTTTGTGGACAGGAATAGAAAAGATTGTAGCACCTCTTCGTTTGTCTTTCTCTCCGTATTTTTCTACTTATGTCAACCATTATCCTAATAAAACTGCGGGTATAAAAGATGTTACTTCTTCAGTAAATGGAGGTATGGACGTAAAGTATGGTATCACAGATGCGTTTACTTTAGATATGACGCTGATCCCGGACTTCGGCCAGGTGCAAAGCGACAACCAGGTACTGAACGTTTCGCCATTTGAAGTAAAGTACAATGAGAACCGGGCCTTCTTTACCGAAGGAACAGAGTTATTTAATAAAGGCGATTTATTTTATTCAAGAAGAATAGGCAGTACGCCTATACATTATTGGGATGTAAATGGACAACTCAATGCTAATGAATCGTTGCTGAAAAATCCTTCCGAATCAAAATTGATAAATGCAACAAAGATTTCAGGCCGGACAAAAAAAGGTTTGGGAATTGGTGTTTTTAACGCCATCACTAAAACAATGTATGCAGAGGTAGAAGATAATGAAAAACACAAACGGGAAATTGAAACAGGTCCCCTGACCAACTACAATATTTTAGTCTTTGATCAAACCTTAAAGAATAATTCATCAGTATCATTTATTAATACCAATGTATTACGTAGCGGCAAAGATTATGATGCTAATGTAAGTGCCGCCTTATTCGATTTCAATAACAAAAAAAATACCTACAACTGGAATGGTAAGTTTTCAGTAAGTCATATAACTTCCCCTGGTGCAAAGGGTTCTACCGGCTATTCGCACAGGGTGGGTCTCGGAAAAACAGGTGGACGGTTCAACTTCAACCTGACGCAGGAAATCGCTGATGAGAAGTATGATATTAATGATATGGGCATCCTGTTTAACAACAACTACATTGATCATTATTTATGGGCGGGTTACCGCTGGCTAAAACCCGGGAAATGGTACAACCGTGTCAACCTTAATTATAATGCCGGAGTAAGCAGCTTGTATCAGAAATTTAATAACCAGGTTATTACCTCAAAGTTTCAACGTTTTAATACTAATGTAAACGCAGACGTGCAATTAAAGAACCTTTGGTTTGTGGGTGCTTTTGCAGGCTACGTTCCTGTTGCAAACGATTTTTATGAACCACGCATGGAGGGCAGGTC
Source organism: Flavisolibacter sp. (assembly GCA_028288675.1). Classification (GTDB taxonomy): domain Bacteria; phylum Bacteroidota; class Bacteroidia; order Chitinophagales; family Chitinophagaceae; genus Flavisolibacter. Next base: position 28,941 of record JAQBNG010000051.1, on the reverse strand, counting down.
TTTCAAAAGTCCGTCAAAGCTGCAGTTGGAAGCCTGGTTTGAAACTAACAGTGCCAAAAAATACTATTTCGGTGCTGATTATTTTGTTGGATTAAGAAATCAATTCAATAGTAAAAATCACGAGATCCGCGCCTGGCACCGCTATCGCTTTGGGGATAAACTTTCGGTTAGCCAGAATTTTTACTTCAATCCGTTTTCAAACGATGCAGGTTTTTATTTTCCCAAAGACGCGGCTGGGAACCGGATTATTATTAATGACATTGTATTTACACGCCGTAACAGAACTACAATTGAAAACATCTTAAGCGTAAAATATAATTTTAATAATAAGTCGGGTATCACTTTCAGGGCCAGGCATTACTGGAGCAAAGTAGAGCAAAAAGATTTGTATGATCTGCAGATGAATGGCGATTTATCTCCTTCTGTTCATGCCGGAGCCGTTTCTCTCTTCGATATCAATCAGAACTATTTTAATATTGATGCCGTTTATACCTGGCAGTTTGCTCCGGGCAGTTTCGTTAATATTGTCTGGAAAAATTCAATCACAGGTTATGATGATGCTGTACAATATTCCTATTTCAAAAACTTTTCGAATACGGTGTCTGGTACTCAAAATAACAACCTGTCGTTAAAGGTTATTTACTTCCTCGATTATTTGAATATAAGGAAGTGGAAAAGCAAGAGTTAACAGGATCGCAGTGTTTGGGTAAATTCTATATAAGGAATGATGCAATTCTTTCATGTTTAGCAGGCGGCACAAACAGGATATCGCTGTCGCTCCAAAGTGTTTTGGCCTTATTTTCAAGTGGATTTAGTCGGCCGGCTTCTAAATAATAAGCGGCAAATCCTAATTCTTTAAAAAACGCGTACATCGTCATTAACTGTTGTCCCCAGGTTTCTAATTGAACCATTGGCTGATATTTTTCAATGATAGCCTTCATCTCAGGAAACACAACTGTTTCGTATCCCTCAATGTCGCATTTGATGTAATCAATTTTAGGAAAGCCGGCAAACAACTCACTCCCTTTTTTCATGGTCGCTTCAAAAGAATATTTTCCATCTGGCCCGTTGCCACCATGCAGAAGTGTAGTAGTTCCATGGCGCAGATAGCCTAGCTTTTGAAATTCTGCTGGAATTCCAAGTGTTACCTTTTTATCATTTTCTTCGCCCAAAGCATAAGGCAAAAGGGTGACGTTCGGTTTATTAGCAATAAACTTTTTTAACTGCTTTTGAAAAGGGGCTACAGGTTCTACGCAATACAAATGACCGCTTTTTTTTACCTTGTCAGCAAAGGGCAAAGCAAAATAGCCGAGGTTGGCGCCAATATCAATGATGTGATCTCCATCCCTTAAAAGTGATGAAACAAAGTAGTGCCATTTATAGGCTTTATCTTTCTTCAACAGGCCCAGACGATACGAAAAAAGATAGGATTTCTGCACTACAGCCAGGTATCCATCTATTTTTAGTAAATTGAAAAGAAGTGCTTTTATCTTATTAACCATCACCTTAATTAAAAGCTGCAAACATAGTAACAACGACCTGTAAAGTTTAGGACACTTAACAAAAAATCAGCAATCGGCCATCTGAAGTTTAAAATGTTTGCCCTACATTTGCGGCCCCTATTAGTTCTTTAGAAGTTCACTACAAGTGAAAATTGAGGAATTTGGGAGTTACGCATAAGCGTGACGCTTGAACCAATAAATCATTAAACAATGGCAAAAGAAATCAGCGGCTATGTAAAGCTGCAGTGCAAAGGTGGCCAGGCTAACCCCGCACCTCCAATCGGTCCGGCATTGGGTTCCAAGGGTGTTAACATCATGGAATTCTGCAAACAATTCAATGCAAGGACACAAGACAGAATGGGAAAAGTTCTTCCTATCTTATTAACTGTTTACTCTGATAAGTCCTTCGACTTTATCATCAAAACTCCTCCTGCAGCCGTTCAGCTAAAGGATGCCGCAAAAATTCAAAGTGGTTCAAAAGAGCCTAACCGTCAAAAAGTGGGCAAGGTTACCTGGGCACAGGTAGAAGAGATCGCCAAAGATAAAATGGCTGATCTGAACGCCTTCACTTTAGAGAGTGCTGCTTCTATGGTAGCCGGTACCGCTCGCAGCATGGGTTTAACAGTAGAAGGAGCCCCTGCATCCTAAATTCCTAAAAGGAACTTTGAAAAAATTTAAAACGAATTACAATGGCATTCATTCCTAAAAAAAGAAAAGCAGTAAACGGCAAGGTTGATGCAACTAAACAATATACTTTGAAAGATGCTTCGGCATTGGTAAAAGATATTAATACAACCAAGTTTGACGCATCTGTTGATTTACATATCCGCTTAGGCGTTGATCCTAAAAAGGCCGATCAGGCAATCCGAGGTACGGTTACATTACCTCATGGTACTGGTAAAACAAAAAGAGTATTAGTGCTTTGTGGTCCCGACCAGGAAGCTGCCGCCAGAGGCGCTGGTGCCGACTATGTTGGTTTAGATGAATTTGTACAAAAAATTGAAGGTGGCTGGACAGATGTGGACGTAATTGTTGCTACTCCTGCAGTAATGCCGAAGATTGGCCGGTTAGGTAAAATCTTAGGTCCTCGTAACCTGATGCCGAACCCCAAAACAGGTACGGTTACCAACGATGTAGCCGCCGCGGTTAATGAGGTAAAAGGTGGTAAGATTGCGTTTAAAGTTGATAAGGCTGGTATCATCCACGCCTCTATCGGACGTGTATCTTTTGCTCCTGATAAAATTGCTGCGAATAGTCAGGAATTAATCAACGCAATCATTAAAGCAAAGCCTGCAACTTCCAAAGGAACTTACCTTAAAGGGTTAACAATGGCTGCTACAATGAGTCCCGGTATTACAATAGACACTAAAGGTTTTGTTCACTAAGACCTTACTTAAATCCTCTCCAAAGAGAGGGCTTTTGAAGAGTCCTCAATTTTGAAGTATAAAAATTATCAAAATGACTAAAGAACAAAAAAACGAAGTAATAGAAGAGTTGAAAGGGAAATTCTCTCAATACGACAACTTCTATATCACCAATACAGAATCACTTTCCGTTGGCCAGATAACTAAATTGCGCCGTGCTTGTTTCAGCAAAAATGTTGAAATGAAAGTGGCTAAAAATACTCTTATCAGGAAGGCATTGGAATCATTGAACAACGACAGCTACAGCGGCGTATTCGAGTCTTTGAACAACGTAACAGCTTTGATGTTTTCTGAAAATCCAAAAGAGCCGGCTCTTATTCTTTCTTCTTTCCGTAAGGAAATGAAAGGCGAAAGACCTGAATTGAAAGCGGCCTTCATCAATGGAGATATTTACACCGGCGACAACAACCTTGTTACACTAACCAAGATCAAAACGAAGAACGAATTGATTGGTGAAGTAATTGGATTGTTACAGTCGCCTGCTAAACGTGTATTGGCTGCTTTGTTGCACCATCACGAGCAGAAAGCTGCTGGTGTAGAAACTGCACCGGTAGCGGAAGCTACTACTGCGGCAACTGAAGCTCCTGCAACAGCAGCACCAACAGCAGCACCAACTGCAGATGGCGACGCACCGAAAGCAGAATAATTTAATTAGCAGTAGGCAACAAATAGACATCTGAAATATTTGTCCATTGCAAATTGCCAATTGCACATTATAAAAGCCCAGGCCTGAGGGTTAACAAAGGCAAAATTTTTTTAAACCTTCCGTTGGATCATGCCCTAAGCGTGATGTGAAAACGGAAAAAATTTAATCAACATGGCAGACGTAAAAAACTTAGCAGAACAATTAGTAAGCCTTACTGTAAAAGAAGTACAGGACCTGGCCGATTTCTTAAAATCAGAGTATGGTATTGAGCCTGCTGCTGCAACTGTTGTTGCTGGTGGCGGTGGTGGCGAAGCTGCTGCAGCTCCTGAGGAAAAAACAACATTCGATGTAATTCTTAAGGCCGCTGGTGCTTCTAAACTTAACGTAGTTAAGATTGTTAAAGACTTAACCGGTTTAGGTTTGAAAGAAGCAAAAGACTTAGTAGATAGCGCTCCAAAACCTATTAAAGAAGGTATTGATAAAGCTACTGCTGAAGAAATAGTAGCCAAGCTGAAAGAAGCTGGTGCTGATGTGGAAATTGCGTAATTGTGTTTTCAATTAATAGTTTGAAGCCCTCTCCTTTGTTAAGGATGAGGGCTTTTTATTGACAAGGCCACCTGAATTTTAAAAATAAGGAGAATAAGTTTACAGACTCAGATAATGCACCAGCTTACCAAAGGTTACTTCATCCACCACCACGATATTTTTCAACTCCTCTAAATTCTTATAAGCTCCATGTTGATTTCGATATTCAACAATCGCATTGGCTAAATTCCAACGGATATAAGGATGCACTTTTAATTCATCCTTTGTAGCTGTATTAATATTTATCTTCTTTATACTGGTTCCATCTATTTGTAACTGGCCTTTAATCATTTGAAAAGTTGAATCGGGCAAGCCATAGGTTTCTCCAATTTGATCAACAGAATAAAAACCACCTAACTTCTCCCTGAAACCTATAATTCTTGAAGATAGTTTGCTACCAATTCCAGGTAAGGCAATAAAGGATGATGTATCGCCTTCATTGATATTTACAACTACCATTTTTTTCGCTTCCCTTACAAAAGGCTTGTTTTCATAAGCAGGATAATTCTTGGCTACAGAAGTAATCGCTACATAGCTCTTCACTCTTTCATAAAATCCTTCCGGCATACCCCATATTTTCATCAGGTCTTCAGGCTTATAAAACTTGCCGCCCTTGCTTACATATTTTTCAATGGTTTTGCTTGTTTTCTCATTCAATCCAAGCCGTTGCCAATCCCCTGCTGTAATCGTATTTGGGTCAAACTGAAAAAGCTCACCATTTATAAAAGCCGCTTTTTGCGAAGACTCATATTGATAATTATTGTTTCGGTCGCTGTAGCCATTTTGGTCCCGGCTATATTTTTTAGCTGCCAGTTGCCTCGTTTGTAACGTATCAATGGCTTTTACCAGTACTGAGTCTTCTTTTAAAGCCATTGGTTTGCCTGTATTTGAAAACAGTTTCGGCACAAGTATGGAGCCGACCAGCACGGCAACAATTACAAAGGCACCAATACGATCCCGCTTGCCAAACGTGAAGTAATCCTTGATAAATTTTTTCCAAAACATTCAAAAAAGGTAGCATGTATTAATGAAAACAAAAATTTTTGTGGCGTAATCTTTGAGAACTCCAAAAAACTTGCAGGTAAATCTTAAACCCTTACTTTTGCTGTCCTTAAGTTTTGGCCAAAAACATTTTGACGTCGCAAATTCAAGCTTAAATAGTTGATCTCCATGGTGTTTGTTTCTCAGGAAACAAAGGCCCGGTAAGCTTTTGCCCAACGTCAATACTAAAAAACCGGTTTGTAATACTATGCGATCTACAACAATTAATCAAAGGATCAACTTCGGGAAAATTGGCAACATCGCTGATACCCCTGATCTTTTGGCTGTACAAATTCAATCCTTCAGGGAGTTCTTTCAGTTAGAAACCACTCCGGACAAACGAAACGTTGAAGGGCTGTTCCGTGTATTCAAGGAAAACTTTCCTATCACTGACACCCGTAACATTTTCGTTTTAGAGTTCCTCGATTATTTTATTGATCCACCCCGTTACACTATCGATGAGTGTATGGAGCGTGGACTTACTTATGCTGTTCCGTTAAAAGCCAAGCTTCGCCTCAGCTGTAACGATGAAGAGCATATTGATTTCCAAACTATCGTTCAGGATGTTTTCCTTGGAAACATTCCATACATGACCCCGCGTGGTACCTTCGTTGTGAACGGTGCTGAACGTGTAGTGGTTTCGCAATTGCACCGTTCGCCCGGTGTATTCTTCGGCCAGTCAGTTCATCCTAACGGAACAAGAATTTATTCTGCCCGTGTAATACCTTTCAAAGGTGCATGGATGGAGTTCGCTACTGACATTAACAATGTGATGTATGCGTACATTGACCGCAAGAAAAAATTCCCTGTAACCACCTTGCTTCGCTCTATCGGTTATGAAACTGATAAGGACATTCTTGAATTATTCGGGATGGCTGATGAAGCAAAAGGTGATAAAAAATCTTTACAAAAATATGAAGGCCGCCGCCTTGCTGCCCGTGTATTGCGTAGCTGGGTTGAAGACTTCGTAGATGAAGATACTGGTGAGGTTGTTTCTATTGAAAGAAACGAAGTGGTGCTGGAGCGTGATTCTGTATTAGATGCGGAAGCCATTGATACCATTTCTGAAATGGACATTAAATCGGTGTTTGTTCAGAAAGAAGATGTAGGTGGTGATTATGCTATTATCTATAACACATTAAATAAAGATACCTCTAACTCTGAGCTGGAAGCGGTTCAGGTTATTTACCGCCAGTTGCGTGGTGCTGATGCACCGGATAACGAAACGGCAAGAGGTATCATCGATAAATTATTCTTCTCCGATAAGCGTTATGATCTTGGTGAAGTTGGTCGTTATAAGATCAACCGTAAGCTTGGATTAAAAGCAGATAAAACGCAGAAGACATTAACCAAAGAAGATATCATTCTTATCGTTAAATACCTTGTTCGCTTGACTAATGGTAAGGCGGAGATTGATGATATTGATCACTTGTCAAACCGTCGTGTACGTACAGTTGGCGAACAATTGTATGCCCAGTTCGGTGTAGGTCTGGCCCGTATGGCCCGTACCATTCGTGAAAGAATGAACGTTCGAGATAACGAGGTATTTACCCCGGTTGATCTGATCAATGCAAGAACACTTTCTTCTGTAATTAATTCATTCTTTGGAACCTCCCAGTTATCGCAGTTCTTAGACCAAACCAACCCTTTAAGTGAGATCACGCACAAGCGTCGTATCTCCGCACTTGGGCCAGGTGGTTTAAGTCGCGAAAGAGCAGGCTTCGAGGTTCGTGACGTACACTATAGCCACTATGGCCGTTTGTGTACCATTGAAACTCCGGAAGGACCAAACATTGGTTTGATCTCTACGCTTTGCGTACATGCCGCTATTAATGAAATGGGCTTTATTGAAACGCCTTACCGAAAAGTACATAACGGTAAAGTAGATATGAAGCAATTGACATTCTTAAGTGCAGAGGAAGAAGATCTTGCCAAGATTGCCCAGGCCAACACACCATTGGATGAGAAAGGAAACTTCTCTGAAGATAAAATTGTTAGCCGCGAAACAGGTGACTTCCCGATTTTAGATAAAAACGATGTTGAATATATGGACGTTGCTCCAAACCAGATTGTTGGTTTGAGTGCTTCGCTGATTCCATTCTTGGAGCATGATGATGCTAACCGTGCCTTGATGGGATCGAACATGCAACGCCAGGCTGTTCCTCTTTTACGTCCGGATGTACCGACAGTTGGTACCGGATTGGAAGGCAAGGCTGCCCGTGACGCAAGAATTCAAATTCATGCTGACGGCGATGGTGTAGTAGAGTTTGTAGATGCTAATGAAATTCATGTTCGTTACAACCGTAACGATGAACAGCGTTTGGTTTCTTTTGAGGATGATTTGGTGATTTATAAATTAACCAAGTTTATCAAAACCAACCAGGAAACATCTATCAACCTGAAGCCTGCTGTTAAGAAAGGCCAGAAGGTAAAAGATGGTGACTTCTTAACTGAAGGTTATGCTACACAAGGTGGTGAGTTAGCTCTTGGTAAAAACCTGAAAGTGGCTTTCATGCCATGGAAAGGTTACAACTTCGAGGATGCTATTGTAATTTCTGAAAGGGTAGTAAAAGAAGATATGTTTACTTCAGTTCACATCTCTGAATATGAACTGGAAGTACGTGATACAAAATTGGGTGAAGAGGAATTGACGCCGGATATACCAAACGTTTCTGAAGAAGCTACAAGAGATCTGGATGAAAACGGTATCATTCGCATCGGCGCTCAAATTAAGGAAGGCGATATTTTAATTGGTAAGATCACACCAAAAGGTGAATCTGATCCAACACCTGAAGAAAAGCTTTTAAGAGCCATCTTCGGTGATAAAGCCGGCGATGCAAAAGATGCTTCATTGAAAGCGCCCAACGGTGTGGAAGGTGTAGTGATCGGTAAGAAATTATTTCAGCGTGCCAAGAAGGATAAGAATGCAAAAGTTCGTGAGAAATCAGCACTTGAAAAGCAGGAGAGGGACCATGATAAGAAAGTAACCGACCTAATGGATGTGTTGTTGGAAAAGCTGCAAACCTTGTTGAAAGACAAATCATCTGCAGGCCTAACAAACAACTTTGGTGAAGTCATCATAGGTAAGGGAGCGAAGTTTACGCCGAAGAATTTAGCCGGTATTGACTACATGAACGTGAACCCTCTTGGCTGGTCTGGCGATGCGAAAATAGATGAGCAGATCAACGTGTTGTTGCACAACTACAGCATCAAATACAATGAAGAATTAGGCCGTTATAAAAGAGAGAAGTTCAACATCTCCATTGGTGATGAATTACCAGCAGGTGTGTTGAAACTGGCTAAGGTTTATATCGCTGTTAAGCGTAAGCTGAAAGTTGGTGATAAGATGGCGGGCCGTCATGGTAATAAAGGTATTGTTGCCAAAATTGTTCGTGCAGAAGACATGCCTTTCCTTGAAGATGGAACACCAGTTGATATTGTATTGAATCCGTTAGGTGTACCATCTCGTATGAACCTTGGACAGATTTACGAAACGGTGTTAGGTTGGGCTGGTGAGAAGTTAGGTCTTCGTTTTGCCACACCAATTTTTGATGGTGCTTCAGTAGACGATATCGCCAAACATATTGAAGATGCAGGCTTGCCTTCCTTTGGTCATACTTATTTGTATGATGGAGAAACCGGCGACCGCTTTGACCAGAAAGCAACGGTGGGTGTTATCTATATTATCAAATTACACCACATGGTGGATGATAAGATGCACGCCAGAAGCATCGGACCATATAGCTTAATTACACAACAACCGTTGGGTGGTAAAGCGCAGTTTGGTGGTCAGCGTTTTGGTGAGATGGAAGTATGGGCACTGGAAGCATATGGCGCAGCAAACATCTTACAAGAGTTATTAACGCTGAAATCTGATGACATCGTTGGTCGTGCAAAAACATACGAAGCAATTGTGAAAGGTGAGAACATTCCACGTCCTGGTATTCCTGAATCATTCAATGTATTGGTTCATGAGTTAAGGGGATTAGGGTTGGATCTTAAGTTTCATGACTAAATAAAATAGTGAAGCGTGAGACGACAGACGTGAGAAAAACTCCGCTGTCTCACGTTTCACTTTTCTCGTCTCACGAATCAGAATCTAAAATTCAAATCAGAAATAATAAAAAATGGCTTTTAATAAAAGAGACAATCGTCCACGGCCAACGTTTTCAAAGATTACGATTGGTTTGGCATCACCAGATTCCATTTTGGAAAAAAGCTTTGGTGAAATTCTGAAGCCTGAAACCATTAACTATCGTACTTACAAACCCGAAAGAGACGGTTTGTTTTGCGAGCGGATTTTTGGTCCTGTAAAAGATTATGAATGTGCCTGCGGAAAGTATAAGCGCATTCGTTATAAGGGTATTGTTTGCGACCGTTGTGGTGTAGAAGTAACTGAGAAGAAAGTTCGTCGCGAACGTATGGGTCACATTAAATTAGTTGTACCTGTTGTACATATCTGGTACTTTAAATCACTTCCTAATAAAATTGGTTACCTCTTAGGCATGAGCTCTAAAAAATTAGAGACCATTGTTTACTACGAACGTTTCGTAGTAATTCAATCCGGTATTCGTGCTGATAAGGGCCAGGGCTATGGTGATCTTTTGACGGAAGAAGAATACCTGGATATTTTGGATACTCTTCCAAAAGATAACCAGCATCTTCCTGATGAAGATCCAAATAAATTTATCGCTAAGATGGGTGCGGAAGCTGTGAGTGATTTACTCAGCCGCATTGACCTTGACCAGTTATCATTTGACTTAAGGAATGCTGCTGCTACAGAAACTTCTCAGCAACGTAAAGCAGATGCCTTAAAGCGTTTGTCCGTTGTTGAATCTTTCCGTGATGCGCAAACAAGAATTGCTAACCGTCCTGAGTGGATGGTGATGCAATATATTCCTGTTATTCCACCGGAACTTCGTCCATTAGTTCCTTTGGATGGTGGTCGTTTTGCTTCATCGGATTTGAATGATTTATACCGTCGTGTGATCATCCGTAACAACCGTTTAAAGCGTTTGTTAGAGATCAAAGCACCGGAAGTAATCCTTCGTAATGAGAAGCGAATGTTACAGGAAGCTGTTGACAGCTTGTTTGATAACAGCCGTAAATCAAATGCCGTTAAAGCAGAAGGTGGCCGTGCATTGAAATCTCTTTCTGATGTATTGAAAGGTAAGCAGGGTCGTTTCCGTCAGAACCTTTTAGGTAAGCGTGTTGACTACTCCGGTCGTTCTGTTATTGTGGTAGGACCTGAGTTGAAATTGTACGAGTGTGGTTTACCAAAAGATATGGCTGCTGAATTGTTCAAGCCAGTTATCATTCGTAAATTAATTGAAAGAGGTATCGTAAAAACAGTGAAGTCAGCAAGGAAACTTGTTGATAAGAAAGAAGCCATTGTTTGGGATATCCTTGAGAATATATTGAAAGGTCACCCGATCATGTTAAACCGTGCCCCAACGTTGCACCGTTTATCTATTCAGGCCTTCCAGCCAAAATTAGTAGAAGGTAAAGCCATCCAGCTTCATCCATTAGTAACATCTGCATTCAACGCCGATTTTGATGGTGACCAGATGGCCGTTCACGTTCCGTTAAGCAATGCGGCTATTTTAGAAGCACAGTTATTGATGCTTGCTTCGCATAACATTTTGAACCCACAAAATGGTACGCCTATCACCCTTCCTTCACAGGACATGGTGCTTGGTTTGTATTACATTTCCAAAGGCAGAAAGTCAACAGAAGAACTAAAGGTTCGTGGCGAAGGAAAAGCGTTTTACAGCTCAGAAGAAGTGATCATCGCATATAACGAAAACAAGATTGACTTACATGCGCATATCAGGGTAAAAACAAACGTTCGTGCTGATGATGGCACTATCACCAATATATTGTTGGAAACAACTGTCGGCCGTGTCATCTTCAACCAGTTTGTACCAAAAGAAGTTGGTTTTATCAACGCCCTTTTAACGAAGAAAAACCTTCGTGAAATTATCGGTGATATCATCAACATTACCAATGTACCAAAGACTGCTAAGTTTTTGGATGATATCAAAACTCTTGGTTTCCGTATGGCCTTCCGTGGTGGTTTGTCGTTCTCTATTAATGATCTTATCATTCCGGCTATTAAAGAAGAGTTGGTAGCCAATGCAAAGGTTGAAGTAGATGAAGTTTGGGACAACTACAACATGGGTTTAATTACTAATAACGAGCGGTATAACCAAACGGTTGACATCTGGTCTCGTGTGGATACCCGTATTACTGAAACATTGATTCGTGAACTGGCAGCAGATAAACAAGGCTTCAACTCCGTGTTTATGATGCTTGATTCCGGTGCCCGTGGTTCCAAACAACAGATCAAGCAGTTGGCTGGCATCAGGGGATTGATGGCGAAGCCTCGTAAGTCAGGCAGCAGTGGTTCTGAGATTATTGAAAACCCAATTCTTTCCAACTTTAAAGGCGGATTGAATGTACTGGATTACTTTATCTCTACCCACGGTGCCCGTAAAGGTTTGGCCGATACGGCCCTTAAAACAGCGGATGCCGGTTACTTAACCCGTCGTTTGGTTGACGTATCACAGGATGTTGTTATTACCGAAGAAGATTGTGGAACCCTGCGTGGCATTGCCACTTCTGCATTAAAAGATAATGAAGATATTATTGAGCCATTGTCAGATAGAATTGAAGGCCGTACATCGGTGCATAATATTTTCAATCCTATAAATGAAGCTTTAATTATACAGGCCGGTGAAGAAATCTCAGAAAGTGTTGCCCGCAAAATTGAAGAAGTTGGAATAGAAACTGTTGAAATTCGTTCGGTGCTGACTTGTGAAGCGAAGCGTGGTACTTGTGTAAAATGTTATGGTAAAAACCTGGCGACAGGTTACCTGGCACAGAAAGGTGATGCCGTAGGTATCATCGCTGCACAAAGTATTGGTGAGCCGGGTACGCAGTTAACCTTACGTACATTCCACGTGGGTGGTGTGGCTGGTTCTGCATCTGTAGAATCAACATTGCCTGCCAAGTTCGATGGTACAATCCAGTTTGACGGTGTACGTTCTGTAAATGCAGTAAACAATGAAGGCGAGAAAGTACAGATCGTTATTGGCCGTACTGGTGAGGCAAGAATTATTGATCAGAAAGCCGATCGTTTACTGATTACTAATAATATTCCTTACGGTGCTACTTTGAATGTAAAAGATGGCCAACAAGTAAAGAAAGGCGATGTTCTTTGCACATGGGATCCTTACAACAACGTCATCATGGCCGAGCAAAATGGTACGTTGAGGTTTGAGAATGTAATTGACGGTATCACCTTCCGCGAAGAAGCCGATGAGCAAACTGGTCACCGCGAGAAAGTGGTAATTGAAACAAGAGATAAAACAAAAATTCCTTCAATGATCGTTGAAGGAAAGGATAAGAAGATTTACAACTTACCAACTGGTTCGCACATTTTGCCTGAAGATGGCGAAGAAGTAAAAGCCGGCCAGGTATTAGTGAAAATTCCTCGTGTATTAGGCAAGTTGCGTGATATCACGGGTGGTCTGCCTCGTGTAACAGAATTGTTTGAAGCCCGTAATCCATCTAACCCTGCGATAGTATCGGAGATTGATGGTGTGGTAACAATGGGTGCTGTAAAACGTGGTAACCGCGAAATCATCATTGAAGCGAAAGATGGTGTGACCCGTAAATATTTAGTTCCATTAACCCGCCAGATTCTGGCGCAGGATGGTGACTTTGTAAAAGCCGGTTCGCCGTTATCTGATGGTCAAATTGCACCGCAGGATATTCTTTCCATTCAGGGACCGTTTGCTGTACAGCAGTATGTGGTAAATGAAATCCAGGAAGTGTATCGTTTGCAGGGTGTAAGAATCAATGATAAGCACATTGAGGTGATCGTTCGCCAGATGATGCGCAAGGTTTCCATTGTTGATCCGGGTGATACACGTTTCCTTGAAGAGGATTTGGAAGATAAATTTGAATTCAACGAAGAGAACGACAACATCTTTGATAAGAAAGTTGTAACTGAATTTGGTGAATCAACTAAGATGAAAGCCGGACAAATTGTAACCCTGCGTGAATTGCGTGAAGAGAATTCCATCTTACGACGTAGCGATAAAAAATTGGTTGAATACCGTGATGCAAAACCGGCTACTTCGCAACCAACATTGCTCGGTATTACCAAAGCATCTTTGGGTGTGCCAAGCTGGATATCAGCCGCATCGTTCCAGGAAACAACTAAGGTATTGTCGTCAGCCGCTATTCAAGGTAAAACCGATGATATGATCGGCTTGAAAGAAAACGTTATCACAGGTCACCTGATACCTGCGGGTACAGGTCTGCGTGAGTTTGAAAACATGATTGTTGGTAGCAAGGAAGAATATGAATTGCTGCAAACAGCCAAGGAAGCAATGACGTTTGATGATGATGAGTAAAACAATAGACAATATGCAATAAGCAATAAGCAAAAGGAGCAAGAGTAATCTTGCTCCTTTTTATTTGCAGGAAACTGCATCCATTTAAGGCAACTTATTGCGTATTGCTCATTGCAAATTGCGAATTATCCTCCTGCTTTTAACGTTTCCAAACCGCCTGAACCTCATATTTTCGTCCACTAAAATTTTGGGCCGAATGAAGAATGCTTCACTCATTTTGAATATCGTTTTAGTAGTTGCCGTTGCTGTCCTTTTTTACCTTCATTTTTCATCGGGTAAAAAGGCAGAGACGACGAAGGTGGTTTCATCTACCGGAACGGCGTCAGTACCTGCTGGTGATTTTCGCATCGCTTATTTTGAAATGGATTCCATCAATGCTTCTTTTGCTATGGTGAAAGATGTAAAAACAGAATTGGGCAAAGAGGAAGAACGCATCAACAATGAGCTTACCCGTTTGCAAAAAACATACAACGAAAAAATCACACAATACCAGGGTCAGTCGCAAAGCATGTCGCAGGTAGAATCAGAGAAAGCAAACCGCGATGTTCTTCAACTGCAGGAACGTATACGCAGCACGAAACAAGAGATGGATCAGAAGTTTCAGGATTTGTACATGCGTAAAATGCAGGATGTGAAAATGAAAGTGGAAGATTATTTAAAAGAGTATAATAAGAGTAAGGGTTATACTTATATATTGGCTTACGAGCCTGGTTTTATATTTTACCGTGACAGCACATATAATATCACAGGTGACTTATTGAAAGGATTAAATGGCTTGTATAAAAAGAAGTAATCTATTCAGCATAGTTATCAATCCCGCTAATGCGGGATTTTTTTATGCCCTTACTTTTGTCTGAATCCTTATCTTCAAAAAAATTATTTAATGCAGCCAGAAGTTCTAACACCAGGAGAAGCAATAGTAGAAGATAAAACCTTCAAACGTTCATTAGGCTTACTAGATGCCACTATGATTGTTGCCGGTTCTATGATTGGCTCCGGGATCTTTATTGTGAGTGCAGATATGTTGAAAGACCTTGGCTCTGCAGGATGGTTAATTACTGCATGGCTATTGACCGGCTTTATGACGTTAACGGCTGCATTAAGTTATGGTGAGTTAAGTGCTATGTTTCCGAAGGCGGGCGGGCAATATGTTTATCTCAGAGAGGCTTATAATCCCTTCATTGGGTTTCTTTATGGATGGAGTTTTTTTGCGGTTATTCAAACAGGAACGATAGCGGCAGTAGCAGTGGCCTTTGGTAAATTTTTAGGCTATCTCGAGCCATCATTAGGGGATGGAAATATTTTACTGGGAACCGCAGATGGATTTAAAATTACGGCTGCACAGTTGATAGGAATTGGGCTTGTAGTTTTGCTTACCTACATTAATACAAAAGGAATTAAAGGAGGTAAATTAATTCAAACAACGTTTACCACGGCGAAGTTGCTTGCGCTTTTCGGATTAATTATTTTCGGGTTCCTTGCTGCTAAGTCAGGTGTTTGGGACGCCAACTGGGAGGATGCGTGGACGATCAGGCAACATGCTACCCGCATCGATGCCAATGTTACATCAAACACATGGACACCTTTGATTGGGTTGGTAGCGTTGGGTGCAGTAGCATCGGCGATGGTAGGGAGCATATTCAGTTCCGATGCATGGAACAATATTACTTTCATTGCAGGGGAAGTGAAAAACCCACAGCGGAATATTGGCTTGAGTTTGTTTCTGGGTACTCTGATTGTAACCATCATATATGTAGCTGCCAACCTGATGTACCTATCTGTATTGCCATTAGAGCAACTGGCATTTGCAAAAGATAACAGGATTGCTTTATCCGTATCAAACGAGATCTTTGGTACTGTTGGTACTACCTTCCTTGCGATACTAATCATGGTGTCGACATTCGGGTGTAACAACGGGTTAATATTAGCTGGTGCAAGAGTTTATTACACAATGGCCAATGATGGCTTGTTCTTTAAACAAACCGGTCGTCTTAACAAAGCCGCTGTTCCGGAATATGCATTGTGGATTCAATGTGCCATGGCTTGTGCGCTTTGCCTGAGTGGTCAATACGGCAACCTGCTGGACATGGTATCGTTTGTGGTAGTGCTGTTTTATGTATTAACTATTGCCGGCATCTTTATCCTTAGGAAGAAAAGGCCAAATGCAGAACGGCCTTACAAGGCCTTCGGTTATCCTGCGCTTCCGGCGCTTTACATTTTAATGGGTACTGCTTTTTGCACCTTGCTTATTATGTACCAGGGTAAATATCCTTACTACGGTCTTGGGATCGTTCTTATTGGTATCCCAATTTATTTCGTGGCGCTGTCCCGCAAAAAAACAGTGGTGTAATTATGGAGAATGTAGTGCAGTTATTTAAAGATTTTGAATCGGTTAAGGTGGGTGTCATCGGCGATGTTATGCTGGATACTTATCTATGGGGTGGGGTAGAGCGCATCTCCCCCGAGGCACCAGTACCTATTGTATCAGTTACAAAAAAAGAACAACGCATTGGCGGCGCCGGCAATGTGGCGCTTAATATTCAATCATTGGGTGCGCAGGCCTACGTTATTTCAGTAATGGGAGATGATGATGATGCATCCTGCTTAACGCAGTTGTTTGCAGATAACAACATTAAAACTGATTATAGTTTAAAAAGCCGGCATCGCATTACCACTAACAAAACACGCATCATCAGTCGCAACCAGCAAATGATGCGTTTAGATGCCGAACAGACAAATGATTTAACGGAGGCAGACAGCGAAAACCTGTTGCGGAATTTCAGGGCTTTTGTAGAAACAGAATCGCCCCATATTGTTATACTGGAAGATTACAACAAAGGCGTGCTGACCGAAACTATTATTAAAGAAGTTATTGCCATTTGCAAAGACGCTAATGTGCTTACTGCTGTTGATCCAAAGCGTAGAAATTTTTTCAGCTACGATGGTGTTGATATTTTTAAGCCGAATTTAAAAGAAGTAAAAGAAGCACTTAACATTTTATTTACCGATACGCAGCTTCCGCTATTGCAGGAGATTCACCAGGCCCTGCATCAGCAACTTCGCCATCATATTTCTTTGATTACCCTTTCCGAAAAAGGCGTGTTTTACCAGCATGGTGAAAGCGCTAATATCATTGCTTCGCATATCCGTAATGTAGCTGATGTTTCGGGCGCCGGCGATACGGTTATAGCTGTTGCCGCTTTAGTTTATGCAGTGCGAAAGAACGTACACCTGATGGCGGAAATTGCCAACATTGCCGGTGGATTGGTTTGTGAAGAAGTTGGCACCGCAGCTATTAGTAAGTTAGCGTTGCTTCATGAATGCGAACTTTTGCTTTCATGAATTGTCTTAGATTTCAGCCTTTATCAAAATACGAGTTGCCCTGATGTTTCGTAAATGTAAAAGAGGTGTGAAAGGCTACTTCCGTTAACTATACTTTATCAATCAGTGACTAAACGCGGGGAGTAAAAGCCTATCTATTACTCACCTTAATGAAACACCAAAAAACCTATTCCTGACGCACCTGTGAAACTGAAAGTAATTACGTCCTTTTGAATGCAACGAAGCCCTTCGATTTAGAAGGGCTTCACTTTTATATAGTAGTTAGAATTCAGGAGAAAGGAGCCAGGAGCTAAAATGCAGAATTAATGATCTAATTGAAAAATCATTATTTATGTACTAAGCGGTAGTGCTACTATCAGGCTTTTCTTGCGTCGCACTCTTGTACTGCAACAAATCTATTGCACATTTCAAACAATTCATTTCTCTAAATTCAATTCCTGTCTCTTATATTCTGACTATTGTATTACATAATTCCCGCCATCGTCTTTCCAATATCTGCAGGGCTTGATACCACATGAATACCACATTCCGCCATAATTTTCATCTTAGCGGCAGCTGTATCTTCTGCACCACCAACTATTGCACCTGCATGTCCCATACGACGACCGGGAGGTGCGGTTTGTCCGGCAATGAAACCAACTACCGGTTTTTTGTTTCCTGATGCTTTGATCCAATGAGCTGCTTCGGCTTCCATGCCGCCGCCAATTTCACCAATCATTACAATCGCATCCGTATCAGCATCATTCATAAATAATTCAACAGCTTCTTTGGTTGTAGTTCCGATGATCGGGTCCCCACCGATACCAACCGCAGTAGAGATGCCAAGGCCCGCTTTTGCAACCTGGTCGGCTGCCTCATACGTTAGCGTCCCGGATTTTGACACGATACCAATGCGCCCTTTTTTAAATACGAAGCCCGGCATAATACCCACTTTACATTCTCCGGCAGTAATTACACCCGGACAATTAGGGCCGATTAAACGGGTGCCCCTGCCTTGTAAAAAGTTCTTCACTTTTACCATGTCCTGCACGGGAATGCCTTCGGTAATGCAGATCACTAAAGCAACTCCGGCATCGGCGGCTTCCATAATTGCATCTGCAGCAAAGGATGGTGGTACAAAAATGATAGAAACATTGGCGCCGGTTTCTTTAACACAGCTATCTACCGTGTTATATACCTTTCTGTCAAGGTGTGTTGTACCTCCTTTATTCGGGGTAACGCCACCTACTACAGTCGTTCCATACTCAATCATCTGCGAGGCATGAAAAGTGCCTTCGGTGCCTGTAAAACCCTGCACCAACACTTTAGAAGATTTATTGACAAGAATACTCATAATTGATTTTGAAGTTTCGCAAAAGTAAGAAAGTCTGAACCACGATTTGCCGGATTTTTAGGATTGTAGGTAATGGAGATTTTTAATAAAACAAAGAGCCGTTCTGATATGAACGGCTCTTTGTTTCCTGCAATTTTTTTTAAATCTCAAAAACCATAGTTCAGATTAATAATCATTGCTTTTCTCTTGTGCCTTTTCCTTGTCTTTATCCTTTCCGCCAAATAGTTTCTTAAACAACCCTTTCTTTTCTTTCTTCTCTTCTACAATAGATCCGATTGGTTTTTTAGCAGTCGTGTCTTTTTTTGATTCTTTCTTTGGTACATCTTCTACCGGCTTTTCAGATTCCGGCTTCATATTTTGATATGATGTCGTATCCAATGTGTAATCATCAGCATTCATATTTTGATCGGCGCCTTCTGCATTATCCTCGTTAGGGATAATTTCCATAATGTCAGCATTGGTGATTTCGTTTTGTAGGTCGGCCGGTATAGGGAACGTAGCTTGCTTATCCAGGCCCAAAGTTTTATCATTCAAGGCTTTTTTAAAGAAGGCCTGGAAAATAGGACGTGCTGCCGTACCGCCATAACCCTGTGCGCTTTCTATGCGGATAAAACGGTCATCGCAACCGATCCATACACCACCCAATAATTGTGGCGTGTAGCCCATGAACCAGGCATCCGCATTATCATTGGTAGTGCCTGTTTTGCCACCCATTTCTTTTACGCCCAAATCCTGCATCAATCCTGCCGCTGTTCCTTTTGTTACGGGGCCTTCCATCATCCTGCTCATTTTATAGGCGGTAGCTTCACTCACAACCTGCTTACGGTTATTGCCGATATTGGAACGATAAATAATATTACCGTTTCGGTCTTCTATACGGTTGATAAATGTGGGCTTGGTAGAAAAACCACCACCGGCAAATAGTGTATAGCCCCACATCATTTCAAATAGACTTAAATCGCAGGCACCTAAAGCAATGGACGGAAAAGGCTTTACTTCTGTTGGTATATTAATGCGTTCTAAAAAATTGGCGAACTGTGCCGGACCAACCTGCTTCATAATATAGGCTGTTGCGCAGTTTTTACTCCAGGCTAGTGCCGACGCCATGCTTATAGCATTTCCTTTACAGGTTTTAGTGGTTGCCGGCACTAATTGGCCATTACCAAAATCCTGCTGTTGATCCATCACAGTTGTCTCTGGCGACATACCTCTTTCTTCCATTGCCTGGCAATACAATAACGGTTTAATAGTAGAACCCACCTGGCGTTTTACATCTAACTGTGCATGATCAAGTTTATAAGTTTTAAAGCCAATCCCGCCTACCCAGGCCTTTACTTCACCGGTTACCGGGTCCATTACTATAAAACCGGTTTGCATCATTTGGCGATGATACCGGATAGAGTCCATTGGTGTCATAACCGTATCTCTTTCCCGCTTGGGATTCCAGGCAAATATCTTCATCGGCACTTTCGTTTTAAAGGCCTGCTTAATGTCTTTATCGCCAAGCCCTTCATCTTTCATAGCCTTCCAGCGGTCGCTGCTTTTCATTGAGGCGTCTAACACATTTTCATGCCCTTTCCATACTGAACCGTTTTTGATATTGCGTTGGTTGTTTAACGCTTTTTGCAGAATGGGCATTTGTTGCGCCACTGCTTCCTCGGCATAGTCCTGCATTTTTGGATTGATGGTAGTGTATACTTTCAACCCGTCTTTATAAACGCTGTAATCATTACCGTCAGGATTTTTCACGTCTTTTAAAACATCGGCAACCTCATTACGCAATACCTCCCGGAAGTAAGGCGCATAACCGGTGTTCTCATCCATTTTTTTGTAATTGATCTTGATGGGCAGCGTTTTGTACCGGTTTGCTTCGGCTGTTTTGATCTTGTCGTTCTTTTCCATCTGGCCAATTACTACATTACGGCGCTCTTTAGCTTCTTTGGGATGTACCCTTGGGTTGTAAAGGGAATTGGCTTTTAACATACCTACTAATAAGGCAGATTCGTCAACAGTTAATTGGTAAGGTTCTTTTTGAAAAAAAGTGCGGGCAGCATTTCGCACTCCATAAATATTATCGCCAAAAGGCACAGCATTTAAATACAGCGCGATGATCTCTTCTTTGGTGAAATTTCTTTCTAACCTTATAGCAACTATATATTCTTTAAACTTTTCTATTACCCGCCAGGCTTTGTTTTTAGAACCCTGGTCTAACAAGGTTTTTGCCAATTGCTGTGTGATGGTAGAACCGCCGCCTTCTTTACCTAATAAAAAAACTGCCCGCATGGTACTCTTCGCATCAATACCAGCATGATCGTAAAAGCGTTCATCTTCTGTAGCAATTAAGGCATTAATTACATGTGGCGAAATATCGCGATAGGAGACATTGCTTCTGTTTCCTCTTTCTGTATAATATTTACCCATTAAAGTTCCATCGGCTGCAAACACTTCGGAGGATTGCAGGATGCTTGGGTTTTCTAATTCTTTTAAAGAGGGAAGTTTTCCAAAAACGCCAAAGATGCAAAGCATAATAAAAATCACGAATGCGCCAAAGCCGGAAAAGAAAATGGTCCAAAAAACACGGGCTCCTTTTTTCATATAAATTGAATTATTGAGAGTAAAAATGGTAGGACAAAGCTAACTGCTAAGCGAGAACAAAAAGAGTAAAAAGGAGTGTTATATTACTGCACCTTTTTTCTCATCTTCTCTCCCTGTTGTTGTTTAGCTTAAAACCTGCCCGGCAAATACGTTTCCAAAAATTTCTTGTAAGTGTTGATGTCTGTAGTGGTTTTTAAAGCTTCAAGGTTGGCAGCAGAAATAACAGCAAAGGAGTATTTTTTGCCGGTAAGCCAGGGAATAATTTCTGATGGCGCCAACACTTTTGCCCGTTGCGCATAATCTATCGCAGCCTGCGCAGTTGGGAAAGAACTTACTACCAACAGTTTTGTGTCAGTGGTTAGCGACAGCGTCTGTACATCGAGCGACTGCGTGTAACTTTTTTCTTTGTTAAAACGGAAGAAAGCGTTTTTGGCTTCGCCGACGAATACAGGATCTACCTTATCTAAAATTATAATAGCATAATGGGCGGCATCGGGTGTGTGTGTATAAATAGAATTCGACTTTAGGACAACAGGTTTCTTTGTTACTGTATCAGCAGGTTTCTTAACCGTTGGTTTTTTTACCAACGTATCAACCGGCTTTTGTACAATTGGTTTTTTAGATATACTATCAGTTGGCTTTACAACAGGCTTTTTCACCAGGGTATCAACGGGCTTTTTTGTAACTGTTTTCTTCACTAAAGTATCAGCAGCTTGTTTTGTTACAATTGTCTTTTTGGCTAAAGTGTCCGGTGATGTTTTAACAACCGGCTTGCTTACAACTGTATCGTTTTTAACGGCTGGTTGCGGTACAATAACAACAGGCTGTTTTGTGGTTGTGTCAGCAGGTTGCTGATTTTGCATTTGATACCTGTTTAATTCATCTTCTATTTGCTGGCGGCGGTTTAATACACTTAAAAGATTTTGCGCTTTTGCCGTTAAAGCCGTGTTGCTGTTTTGAGAGATAAGCGTTTGTAAAACATTTTTCGCAACACTATCCTGCCGCTGCTTTATGTTGTACACAGCTTCTATATAAAGCAGCTGCGGCTGCCAGAATGTTGTTTTATAAGTGCTGTCCGCAATTCGCTTTGCCGCTTCAGCTTCACCAAATTTTCCTTCTATATAAAGGTTATAAACATTTTCGTAAGCCTTTGTTGCTTCCGGCGAAGCGGTAGCTTTTGCCTGCGGGTCTTTACCTGTAGTTACAATTGTAGCATAACGGGAAGAAGGAAATTTATCCTGTAGTAATTTTTTTATCGCTGCCGCCTGCGCTGCATTACCGGATTTTGTGTAGGCATAATAAAGATTGAACAACACTTCATCCATATTTTCCGCATCGGAAAAGCGTCTTCTTATTTCTTCATAAGCGTTGATAGCCGATAGGTAGTCTTCCAACTCATTTAAATAAACTGCGCCTAAAGTAAAAAGGGCGGCTTTAATTGAATCGTTTGATGCTTTTACTGCTGCTGCGGTCGTAGGTAATTTAGAAAGTAATCCTTCAAGAGTTGGGTTGTTATCTATAACATCGAAAAGCTGTGTAGCATCTTTTAAATCACGGGTGTTCATGGGATTTTGTGCAGGCAGTTGCTGGCTTAACACTGCAAATCGCCTCCAATTATCAACGTTGGGACGATTACCCCAGGCCTGTTTAAATTCTCCCGCACCCCTTGCTTTTGAGGTGGTGTTATAGAAATACCATTCACCTTTTGCCTGTGTAGAAAATAATTCTGTTGGAGGATTATTTACTGGCAGGTTTCCAGCAGTTGGTGCTCCTTCGTCTCTCAGGCCTTGTTGCTTACGTAGCGTTTTTACTAATTTTTTAATGAAGTCTTCTCTTTCTGCTTCGGGCATTGCCGCAATACGTTGCAGGCTATCCTGCCTGGAAATGACACCTGAGCTAAGAACGATTTTTTGTAGTGGCCCCTTTCTTTGAAAAACCCTTTGCGCATCGGCCTCCGCCAAATCATTAACCTGGATGCTGTCGTAAAAAGAGGCAGCCTGCGGGTATTTTTTCTGTTCAAAAGAAACATCGGCTATTTGCAAAAAGGCTTTGCTACGCGAAGCAAGATTACCATTGTTATATTTAGATCCTTTAATTAGGAGTTCCTGCGCAGCACTAATATTGTTACGCTCCATTTCCATTTGTGCCGCCATGTAGTAGATAATATCGCGGTACTCTTCATACTTATCACGCTTAGCCATTTTCAACAGTTCGGCTACGTTTTTATCCACCGAATTTTCGCCACCTTCTTTATTAATGCGCACTAAGTTTAAGCGGGCATACACTTCCATCACCGGGTCAGGCGTTTGCGAAATGGCTTTAGTATAAAGCCTGGTAGCTTCCTCTAGTTGGCCGGTTCTTTCCATCAATTGCGCTGCTAAATAATTCCATCTTGCTTTTTCACGCTTGTTATCAGCGCCTTCTATCGCCACTAATAAATGCAAAGCGGCACTGTCCCAACGCTGTTGTTTGTAATACCAATAAGCTTCTGCTTCTTCCAGGTCCTTGTCCAATCTTTTAGGAAAAGCCGGGTCTCTTTTTAATGTGGTGATCAAACTACCTGCGGCTGTGAAATTTTCCAGTTCAACCAGCGTTCGTATTTGCCAGATAAAAGCATTGTTGCGGCTGAAGGTATTGCTGTATAAAAATTTTTTATCTTCTTTGGTGGCGATGCTTAGTTCCTGTGCGCCTTCGGTGCGGGTGCCGATGAATTTGTAAAAACCATCCTCGTCCTGCGGGGCATACGCGTAATTAATGAACTGGAACATCAGGTAAGCAGAATCCAGTTTTTTCTCTAAATGAAAAGATGCGCCCCATAAAAGATAGAGTTCATCCAGCCATTCGCTACGAAGGTCATGGTTAAGAATACCGGTCCGGGCTTTATAAATTATAGAATCTAGCTGGGCGCTGTCGGCTGCCGTACCATCCAATGAATAATTATAAAAGGAGAGGAGTTGCGAGAAATCATCTATATGCTGTGCCTTGGCACGGTCAAGTACTTCGTTGAACTTATTATTTGCGTTGAAGTAATAATTAAAGCGGGTAGTGAGATTTTGCATGATGCGCTTTGGCGCTTTCAGCTTACCGTCGCCGGTTTTTTCGGCTTTTAGAAGACGTTCCTCGTAAGGCTTTGGTTTTTTAATATCTACTTTAAAGCCCGGTTGCGCCTGCGCTATTTGTGCAAGGACTATCAACAGGATGGCAGCAAGCAGAGGATAAATATGACTTCTCACTTTCATTACGTGGCAAACTAAAGGGATAATAACAGAAATACAAAGATTTTAGTATAAACCGAAGACAATTATTTGATTCAGCTTCGCACCTCACCGCACTCCCGCCTATAAAGGGGGAGTGGCGCATAGAATGAGAAAGTCTAAATCGCTGAACAGCGATAAAAACGTATAAGTGTGCGACGCAACAGACGATGCTATGAAATACGTAAGCTGGGTTCAAAAAATTTAATCAAAAAACCGTTTTGAGTATTTCCTTGTGCTGATTCTCTCCGTCTACCGCTATGGGTATGAGTTAGTTATTTTCTATATTTTAGCCGGACAATTAATTTTATGGCGAAACTTGATGCAGGCGGTACTTTAAAGCGGTTGCGCAACCGGTACCGGCTGGTGGTGATGAATGACGATACGTACGAAGAAGTGGTAACCTTTAAGCTTTCGAGGTTTAGCGTATATGTGGCCTTGAGCAGCATTTTTGTTTTGCTGGTAGGGCTTACCGTGGCCCTAATTGTATTTACGCCGGTTAAGTATTACATTCCCGGCTACGGAAGCGCAAAAGTAGACAGGGAGTACAGGCAGCTAAAATATATGACCGACTCTTTGGAAAAGCAAGTAGCAATACAAACCCGGTATGTGAATTCGATACGGAAAGTATTTGCCGGGGATGCCGAAGTACAACTGGATACCACTTCAATACAATTGCCAAAAGATGAAGTAAATGATTAAAAGCAAAGGGTAAATAACAAGCAACAAATGTCAAATAACAAAAACAATAGCGGATTCAATTTAAAAGTTCCGTTTGAAATTTGTCTTTTGTATTTTGGAATTTGGGTATCGTATCTTAAGTTCTAAAACCACTATATGTTTAATAAAGAAAAATCCGATTCCACCGAAAAATTCATTAGCAACAGTGCTACCTTAATTAGTGCAGGCACAGTTTTAAAAGGCGACGTACAAAGCGATAATGATCTTCGCATCGATGGCACCATTCATGGCAATGTTACGAGCAATGCTAAAATCGTAGTAGGACCAACCGGTTTTGTAGAGGGTAATATACAGGGCACCCAGGCCGATATTACGGGTAAAGTAACCGGCAACATCAATGTAAAAGAACAGGCGCAGTTACGTGTTAAAAGCAACGTACAGGGAAACATTACCGCAATCAGTTTACAAGTTGAATCTGGTGCGACTTTCAACGGTCAAAGCATTATGACCATTAGTACAAATGTTGTGCAGATGAACGAAGGAGAGGTACTTCATGCAAAAGCAAAATAATGCAGGCAATGATGTGATGCGGTATGCTGGGTTAGGTGCCCAGATACTGGTGTCGTTGGGTATAGCTGTTTTTGCAGGTTACCATGCCGATAAGTGGTTGAGGTTTTCCTTTCCGCTGCTCGTTTGGCTATTACCACTTTTAGTGGTAAGTGTTATGATTTATAAGTTGATAAAAGAAACGTCGAAAAAGAAATAGAATAATGGGTAGAAATAAGTTAAGTCCCTTGCTTTTGTTGTTTATAATTTTAAATACACTGTTTATAGTTTTTAGAAAAAGATGGGAAGCCTGGGGAATAGATAGCCAGGTTTTGATCATAGGAAATTTGTTTTTATTTGCAATTACATTTATCTCCTTTCTTATTGCTAAGAAAGGGTTGCAGGCAAAAAACCCTCATGCTTTTATGCGCTCAATCAATGGCAGTATCATGGTAAAAATGTTTCTTACAATTATTGCCGCTGGTATTTATATCGCCATTTATAAAAAAGAGCTGAATAAAGGGGGCCTGTTTATCTGCATGGGACTTTACCTTGTTTATACGTTTTTGGAAGTTTCTCTTTTAACCCGTATGCTGCGTCAGAAGCCTAATGAGTAAGAAGCAAGCACCCATTTCTACGCTGCAGGATTACCTGCCACCGGGCACTTACGACGCAGTTCTTCATTATCTGCAAGCCCATAAAGTACACCTAACAGTAGCCCGTGAACGCAAAAGTATTTTGGGCGATTACCGTCACCGGATAGGTACACAAACGCACCGCATCAGCGTGAATGGAAATTTAAACAAGTACTCTTTTTTGATTACGCTGTTACACGAGCTGGCGCACTTGCTAACGTTTGAAAAGTGGGGTAATAAAGTGGCTTCGCATGGTAAGGAATGGAAGGCGACATTCGGGCAACTACTGGCGCAGTTTATTGAGCATGATATTTTTCCGCAAGACATTAAAACAGTGTTGATGCAATCGTTGCATAATCCTGCCGCATCAAGTTGTGCCGATGAAGTTTTGCTGCGGACATTAAAGGCTTATGATGAAAAAAATGGTGCTTCGCTGTTTGTGGAAAGCCTGCCTGAAGGCGCTTTGTTTAAAACGCATGATGGACGGGTTTTTAAAAAAGGAGAGAAGATGCGGAAACGGTTCCGGTGCGTAGAGATAGCAACGAAACGATTGTATTTATTTAGCCCGGTTTATGAGGTGAGTGCGATCACCTCTACGTAAGAGGATGAGCCTTTTTCCGATATGTCTCCTGCAGATAACACTTCGTTTTTTCAGACTGACGCGGGGACGCATCGGCTTATGAAAAGAGAGCACATTCACACAATTAATTCCACGATAAAATTTTTCAGGTGAGCTACTTTGCGGAGACTCATTTAATAAATCTGCCACCTATGCTGCGGTTTGCACAATTCCATTACTAATGGCTTTTAGTGTCATGGCTGCACGGTTTTTTACATTCATCTTTTCAAAAAGCCCATTCCTTGTTTTATCTACGCAACGGGTAGAAACATTTAATTCAAATGCAATCTGCTCATACGTCATATCGGTGGCTGCCAGTTTTAAAAAACGCCATTCTTTTTCGGAGAGGCAGGGCTTTATATCACTCTGTTTGCCGTCTTCTTTGTACATGGCTAACAGGAGATTGGGGGAGGCCGTATCGGCAAAATAATAGCCATCTTCCAAAACGCGGAACACCGCTTTAGTCAATTCTTTGGTACAGGTATTTTTCTTTAAAAAACACCTGGCACCCAACTGAGCCAGCCTTTTCATAGTCAGGTCGGTTTCCCGGTCGGTAAGTATAATTACTGGCAAGTGAGGGTGTTGCCGCTGCAGCCATTCCAATGTTTCAAATCCATCCATAACAGGCATGGCAAGGTCGAGCAGCAGGATTTGCGTCCCGGTCTCTTTTTGCATCAGCTCTTGTAATTCCTAACCATGGCCGGCTTCAAGAACAACGTTAAACGATCCGGATTGGGTAAGGAAATGCGCTAAGGTTTGGCGAAATAGAAGGTGATTTTCCACAAGGCCGATGCGCACGGTTTCAAAATTCATGATGGTGACTTTTAGGTTTCAATAATTAGTTAGCTCTAAAGACACAAACTAAAGTAAAACCGATGCAGAAAATCAACAAAAGTTAAAAAATAATACCAGTCAATTTAGCTAAAGGGAAGGGGAGAAAAATCTCCCTCCGGCCAGTATAAATTTCTCCTAAGTTTGGGGGAAATAAGCTCTTTGAGTGGAAGGTTTTTCTACTGTCGGCGAGAGAAAAATACATGGGTAAAGGGGATGATTTTCTACCTCTGAACGGTATTTTGGCGTTTTATATTTGCTTTATCAATTGGCCAATTGCTACGGGTTTAAAAAATTAAATCGCCGAAAACCGGAATATTGAATAGAGTAGGCAGAAAAATTAGCAAAAATGAAAAAAGTATTATTATTTCTTATTACTTCCTTTTTTGGCATAAATGAACTTTGGGCACAAGGAATTGATATCTCATCAAGATGTGGTAATGTTGTTAGCGACCCGGGCGGGCATATATATCAGCTATAGAACGATTTCAAAGAGATCAACCTAAAGCTGATTTGCTTGCAAATGCAGTTTATGGTAATGTTGTCGGTAACCGTAATGACATCATAATTATGTCATACGGACAGACGGTATCTGCTGTAAATACAGCAGCTGAAAATTCAGCCCAAACACACACGCAACCTCTGGCTGATGCTGCAAGGGAATACTTAGCAGCATTGGGATTGGATTTTACACAAGACTTTGGGACAAATGAATACTTATATATTCATTGCGCAAGTCTCGTTCTCGAAATGGATGTGAAGAAAGGCATTCCAGCGAGTCAAACAGAAGCACAATCTAACACAAGGGAAAACACAACATTTGGATGTGCTATGCAAGCACTAGGTATTGAGACCCTTTACGAATCTTGGTTCGATAGATTTTCCACTAAACGTGCTCTAATATCAGCTGTTGGTAAGTTGGCAACAAGGTACTTAAGCTATTTTGGAGCTGCGGTTGCTGTTTATGATTTTATAGATTGTATGTGGGGGTAGCAATCAAGAGCTTCTTTGATTATTTTTAAAAACGAAAAGCGATGGCGAGTAATATTTTAAGTGTCATAATCATTGTTATATGCATATTGGGAATTTATGCTCTTATTAGTCAAATTTTTTCAGAGCGCCAAAAGCCTAAAAGATTGAAAAAGATATATATCAAGATTGGGTTAATTGGAATTGGAGTTATTATTATAATCAAAAAAGCTACAGATATTTTTTAAGAAGGAAATGGTTATGGATTTAAAAATCCATAACCATTTCCTTTCAGATGTTTGTTTCCTACAGATTACACGTAGTTCTTTCAGGCTGACGGTGTAGGAACACATCAGCTTAGGCAGCGAGAGTATATTTAAATGATGAGTTCCACAAAAAATAGTATTAGATAGATGCTGCTGGTAATATTCCTTATACGGTTGCCGAAGGGCTTCCGGGTGCAGGCATTTAGCTTTTGTCTTTTGCTATTTTTGGGGATTAATTCTATATAAAGG